>NZ_AUKV01000045.1:0-65764 GCF_000424945.1 Streptomyces sp. 142MFCol3.1
CCCCCGCCGATCCCGGCGCACAGACCGGAGCCACCCCTTGCCAGCACCACACCCGGGACCCCCGCCGATCCCGGCGCACAGGCCAAAGCCGCCGCTCCCCCCTCGCCGCCCCCTGGGGGTCCCCCGGCCCGGGTGCGTCGGCCGGAGCCGTCCTGTCCGAGCCGCGTGCCAGGATGTCCTCGTGGCACAGACTTTCGGTACGCCGTTCATCGGCCGCGCGGACGAACTCGCCCGGCTCACCGGCGTGCTGGAGCGGGCGAAACAGGGCGACCCGCGCGCCGTACTGGTGGCGGGCGACGCCGGCGTCGGCAAGACCCGCACCCTCGCGGAAGCCGCGGCCCACGCCGCCGCCACCGGCATGACGGTCCTCACCGGCCACTGCGTGGACCTGGGCGACGTAGGCCTGCCGTACCTGCCGTTCACGGAGATCCTCGGTGCCCTCGCCGCGGACGAGCGCTTCGCCCCCGCCGTCGCGGCGCACCCTGCCGTGGGCCCGCTGCTCGGCGCGGGCCCCGGCACCGGCGCGGACCACGGCGGGCGGCTCCAGCTCTTCGAGGGGCTCGCCGGACTCCTCGCCGCCGTCACCGACATCAGCCCGCTGCTGCTGGTCCTCGAAGACCTGCACTGGGCGGACCAGTCCTCCCGCGACCTCCTGCGCTTCCTGCTCAGCCGCGGCGTCCTGCAACGGCCGGCGGCCGGCGCCTTTGCCCACCGCCTCGCGGTCTTCGCGTCCTACCGGGCGGACGACCTGCACCGGCGCCACCCCCTGCGCCCCCTGCTCGCCGAGCTGATACGGCTGCCCGCCGTCGACCGCCTCGAACTGCGGCCCATGCCCGACGCCGAGGTGGCCCGCCTGGTCCGGGCCCTGCGCACGGACGCCGTGCCGGAGACCACGGTCACCCGCATCGTCGAACGCGCCGAGGGCAACGCCTTCTACGCGGAGGAACTGCTCGCCGCGCTGCCGGGCGGCGTCGACACCGCCTCCCCCGCCATGCCCAGCGGCCTCGCCGACGTCCTCCTCATCCGGATCGAGCAACTCTCCGAGACCGCCCAGCAGGTGCTGCGCACGGCGGCCGTCGCCGGCCGCCGCGTCGAGCACGACCTGCTGCGCGACGCCGTACAACTGCCCGAGGACGCGCTGGAGTCAGCGCTGCGCGAGGCCGTCGGCCGGCAGCTGCTCGTCCCCGACGAAGCTGCCGCGTACTCGTTCCGGCATGCCCTGACCCGCGAGGCCGTGTACGCCGACCTGCTGCCGGGCGAGCGGGTCCGGCTGCACGGAACCTTCGCCCGGCTCCTCGCGGAGAACGGCCGTTCGGCACGGAACGCGGCGGAGCGGGCCCATCACTCGCGCGAGAGCCACGACCTCGCCGACGCGCTGACGGCCTCGCTCGAAGCCGCCGACCACGCCCAGCAGGTCGGCGCGCCCGCCGAGGAACTGCGCCACGTGGAGATGGCCCTCGAACTGTGGCCCGCGGTGGACGCCGCGGCCCGCCCGGGGGACGGCGACCCGGTGACCCTCACCCTGCGCGCCTCCGCGGCGGCCGCGCGGGCCGGCGAGTCCCACCGGGCGGTCCACCTCACCCGAGCCGCGCTCGCCCGGGCGGGCTCGGACGCCGACTCGGAACTCGCGGCGCGCGTCCGCTACACCCTCGCGGGCAACCTGATGCGCATCGACAGCCTGAAGGCGGCCTTCACCTACAGCAGCGAAGCGCTCGCCATGATCCCCGAGGAGCCTCCCTCGTACACCTGGGTGTGGGCGGCGGCCACCCATGTCATGGCGGCGCGGTACGTGGGCCGGGACGAGGACGCCGAGCGGGTCGCCCGCCAGGCGCTGCGCACCGCCGAACAGCTCCGGCTCGTCGACGCGCAGGCCGACCTGTTGGTCTCCCTGGTCGGTCTGGAGCCGGACAACCGGCGTACGCGGCGAGGCCGCGACCGGCTGCGGCAGGCCCGCGGTCTGGCACGCGGCTCCGGCAACGTCCCGGTCGAGATGCGCGCGCTCTACAACCTCGCCATCGGCTGCTACGAATCGGGCGACCTCGACGAGTGCCTGAACTGGCTCGGCGAGGGCCTGGACCGTGCCCGCCGTTCCGGTCTCGTCTCCTCGCCGTACGCGCTGGAGCTGCGCTACCTCCAGTCCCTGGTGCTCTACACCCTGGGCCGCTGGGACGAGTGCGTCACCGCGGCGGCGTCCGATGCCGAGCGGCTGCCCGCCGCGGCCGGGTTCGCGATCGGACCCGCCCTGTACGTGGCCGTGGCGCGCGGTGACGAGGACGCCGACGACCGCGCCCGTGCCCTGCTGGCGGGGCCGTTCGACTGGCTGGCCACGCTCATCGGCGGGATCGTGCTGACCGACGCCGCCGCACTGCGCGGGGACGCCGATGCCGCCGTCGGGCGGATGCGCGACACGATCAGCGCGCTCACCGGGAACACGGCCACCGAACGGCCCGACGTCGGGGTCCGGCTGGCCGCGCTCGCCCTGTCCGCGGTCGCGGACACGGCCGCGGAGCTGCGGCTGACCGGGGACGAGGCGGGGGCGCGCCGGTGGACCGGCACCGCGGCCGAGCTGGTGGAGACCGCGCGGGTCACCGCGGACCGGGGCGAGGACGGTTCGCGGCAGGGGCCGGAGGGGCTGGCCTGGCTCGCGCGGGCCGAGGCGGAGTGGCTGCGCGCGCACTCCGGGCCGGACGTGCCGGCCTGGGAGAAGGCCGTCACCGCGTTCGGCTACGGCGATCCGTACGAGCTGGCCCGTTGCCGGTGGCGGCTCGCCGAGGCGCTGCTCGCGGCGGACCGACGGGTGGAGGCCGCCGAGCAGGCGCGGGAGGCGCGTGGGACCGCGGTCCGTCTGGGGGCGGAGCCGCTGCGTGAGGCCGTGGATGCGCTCGTGCGGCGCGGGCGGCTGGGTGGGGCGCCGTCCGGCGCGGACCGCTCCCCCGTGCTGACCGCCCGGGAGAGCGATGTCCTGCTGCTGCTCTCGCGGGGGCGCACCAATCGTCAGATAGGGGAGGAGCTCTTCATCAGCGGCAAGACGGCGAGCGTGCACGTGTCCAACATTCTCGCGAAGCTGGGTGCCGCGAGCCGCACGGAGGCCGTCGCCATCGCCTACCGCGAGGGCCTGGTCACTCCCGGCCGGGACGGCTCCTGACCCCGGCCGGAACGGTCGCCCTGACCCGGCCGGAACGCCCTCCGGCCCGGGTCGCGACGCCCCGCCCGCCCCGGCCGCGACGCCCCGCCGGCCCCGGCCGCGACGCTCCGCCGGCCCCGGTCGGACGCCCCGATCGGACACCCCGGCCCGGATTCCCTGCCCGGAGGCCTCGGCCCCAGGTCGGCGCCGCCCGGGTTTCTTCGCCCCCGCCGCCCCTACCCGTCCCCTGCCTGGGGCTCCGCCCCCAGCCCCCGCTCCTCAATCGCCGGAGGGGCTGTTTCTCGCTGATGCACTCCCCCGCTCACAGCACCGCGGAAACCGCAAACGCCGGACGCGCCGGTGCCCCCGGTGTACGGAAGCTCCCAGCCCGTCCGGCGCTTGAGGACGAGACCGTCCAGGCCGATGCGGGGGTCTGGGGGCGGCGGCCCCCAGGGGTGCGGGCGACCTCAGACGAGGTTGACCGAGCGAGCCGAAGCCGCTCCGATCTCCTCCGCCAGCTCACCGAGCACCGCCGGCGAGACCGTGTCGTCCACGGTGAGCACGGCGACCGCCTCGCCGCCCACCGCGGCACGGGCGACCTGCATACCGCCGATGTTGATGCCGGCCTCGCCGAGGATGCGGCCGACGGTGCCCACGACACCGGGACGGTCCTCGTAGCGCAGCACGACCATGTGGTCGGCGAGCGCGAGGTCCACGTCGTACTCGCCGACGGCGACGATCTTCTGGAGGTGCTTCGGCCCGGCCAGCGTGCCGGACACCGAGACCTCCTGGCCGTCGCCGAGCGTGCCGCGCACGGTGACGACATTGCGGTGGTCCGGGGACTCCGAGCTGGTGGTCAGCCGGACCTCGACGCCGCGCTCCTGGGCGAACAGCGGGGCGTTGACGTACGACACCGTCTCGTCGACGACGTCCTCGAACACGCCCTTGAGCGCGGAGAGTTCGAGCACCTTGACGTCGTGCTGGGTGATCTCGCCGTACACCTCGACGTCGAGACGGACCGCGACCTCGCCCGCGAGGGCGGTGAAGATGCGGCCGAGACGCTCGGCGAGCGGCAGGCCCGGCTTGACGTCTTCGGCGATGACACCGCCCTGGACGTTCACCGCGTCGGGGACGAGCTCGCCCGCGAGGGCCAGGCGCACCGAGCGGGCGACGGCGATGCCGGCCTTCTCCTGCGCCTCGTCGGTGGAGGCGCCGAGGTGCGGGGTGCACACGACCTGGTCGAGCTCGAAGAGCGGGGAGTCCGTGCAGGGCTCCTTCGCGTACACGTCGAGGCCGGCGCCGGCGACTCGGCCCTCCTTGAGCGCCGAGAACAGCGCCGCCTCGTCGACGATTCCGCCGCGCGCGGCGTTGACGATGCGCACCGTGGGCTTGACCTTGTGCAGCGCCTCGTCGCCGATGAGGCCGAGGGTCTCGGGGGTCTTGGGGAGGTGGACGGTGATGAAATCCGACACCTCCAGCAGCTCGTCCAGCGACAGCACCTTGACGCCCATCTGCGCGGCACGGGCGGGCTGCACGTACGGGTCGTAGGCGACGACCTTCATGCCGAACGCGGACATGCGCTGCGCGACGAGCGCGCCGATGCGGCCGAGGCCGACGACACCGAGGGTCTTCTCGGCGAGCTCGACACCGGTGTACTTGCTGCGCTTCCACTCGCCGTTCTTCAGGGCCGAGTTGGCCTGCGGGATGTTGCGCGCGGTGGCGAGGAGGAGACCGCAGGCCAGTTCGGCGGCGGTCACGATGTTCGAGGTGGGGGCGTTGACGACCATCACGCCGGCCTTGGTGGCGGCGGAGACGTCGACGTTGTCCAGGCCGACGCCGGCTCGTGCGACGACCTTCAGCTTCTTCGCGGCCGCCACGGCCTCGGCGTCGACCTTGGTGGCCGAGCGGATCAGGATGGCGTCGACGTCGGCGACGGCGGGCAGCAGTTCGGCGCGGTCCGCGCCGTTGCAGTGCCGGATCTCGAAGTCCGGGCCCAGGGCGTCGACGGTAGCGGGCGACAGCTCTTCAGCGATGAGTACGACAGGTTTCGAGCTCACGTGAGTCCTCACAAGTCCAATGCGGACGGCCGTCCCGACGGCCGCAGGCGGTGGAGGTTGGCTAGCCGCGTGGAAGACGCACGACGCTGTGGGCCTGACGCGTATGTTGTGCAGCAGTGTAGTGGCGTCACGCCGTTCGTCTTACGCCGCTGCGGAAGGATCACCCGTCCGTGGCTGGACGGGATGGACAACGCCGTGTTCTCGGCGTTACCCGGGGTTCGACGAAGGGGCCGAAGCGTCACGCTCCGGCCCCCGCGTCGTTCGGCTCACGCCTCGTCGTCGTTCACCCACGACATGAGCTTGCGCAGCTCCTTGCCGGTGGTCTCCAGCAGCGACTCGGCGTCCTGCTTCTTGTACTCGTTGTACCTCTTCAGACCGGAGTGGTACTCCTCCATCCAGTTCTTGGCGAACGTGCCGTCCTGGATCTCGGCGAGGACCTTCTTCATCTCGGCCTTGGTGGCGTCCGTGATGATGCGCGGGCCGGTGACGTAGTCGCCCCACTCGGCGGTCTCGGAGACGGACCAGCGCATCTTCTCCAGGCCGCCCTCGTACATCAGGTCGACGATGAGCTTCAGCTCGTGGAGGCACTCGAAGTAGGCGATCTCCGGCTGGTAGCCGGCCTCGGTCAGGGTCTCGAAGCCCGCCTTGACCAGCGCGGCCGTACCACCGCACAGGACGGCCTGCTCACCGAACAGGTCGGTCTCGGTCTCCTCGGTGAAGGTCGTCTTGATGACACCGGCACGGGTGCCGCCGATGCCCTTGGCGTACGAGAGCGCGAGCGCGAAGGCGTTGCCGGTCGCGTCCTGCTCGACGGCCGCGATGCAGGGGACACCGCGGCCCTCCTCGTACTGGCGGCGCACCAGGTGGCCCGGGCCCTTGGGAGCGACCATGGCGACGTCGACACCGGCCGGGGGCTTGATGAAGCCGTAGCGGATGTTGAGGCCGTGGCCGAAGAACAGGGCGTCGCCGTCCTTCAGGTTCGGGGCGATGTGCTCCTCGTAGACCTGGGCCTGGATCGGGTCCGGCACCAGGATCATGATGACGTCGGCCTCGGCGGCGGCCTCCGACGGCGTCACCACGCGCAGGCCCTGCTCCTCGGCCTTCGCCTTGGACTTGGAGCCCTCGTGCAGACCGACGCGGACGTCGACACCCGAGTCACGCAGCGACAGCGCGTGGGCGTGGCCCTGGCTGCCGTAGCCGATGACCGCGACCTTGCGGCCCTGGATGATGGACAGGTCGGCGTCGTCGTCGTAGAACAGCTCGGCCACTGGGGTTCTCCTTGGTGTGCTCGTGTTGCGTCCCACCGTACGGCGGGCGGGGGAAGGGAAGTCTTCGGGTCTCGGTATGCGGGCGGACCGTGTACGCCGTCCGCCCGCACCGAGACGGTTTCCAGGATCAGGCCGACCGGTCCAGAGCGCGCAGCGACCGGTCCGTGATCGAACGCGCCCCGCGTCCGATCGCGATCGTGCCGGACTGGACAAGCTCCTTGATGCCGAACGGCTCCAGCATCTTGAGCATGGCCTCCAGCTTGTCGCTGCCACCGGTCGCCTCGATGGTGACCGCCTCCGGGGAGACGTCCACGGTCTTGGCGCGGAACAACTGAACGATCTCGACGATCTGGGAGCGAGTCTCGTTGTCGGCGCGGACCTTCACCAGAACGAGTTCGCGCTGAACGGCCGAACCGGGCTCCAGCTCGACGATCTTCAGCACGTTGACGAGCTTGTTGAGCTGCTTGGTGACCTGTTCGAGCGGCAGTGCCTCGATCACGTTCACCACGATGGTGATGCGGGAGATGTCGGGGTGCTCGGTGACACCGACTGCCAGCGAGTCGATGTTGAAGCCGCGACGGGAGAACAGGGCCGCGATCCGGGCGAGGATGCCGGGCTTGTTCTCGACGAGGACGGAGAGGGTGTGCTTGCTGCTCATGATCTGACTCGGCTCTCTCTCAGTCGTCTTCGTTGTCGCCGAAGTCGGGGCGGACGTCCCGGGCTGCCATGATCTCGTCGTTCGAGGTGCCGGCGGCGACCATCGGCCACACCATCGCGTCCTCGTGGACGATGAAGTCGACGACGACCGGGCGGTCGTTGATCGAGTTCGCCTCTTCGATGACCTTGTCGAGGTCGTCCGGGGACTCGCAGCGGATGGCGTGGCAGCCCATGGCCTCCGACAGCTTCACGAAGTCGGGGACGCGGGTTCCGGCGCTCGGCTGCTTGCCGTCCGCCTCCGGGCCGGAGTGCAGCACGGTGTTGGAGTAGCGCTGGTTGTAGAAGAGGGTCTGCCACTGGCGGACCATCCCGAGGGCGCCGTTGTTGATGATGGCGACCTTGATCGGGATGTTGTTCAGGGCGCAGGTGGTCAGTTCCTGATTGGTCATCTGGAAGCAGCCGTCGCCGTCGATCGCCCAGACCGCGCGGTCCGGCTGACCGGCCTTGGCGCCCATCGCGGCCGGGACCGCGTAGCCCATCGTCCCGGCGCCGCCCGAGTTCAGCCAGGTGGCGGGCTTCTCGTACTGGATGAAGTGCGCGGCCCACATCTGGTGCTGGCCGACGCCGGCGGCGAAGATCGCGCCCTCGGGCGCGAGCTGCCCGATGCGCTCGATGACCTGCTGCGGGGAGAGCGAACCGTTGTCGGGCTGGTCGTAGCCGAGCGGGTACGTCTCGCGCCAGCGGTTCAGGTCGTTCCACCAGGCGGAGTAGTCGCCGGCGTGTCCCTCGCCGTGCTCCTTCTGCACGGCCTGGATCAGGTCGGCGATGACCTCGCGGGCGTCACCGACGATCGGCACGTCGGCGGCGCGGTTCTTGCCGATCTCGGCCGGGTCGATGTCGGCATGGACGATCTTGGCGTACGGGGCGAAGCTGTCCAGCTTGCCGGTGACGCGGTCGTCGAAGCGGGCTCCGAGGGCGACGATCAGGTCGGCCTTCTGCAGCGCGGTGACGGCGGTGACCGCACCGTGCATGCCCGGCATTCCCACGTGCAGCGGGTGGCTGTCGGGGAATGCGCCGAGCGCCATCAGGGTGGTGGTGACGGGCGCTCCGGTGAGTTCTGCGAGGACCTTCAGCTCGGCGGTGGCGTTCGCCTTGAGGACGCCGCCGCCGACGTACAGGACGGGCCGCTTGGCCTGCGTGATCAGCTTGGCGGCCTCGCGGATCTGCTTGGCGTGTGGCTTGGTCACCGGGCGGTAGCCGGGCAGGTCCTGGACGGGCGGCCACTGGAAGGTGGTCTGCGCCTGGAGGGCGTCCTTGGCGATGTCGACGAGGACGGGGCCAGGACGGCCGGTGGAGGCGATGTGGAAGGCCTCCGCGATCGTCCGCGGGATGTCCTCCGCCTTGGTCACCAGGAAGTTGTGCTTGGTGATCGGCATGGTGATGCCGACGATGTCCGCCTCCTGGAAGGCGTCCGTGCCGATCGCCTTGGAGGCGACCTGACCGGTGATCGCCACGAGCGGCACCGAGTCCATGTGCGCGTCGGCGATCGGGGTGACCAGGTTGGTGGCTCCGGGGCCCGAGGTCGCCATGCAGACACCGACCCTGCCGGTGGCCTGCGCGTAACCGGTGGCCGCGTGGCCGGCGCCCTGCTCGTGGCGGACGAGCACGTGCCGCACCCGCTTGGAGTCCATCAGCGGGTCGTACGCCGGAAGGATCGCACCGCCGGGAATGCCGAATACGGTCTCGGCCCCGACCTCCTCGAGCGAGCGGATGAGGGACTGCGCGCCCGTGACGTGCTCGGGGGCGGACTGCTGTCCTCCGGAACGGGGCCGCGGCTGCGGATGGGCCCCGGTGGCCTGCTCGGTCATCGGCATTCTCTTCTCGATGCTGAGGGTTTTTGCGAGTTTTGTGCGGTGTACGACGTGTGCCTGTGCAACAAAAAACCCCTCGTGCCGTGAGGCAAGCGAGGGGAGCGCGCCGGGTGCGGTCGCTGGGTGTCCCGGGTCCGTCCGGTGGCCACCTAGCTTCAGCCGACGCGCTTTCCAAGTACGAGAATTCGGGTGCGCATGGCATTGACCCTCCCCCCGGCACGCACCGACTGTCAAGTGGGTGGGACGGGAGTCTCATTATGTGAGCGGAGGGCCGTACCGCCCCCGAAAACTGCCGGCACACCACTCGTATACACCCCTGAGCCGCCGCCCGCGAACGCCGGCTCGACCGGGCCGTGGGGCACCGGATAATGGCCGGAAGACAGCGCTCTGCGCAGCCGGTACTCGTCGAGCGGCCCGGAGAACGCCATGCCCTGCCCATGGGTGCAGCCCATCGCGCGCAACGCGATGACCTGCTCCGGAAGGTCGACGCCGTCGGCCACGGACTGGAGTCCGAGGTCGGTGGCGATCCGCAGCAGCCCGCTGGTGATCTTGTGCAGCCGGGCGGACTCCACCACTCCCTCGACCAGACTCCTGTCGAGCTTGAGCACGTCCACCGGGAGTCTCCTGAGCGCCGTGATGGCCGCGTAGCCGCTGCCGAAGCCGTCCAGGGCGATACGGACGCCGAGGCGCCTGAGAGCGTTCAGCCTGCGCTCCAGCTCGTCCAGGGAGACCCGGGGATCGGCGTCGGACAGCTCGATGATCAGGGCGCCGGAGGCGAGTCCGTGCCGGGTGAGCAGGGCTTCCACGGAGCCGAGGGGGCCCGAGCGGTCCAGCAGCCGCCGCGCGTTCGTCCGGACGGTGACGGGCACCGTGACGCCCGTGGCGGTGCGCTGGGCGGCCTGCTCGACGGCTTCCTCGAGCACCCAGCGGCTGAGCTCGGCGGTCTTGTCGCTGTCCTCGGCGACGCGCAGGAACTCCGCGGGCGTGAAGAGCACACCCTGGGCGGAGCGCCAGCGCGCCTGCGCGGTGACCGACGTGATCCGGCCGCTCTCGAGCGACACCACGGGCTGGTGCAGCAGCGCGAACTCGCCGTCCTGCAGAGCCGACCGCAGCCGGGTCGCCAGCTCCGCCTTGCGTACGACGTCCTGCTGCATCTGCGGCGCGTACAGCTCGACGCGTCCCTTGCCCGCCGCCTTGGCGCGGTACATGGCCAGGTCGGCGTTGCGCTGGAGCTCTCCGGCGCCCAGGCCCGGCTCGGCGAAGGCGACACCGATGGACGCGGCCACCCGGACATCGTTGCCGTCGATGGAG
Source organism: Streptomyces sp. 142MFCol3.1 (assembly GCF_000424945.1). Taxonomy (NCBI): domain Bacteria; kingdom Bacillati; phylum Actinomycetota; class Actinomycetes; order Kitasatosporales; family Streptomycetaceae; genus Streptomyces; species Streptomyces sp. 142MFCol3.1. The sequence goes on from NZ_AUKV01000045.1 coordinate 10,289, forward strand.
TAGGGCTGGGAGAGGGTGACCCGTAGCCGGTCGGCGAGCTCCATGATGTGGTGTTCGCGGGCGCTGCGGTCGCGGTTGCCGTCGCCGACGATCAGAGCCGCGAACTCGTCGCCGCCCAGGCGGGCGGCGGTGTCGCCCTGCCGTACCGAGCCCTGGAGTCTGCGGGCGGCCTGGACGAGGAGTTCGTCGCCGGCCTGGTGCCCGATGGTGTCGTTGACCGCTTTGAAGCCGTCGAGGTCGATGAAGAGGACGGCCGTGCCGCGGTCGGAGGAGCGGCGGCCGGACAGCGCCTGCTGGACGCGCCGGGTGAACAGCGCGCGGTTGGGCAGGTCGGTGAGCGGGTCGTGCTCGGCGTTGTGCTGCAGCTGCGCCTGGAGGCGGACCCGTTCGGTGACGTCGCGGCTGTTGAAGATGAGGCCGCCGTGGTGGCGGTTGACCGTGGACTCCACATTGAGCCAGCCGCCGTCGCCGGACCGGAAACGGCACTCGATCCGGGTGGTGGGTTCCTCGGTGTGGCTGGCCGCGAGGAAACGTCGTACTTCGTGAACTACGCAGCCGAGGTCTTCGGGGTGGATGAGTGCGGCGAGCTCGGAGCCGACGAGATCGTCGGCGTCGCGTCCGTAGACTCCGGCGGCGGCCGGGCTGACGTACCGCAGGACGCCGTTGGGCGCGGCGATCATGATGACGTCGCTGGAGCCCTGCACCAGGGAGCGGAAGTGGTTCTCCTTCTGGGCCAGCTCCTGGGTGAGGGTGATGTTGTCGAGCAGCATGATGCCCTGGCGCACCACGAGGGCCAGCACGACGAGGCCCGCGGTGATCAGGACCACGCGGTCCACGTTGTGGCCGTTGAGGACGTTGTAGAGGATGCCCAGGGTGCAGACGGCGGCGGCCAGGTAGGGCGTGAGGGCGGCCAGCGAGCCGGCGATCGGGCGTGAGACCGGATACCGGCCGTGGCCTCCGTCCTGGGGGTTCACGTGCACGTGCCCCTCTTGCTGCCCGTCGGGCTGTGACGGCTGTGGTCCGTCGTGCCCCTGTGGTCCGTCGTGCCCTTCCGGGCCCTGGAATCCGCGGGATGCGTGGTCCGCCCGCTGCCCGGCGCGCTCTCCCTGGCGCTGCCCTGGAATGTGCTCGTGGACCACGCGCGCGCGCCCTTCCGCGGGGTGGTCGTCGGCGTCCGGCTGTCCGTGCCGGGTGCCGACCCAGGGCGCGTACGCGAGGAGCAGTGAGCCGGCGAACCAGCCCGCGTCGAGGAGCTGGCCCGAGTGATAGCTGTTGTGCAGGAGCGGCGAGGTGAACAGGGCGTCGCACATCACGGTCAGGGCGAGCGCCCCGATCGCCGTGTTCACCGCGGAGCGGTTCACCGACGAACGCCTGAAGTGCAGCGCGAGCACCATGCTGACCAGCGCGATGTCCAGCAGCGGGTACGCGAGGGACAGCGCGGCGTGGGCGACGCTCGGGCCGTCGAACTTCGCGGCCTGGGCGAGCGCGAGGCTCCACGACAGCGTGAGCAGCGAGCCGCCGATCAGCCAGGCGTCCAGCGCGAGGCACACCCAACCCGCCTTGGTGACGGGCCTCTTGGCGAGCACGAGCAGTCCTACGATGGCGGGTGGCGCGAAGCACAGGAAGAACAGGTCGGCATAGCTCGGGCTGGGAACGGGGCGGTCGAGGAGCACCTCGTACCACCCCCAGACCAGGTTCCCGAGCGATGCCATGGCGGAGGAGAGCGCGAACAGCAGCCACGCCGGTCGAAAACGGCTGTGCCGGCTACGGGCGTAGCGGAAGCAGGAGACGGCCGCGGTGCCCGCCGCGGCGCTCAGCCCGAAGTCGCCCATGATCAGCGCAAGTCCAGCGGAGCCCCAGCCGAGCGCGGAACCGACGGCGTATCCCGCGCACACGAGGGCCAGTGCGAGTTGTGAGTACAGACCCGTCCCACCGCCGAACACCGGCCGGCGGGTCAGCAGTGCTCCTGGCGAGCTCACCGGGGCCACCCGGTCGGCGCTGCGGAGTCCCGCTGGTCGCCGTGGGCCGGGTGCGCGTGCCTCCGGCGGCCGCCGTGCCTGCGGTGGTGATGGCCACCATGACCGTGGCCGCCGTACCCGGCGTGGCCGCGTCTGCGCGTGGCCGCGCGCAAGGGCCGTCGTCGGCGGCTCCGCCGCGTCGGATCGTTGGTCCATAGGCCGTGCATCGCCCGTCGCCCCCCTCGCAGTCCGAATGTTCAACCCCGGCGCCGAACGGTGCGCGGCGCAGCCCCTGTCGGGACGATACACCAGTCTCGTCACTCAGGGACATAGTTCCTCTACGCTCCGTGACGACCAGCACGGATGTCGCAACTGCCCGCGTTCGGGGAACTGCGGAGGGTGCTCGAAGCGGACGGTGTGCGAACGGGACGTGACCTAAGCGCCGGTGGTAAGGACCACGTTCCGCAGCGGCTCCCGGTTCACGAAACGGTTCAACTGGTCCGCCAGGAGCCGCTTGGCGCGCGGCATGAACGCCGAAGTGGGACCGCCGACGTGGGGGCTGATGAGCACGCCGGGCGCGTGCCACAAGGGGTGTCCCTGCGGCAGCGGCTCGGGATCGGTGACGTCGAGGGCCGCGGTGAGCCGGCCACTCTCCAACTCGGCGAGCAGGGCCTTGGTGTCGACGACGGGGCCGCGCGCGACGTTCACGAGGAGCGCGCCGTCCTTCATCCGGGACAGGAACTCGGCGTCCACCAGGCCTCTTGTGTCCTCGGTGAGGGGCGTGGACAGCACCACGACGTCGGCCTCGGGCAGCAGGGCGGGAAGTTCCGTGAGTGGATGCACCAGACCGCGCGCCATGGTGCGCTCGGAGCGCGCGACGCGCGCCACCCGCGCCACCTCGAAGGGCGCGAGCCGGTCCTCGATGGCGGCCCCGATGGACCCGTAGCCCACGATCAGCACGGACTTGTCGGCGAGCGCGGGACGGAAGCCCGAGCGCCACTCCCCTTTGTCCTGGCCGCGCACGAAGTCGGGGATGCCGCGCAGTGAGGCGAGGATCAGGGCGAGGGTGAGCTCCGCCGTGCTCGCCTCGTGCACACCGCGCGCGTTGCACAGCTGTACTCCCGGACGCAGGTGCCCGAGGCTCGGCAGGACGTGGTCGACACCGGCGGAGAGCGTCTGCACGACCTGGACCGACGTCATCCCTGGCATCGGCCGCTGCGAGACCGCGGGCGGCTTCATGTAGGGGACGACGTAGAACGCGCACCCGGCCGGGTCCGCGGGGAAGTCCTGGCCGCCGTCCCAGAAGCGATAGTTCAGGCCTTCGGGGAGGCCTTCGATCTCGTCGGCGCGAATCGGGAGCCACACATCGGGAGTCATGGTCAGGAGGCTATGCCAGGGACCCGCAGGCACAGAGGTTAGGTTGGGGTGCCAGCAAGGGGAGGATCACGGCCAGGTGGAGCGCAGGACGATCGGGGCGGCGGCGCTCGAGGTGGGCGCGGTCGGGCTCGGGTGCATGCCGATGAGCTGGGCGTACACCGCTTCGCGCCAGCGCGGCGAGGAGTCGCTGCGCGCGGTGCACACGGCGCTCGACCAGGGCTCGACGCTGCTCGACACGGCCGACATGTACGGCCCGTTCACCAATGAGCTCCTGGTGGGACGGGTGCTGAAGGAGCGGCGCTCCGACGCCTTCGTGTCGACCAAGGTCGGTCTGCTGGTCGGCGAGCAGCACATCGTGGCCAACGGCCGCCCCGGCTACGTGAGACGGGCGTGCGACGCGTCGCTGCGCCGGCTCCAGACGGACGTGATCGACCTCTATCAGCTGCATCGCGCGGACCCGGAGGTCCCGGTCGAGGAGACCTGGGGCGCGATGGCAGACCTGGTCACCGCGGGCAAGGTCCGCTCGCTCGGCCTGTGTGCGGTGGGCGCCCGGTCCGGCCGCCGCTCGGGGACGCGGCTGCACGACGGGACGATCCGGCAGCTGGAGCGGGTGCAGCAGGTCTTCCCGGTCAGCGCGGTCGAGGCCGAGCTGTCGGTGTGGTCGACGGAGGCGCTGGACGCGCTGCTGCCGTGGTGCGCGGCGCGCGGGGTCGGCTTCCTGTCGGCGATGCCGCTCGGCAACGGTTTCCTGACCGGCACGCTGACCCCCGGCGAGGGTTTCGAGCCCGACGACGTGCGCGCCCGCCACCCCCGTTTCACCGCGGAGATGATGGCGGCGAACCAGCCGATCGTGGCGGGGCTGCGGCGGATCGCCCGGCGGCACGGGGACGAGGTGACGCCCGCGCAGGTGGCGCTCGCGTGGGTGCTGGCACAGGGGCCGCAGGTGGTTCCGGTGCCGGGGACCAAGCAGGAGCGCTGGGTCACCGAGAACGCGCGGGCGGCCGGACTGCGGCTGACGGCGGCGGACCTCGCCGAGGTGGCGGCGCTGCCGGGGGCGCGGGGATCGTGGGACTGAGCCCGCCCGCGGCGGGGCTGTCCGCCTCGGGCTTCGGTGATCGGGAACCTGCGCGGCACCGGCGGTGTATGAACAGTAGGACCGCCGCGTCGAAGGGACCTTGATCGTGCAAGGACGAGTGGTGACGGCCGTGTTGGCCGCGGCAGCGCTTCTGGTGACGGCCGGCTGTTCCTCCGGGGACGGGGGCGCGCCGGACGACGGGAAGAGCGCGTTCCCGGGCCTCGGGAGTTCGACGCCTGCGTCGTCGCCCTCCGGGAGTCCCACCGAGGAGTCACCCCCGGCGAAGGGTTCGGTGAAGGTGGTGCGGACGGTCGCCGAGGGCCTGAAGACGCCCTGGGGTCTGGCGCCGCTGCCGGAGGGCGGGCTCCTGGTGTCCTCGCGGGACGAGGGGACGATCGTCCGGGTGGACGAGAAGACCGGCCGGAAGACGGAGCTCGGCGAGGTGCCGGGAGTCGCGCCCGCGGGCGAGGGCGGCCTCCTGGGCATCGCCCTCTCCCCGGACTACGCCTCGGACCACATGGTCTACGCGTACTTCACCACCGCCTCGGACAACCGCATCGTCCGCATGCTGTACGACGCGAAGAAGCCGCCGGGTGAGCAGCTCGGTGCTCCGGACACCGTCTTCAAGGGCATCCCCAAGGGGGTGATCCACAACGGCGGCCGGATCGCGTTCGGCCCGGACAAGATGCTGTACGCCGGCGCGGGCGAGACCGGTGACCGCGGGCAGGCCCAGGACAAGAAGGCGCTGGGCGGCAAGATCCTGCGGATGACCCCGGACGGCGATCCCGCGCCGGGCGATCCCTTCGGCGACTCCGTCGTCTATTCGTACGGCCACCGCAATGTGCAGGGGCTGGCCTGGGACGACAAACAGCGGCTGTGGGCCTCCGAGTTCGGCCAGGACACCTGGGACGAGCTGAACCAGATCAAGCCCGGCGACAATTACGGATGGCCGGTCGTCGAGGGCCGCGGCGGCGATGCCAAGTACCACGACCCGGTCGCCCAGTGGCACACCGACGACGCCTCCCCCAGCGGCATCGCCTACGCCGAGGGTTCCATCTGGATGGCGGGTCTCAAGGGAGAGAGGCTCTGGCGCATCCCCCTGAGCGGCACGAAGGCGTCGGCGGCCCCCGAGTCCTTCCTCAAGGGCGAGTACGGCCGCCTGCGGACGGTCGTCTCCGCCGGTGGCGACAAGCTCTGGCTGACGACGAGTGAGACAGACGGCCGCGGCAGCCCCGCCAAGGGGGACGACAAGATCCTGGAGCTGAAGGTGAGCTAGGGGCAGCGCCCGGGGCCCGATGACACCACTGCGGACCCGTGCGAACAGCGCTGTCGGAGCAGTTCCGACATGGCCTTCACCCCCGCGCTGAAGGGAGGAGCACCGGCCGAGATCAAAGGTAGCTCTCAGCCCGTCGCCCTGGCGGCCGGGGCCTGTGGGGGAAAGAGCCGCAGCCGGTGTGCGAGCGCAGCGGCCTCCCCCCGCCCTGAGACGTCCAGCTTGGCCAGAATGTTCGAGACATGGACGCTGGCCGTCTTCGGGGAGATGAACAGCTCCTCGGCGATCTGCCGGTTGCTGCGGCCGGCGGCCACGAGGCGCAGCACGTCGCGCTCGCGGCTGGTGAGGCCGAGCGCCAGCGCCGGGTCCTTGGGGGCTGAAGCGTCCGGTGCGGGGGCGGCGGTCAGGGTCAGCCGGGCCCGCTGGGCGAGCAGTGCGACGGCGTCGGCGAGCGGACGCGCGCCGAGGTGATCGGCCGCCGCCCCGGCCAGCCGCAGCAGTTCGGTGGCGCGGGCGCGGTCGTCCTCCTCGGCGCCCGAGACCAGGAGGGCCTCGGCGAGGCGGTACCGGACCCGGGCGAGGTCGTAGGGGCGCTCCAGGACTTCGAAGGCGGTGACGACCTCGGACCAGTCGTCCGGGGCGGTGATCCCTTCGGCGCGCCGGAGTTCGGCGCGCACCCAGGCCTCGTGGGCGAGCCACACGGGCGCGCCCGTGGCCAGCCGCTTCGCCATGGTGCGGACGCGTTCCACGGTGTCGGCGCGGCCCGCTTCGGCGAGGGGCAGCCCCCTGGCGTCCGCCTCCGCGGTGGCGGCGGCGAGCAACAGCGGCCAGGCGTAACGCTGGGTGCCGGGCGGGAAGCCGCAGTCCAGGGCCTGTTCCAGGACGGCGCGGGCGTCGAGGAGACGGCCCTTCGCCGCGGCGACGCCGAGGGTGGTGCGCAGCAGTGGCAGGGCGTGCTGCGGCTGGATGTCATGGGTCCCGAAGTGGTTGCCGGCGGCCGCCAGTTGGCGTCCGGCCTCGGCGAGGTCCCCGCGGGCGAGGGCGAGGGGTGCGAGCCGGGAGGCGCCGACGCCGGACGGCTTGCCGCTGAGCCCGATGCCCAGCGCGTTCCGTGCCGCTTCGGTGGCCTCGTCCCAGTGACCGAGGGAGCCGAGCGACTCGGAGAGGTTCCCCCAGATCCAGGCCTCGGTGTCCAGCAGCCCGTGCTTCCGCGCGAGTTCGGCGCCCTCGCGGAGGATCCGGACGGCTTCCCGGGAGCGGCCGACCGACTCCAGGTGGGAGGGCAGGTTGATGTGCACGCGGCCCATCACGAGGAAGACGTCCTGCCGGACCACCTGCTCCCTGACCTCGTACAGCTCCTCGAGCCCCGCCTCGACGTCGCCCGAGTCGACCATGAGTCCGCCGAGGGTGAGCCGCGCGTTCAGCTCGATGTCGCGGGCGCCCACCATGCGCGCGTACTCCACGGCGCGCTCGGCGGCAAAGACGGCGCCGGGGCCCGGCTCGTGGAGCATGCTCCAGGCGGCGACGTTCGACAGGACCTCGGCGTGCACCTCGGACGGCGGGAGGCCGCGGACCAGGTCCTGGGCGGTGGCGAGTTCCGTCCAGCCGTCGCCGCGGGCCTGTGCCTGGATGAGGCGGGAGCGCTGGATCCAGAACCAGGCGGCGCGCAGGGGGTCTCCCTTGGCCGTGCCCGGCTGGGAGTTCGGGGACGGTGCGGCCTCGTCCTCCAGGAGGTGCAGCGCGCGCTTGGTGATCTTCAGGGCGCGCTCGCGCTCCCCGCAGAGCCGGCCCGCGACGGCGGCCTCGGCCATCAGGTCGAGGTAGCGCAGGGGTGTGGTGGCGGGGTCGCAGCCGCAGGGCGGGTAGACCTCCACGTAGTCGACGGGCCGCAGTTCGGCGCGGACGGTGTCCGGGGTGACGTCCCACAGCTCCATGGCCCGCTCCAGGAGCCGCAGTTGCTCGGAGGGGGCGTGGCGGCGGCGGGCCTGGACGGAGGCGTCGAGGACGGCGGGGAGGGCCTTGGCCGCGTCGTGGGCGTGGTACCAGTAGCTGGCCAGGCGGGTGACGCGCTCGTCGGCCGGTACGAGCGCCGGGTCGGCCTCCAGGGCCTCGGCGTACCGGCGGTTGAAGCGGGAACGCTCGCCGGGCAGCAGGTCGTCGCTGACGGCCTCGCGGACCAGGGAGTGGCGGAAGCGGTAGCCGTCGCCGCCGGGTGAGGCGAGCAGGATGTTGGCGCCCACGCAGGCGCGCAGTGCCTCGATGAGGTCGTCCTCGGCGAGCCCTGCCACGGCGGCGAGCAGCGGGTACTCGACGGTGGAGCCGCCCTCGGCGACGATCCGGGTGACGCGCTGGGCGCTTTCGGGCAGGCCCTCGACCCGGACGAGGAGCAGGTCGCGCAGGGAGTCCGTGAGCCCGGTGGGACAGCCCTCGTGCGCGGCGACGGCGAGTTCCTCGACGAAGAAGGCGTTGCCGTCGGAGCGGCCGAAGATGTCGTCGACCTGGGCCGGGTCGGGTTCGTGGGCGAGGATCCCGGCGATTTGGCGGCCGACCTCGGCGCGGCTGAGGCGGCTCAGTTCGATGCGGCGGACGGTGCGCAACCGGTCCAGTTCGGCGAGGAGGGGGCGCAGTGGGTGGCGGCGGTGGATGTCGTCGGCACGATAGCTGGCGACGACGACGAGACGGCCGCTGCGCAGCGTGCGGAAGAGGTAGGCGAGGAGGTGACGGGTGGAGGCGTCGGCCCAGTGCAGGTCTTCGAGGGCGACGACGACGGTGCGGTCGGCTGCGACACGCTCCAGGAGACGAGCGGTGAGTTCGAACAGGCGGGCCATGCCCTCCTCTTCGTACCGGCGGCCGGAGGTCTCGCCGAGCTCCGGCAGGAGCCGGGCCAGTTCCTCCTCCTGTCCGGCCGCCGCGGCCGCGAGCTCGTCGGGGAGCTGCCGGCGCAGGGCGCGCAGGGCGGTGGAGAACGGCGCGAAGGGGAGACCGTCGGCGCCGATCTCCACGCAGCCGCCGCAGGCGAAGACGGCGCCTGCGCGCGTGGCCGCCGCGGCGAACTCCTCCAGCAGGCGGGTCTTTCCGACACCCGCCTCGCCGCCGAGCAGCAGCGCCTGCGGCTCGCCCGCGGCGGCGCGGGCGAGCGCGTCGTTCAACTCCCCCATCTCGTCGGTGCGTCCGACGAACACCGGGCTGACGGACCTGGTCTCCACAGGCCCGAGCATCGCACAGGGGTCCGACAGTGCGGCACCGGATATCGCGACGGCGTCCGCGGCGCCGGCGCCTGTGGCGGGGGCCGTACGGACGAAGGCGCCGACCTTCTCGGTCGGCGCCTCGCCGGGGAGGTTCCCTGTCGTGTTCCGCGGCGGGCGGCCGCCCCCGGTACGGCCGCCCGCCCGTGCCCCGGCGTTCACGCGACGCGTGCGAACCGGTGCCTGCGGGGGTGGTTGCTATGTCCCTCGTTCTCGTTGCGTCCTGCCTCACGCGCGGCGGCGTCGCGGCCGGCCCGGCGGACGCGGCGCGCCTCACGGACGAGCCGGTGGTTCTCGGCCTCGCGGATGAGCTCTGCGGAACGGATCTGGTGAAGCTCGTACTCGAACATCTCGTGTCCCTCGTGAAGAGCCGGTTTCGGTCTCGCTTGTTCGCGATGCCTCAACCTTCGTCTCCCAGGGGGGTGCGCCACATCGGGAGAGTTCCGCATCTTGCGCGCGTGAGGGGCCTTAGGACGGACGCGGATGACCGGCGCCGGCCCTAAGGCCCCTCAGACGTACGGGACGGACGGAGTGCGTCAGCCGGTGGAGGGCAGTCCGAGCAGGATGTCGGAGTACTTGGCCACCGCGAGCACGAGGCCGATGACGCCGAGCGAGACGCCCGCCCAGGCGACCGACTTGATCCAGGCGGCCTGCGGCCTGCCGGGCGCACCGAAGGCGGGGCGGGCGAGCACGACGACACCGACGATCAGTGCGGCCAGCGCGAACAGGCCGCCCACCAGGGCGGTCGCCGCCCAGGCGTCGCCGTAGACCTCTTTGACCTGCTTGGCGACGCTGGCGGAGGAGGAGGTCTGGAGCTGGCCGACGAGCGTCTCGCGGGCGGCGGCGACGGTGGCGACCCAGCTGCCGGTGAGCGAGACCACGCCGAGCCCGGCGGACACGACGGCTGCCGCGCCCTGGCCCACGCCGGTGGCTCCCTCGCCGTCGCCCGGGACGTCGTCCCCGGTCGTGTCGTCGCCGGTGGTGTCGCCTGCCTCGGCCGTGTCGCCGGTGCCGGCCCCGGTCGGCGTCGCCTCGTCGATGACGCTGTCGTCCGCCTCGGCGACGTCCTCCTTGGTGACGTCCACGGTCTTCTCGTCGCTCGTGGCCCCTGTGCCGGTGTCGGTCCCGGCTTCGTCAACTGTCTTGGTACCCATGCCCCGCACCGTACGGACGCTGTCTGAGAAGTCTCTTAACGATCGTCGTGAGCGGCACGCGCGCGTGCGGCACGCCATTCCGGCGCGAGGACGGACCAGACCTCCATGTCGTGGCGCGCGTCGCGGTAGACGTAGCTCTGTCGCAGTACGCCGTCCCGGGTCATGCCGAGCCGCCGGGCGACGTTCAGGCTGGGGGTGTTCGCGCTCGGGGCGATCCACTCCACGCGGTGCATGCCGCGCTCGTCGACGGCCCAGTCGATGAGGATGCGCATGCCGCGGGTGACGAGTCCGCGGCCGGCCGCGGCGGGCTCCAGCCAGCAGCCGGCCTCGCAGGTGCCCATGGCGGTGTCGAAGATCCGGAAGAGCAGTCCGCCGACGAGTTTTCCGTCCAGCCAGATCCCGTGCAGGCTGCCGCTGTCGGCGGCGCGCTTGTCCGCGTACAGCTGGAGGTAGTTCCGCGCGGAGTCGAGGTCCGTCACGTGGTCCGGGAGCGACACATGGCGGCCGATGTAGTCGCGGCCACGCTCCATGTGCGTGAAGAACTCCTCGGCGTGCCAGGGCTCCAGGGGCCGCAGCTCCGCTCCGTCGTCACCCAGGGATATCGCGTACATCCCGCTGCCGCTCCTTCTCCAGTACGTCCGCCACGTCGGCCTCCACCACCTGGACCAGCCTCTCATGGGCGGCGCGGCACTCGGGCGGCTCGATGCTGATGCGCCACGCCGACGACCTCGGCGAGGTGCCCGGCCCTTGCAGCCGGTAGTGATCGTCCGCCCCGTTCGCGGGGCTCCTCACGAGAGGGCGAGCCACCTCTGTCACCCCGCGAGGCGTCGCTCAGTCGAACTGGTCTCCCACGGCCATGACCATCACCCCGGCGACCATCAGCCACAACGCCCGCCGCGTGCGACCACGAGAACCGAGAACCGAGGCGATCGCGCACAGAGCGGCACCCGAGGCGTACGAGACCGGTATGAGCGCGGGCGCGGAGCCGGTGGAGCGCAGCGCCGAGGCGGCCAGCCCTGCGACGGTCAACAGCGCTCCGGCGCAGACCGCCGTCCAGCGGGCCCGCCGCACCTCGTACGCCGGGTCCTCGACGTCTCCGGGCTCCACGTCATGTATCTCGGAGTCACTGCTTCCGCTCATGGCGCGGGAGCGTAGCGCGTGTCCCTGAGAAGGTGCGCGCATGCCCAGGGGGGTGCATCGGAACCGATGCACCCCCCTGGGGTTCTGAAAAGGACGGGCTCAGCCCTCGCTGACGCCCAGCTTCTCCAGGATGAGCTCCTTGACGCGGGCCGCGTCGGCCTGGCCGCGCGTGGCCTTCATGACCGCGCCGACGAGCGCGCCCGCGGCCTGGACCTTGCCGCCACGGATCTTGTCGGCGATGCCCGGGTTCCCGGCGATGGCCTCGTCGACGGCGGTGGTGAGCGCGCCCTCGTCCGAGACGACCTTCAGGCCGCGCTTCTCGACGACCTCGTCGGGCTCGCCCTCGCCGGCGAGCACGCCCTCGATGACCTGGCGGGCCAGCTTGTCGTTGAGGGAGCCCTCGGTGACCAGGGCGGTCACGCGGGCGACCTGCGCCGGGGTGATCGGCAGGTCCTCCAGGGCCTTGCCCGACTCGTTAGCGCTGCGGGCCAGTTCACCCATCCACCACTTGCGGGCGGACGTGGCGTCGGCACCGGCCTCGATCGTGGCGACGATCGGGTCGATGGCACCGGCGTTGAGGATCGACTGCATGTCGTGGGCGCTGATGCCCCACTCCTCGCGCAGCCGGTTGCGGCGGGCCAGCGGCTGCTCGGGCAGACCGGCGCGCAGTTCCTCGACCCACTCACGGGACGGGGCGACGGGGACGAGGTCGGGCTCCGGGAAGTACCGGTAGTCCTCGGCCTCCTCCTTCACGCGGCCCGAGGTCGTGGACCCGGTGTCCTCGTGGAAGTGGCGGGTCTCCTGGATGATCGTGCCGCCGGAGTTCAGCACCGCGGCGTGGCGCTGGATCTCGAAGCGGGCGGCACGCTCCACGGAGCGCAGCGAGTTCACGTTCTTCGTCTCGGAGCGCGTGCCGAACTTCTCGCGGCCGTGCGGACGCAGCGACAGGTTCACGTCGCAGCGCATCTGCCCCATCTCCATGCGGGCCTCCGACACACCGAGCGCCCGGATGAGCTCGCGCAGTTCGGCGACGTAGGCCTTGGCGACCTCGGGAGCCCGCTCGCCCGCGCCCTCGATCGGCTTGGTGACGATCTCGATGAGGGGGATGCCCGCACGGTTGTAGTCGAGCAGGGAGTGCGAGGCGCCGTGGATGCGGCCGGTGGCGCCGCCGACGTGCGTCGACTTGCCGGTGTCCTCCTCCATGTGGGCGCGCTCGATCTCCACGCGGAAGACCTCGCCGTCCTCCAACTGCACGTCGAGGTAGCCGTTGAAGGCGATCGGCTCGTCGTACTGGGAGGTCTGGAAGTTCTTCGGCATGTCCGGATAGAAGTAGTTCTTCCGGGCGAAGCGGCACCACTCGGCGATCTCGCAGTGCAGCGCGAGGCCGATCTTGACGGCGGACTCGACTCCGGTCGCGTTGACGACCGGGAGTGCGCCGGGCATGCCGAGGCAGGTCGGGCAGGTCTGCGAGTTGGGCTCGGCGCCCAGCTCGGTCGAGCACCCGCAGAACATCTTGGTCTTGGTGCCGAGTTCGACATGGACCTCGAGGCCCATGACGGGGTCGTACGACGCCAGCGCGTCCTCGTACGACACCAGGTCGGTCGTGGTGGTCACGGTGAAACTTCCCTCTCAGCCCAGCAGGACGTCGTCGTCGCCCAGCCGCTTCAGCTCGCGGTACAGGATGGCGAGACCGGTGGCGATCGCGACGGCGGACACCGTGGCGTCGATGAGCCGCAGCGTGTCGTGCTCGGCGCGGGCCTTCTTGATCTGCTTGGCGACCCCGAACGCGCCGAACGCGGTCCCGGCCATCGACAGATACGTGCCGGACTTCGACTTCTTGAAGCCCTTGGCCTTGTTCAGTGCACTCACAGCGACGGAGCCTCCTCGATCAGCGGGTGCCCCCACTTTTCCACGAAGGCGGCCTCGACGGCGGCGCCGACCTTGTACAGCCGGTCGTCCTTCAGCGCCGGAGCGATGATCTGGAGACCGACGGGCAGGTTGTCCTCCGGCGCGAGACCGCAGGGCAGCGACATGGCGGCGTTGCCCGCCAGGTTGGTCGGGATGGTGCAGAGGTCCGCCAGGTACATCGCCATCGGGTCGTCGGCACGCTCGCCGATCGCGAAGGCGGTGGTCGGCGTGGTCGGCGAGACGATGACGTCGACCTGCTCGAAGGCCTTCTCGAAGTCGCGCGTGATGAGCGTGCGGACCTTCTGGGCACTGCCGTAGTACGCGTCGTAGTAGCCGGAGCTGAGCGCGTACGTGCCGAGCATGACGCGGCGCTTGACCTCGGCACCGAAGCCGGCCTCGCGGGTGAGGGCGGTGACGTCCTCGGCCGAGCGGGTGCCGTCGTCGCCCGTACGGAGGCCGTAGCGCAGACCGTCGAAGCGGGCGAGGTTGGACGAGCACTCGGACGGGGCGATCAGGTAGTACGCCGAAAGAGCGAGGTCGAAGGACGGGCAGTCCAGCTCGACGATCTCCGCGCCCAGCTCCTTGAGCAGCTCGACGGACTCGTCGAACCGCTGGATGACGCCGGCCTGGTAGCCCTCGCCGCGGAACTGCTTGACGACGCCGACGCGCATGCCCGCCACGCTGCCGTTGCGGGCGGCCTCGACGACCGGCGGGACCGGCGCGTCGATGGAGGTCGAGTCGAGCGGGTCGTGCCCGGCGATGACCTCGTGCAGGAGGGCCGCGTCCAGGACCGTGCGGGCGCAGGGACCCCCCTGGTCGAGGGAGGACGAGAACGCCACCATGCCGAAGCGGGAGACGGCGCCGTAGGTCGGCTTGACGCCGACCGTGCCGGTGACGGCCGCGGGCTGGCGGATGGAGCCGCCGGTGTCCGTGCCGATCGCCAGGGGCGACTGGAAGGAGGCGAGGGCTGCGGAGGAGCCGCCGCCGGAGCCGCCGGGGATCTTGGTGAGGTCCCAGGGGTTGCCGGTCGGCCCGTAGGCGCTGTTCTCGGTCGACGACCCCATGGCGAACTCGTCCATGTTGGTCTTGCCGAGGATGACGACGTCGGCGGCCTTCAGCCGCTTGGTGAGCGTCGCGTCGTACGGCGGGATCCAGCCTTCGAGGATCTTCGAACCGACGGTCGTCGGAACACCCTCGGTGGTGAAGATGTCCTTGAGCGCGAGCGGTACGCCGGCCAGCGGGCCGAGCTCCTCGCCGCGCTCCCGCTTCGCGTCGACTGCACGAGCCTGGGCGAGGGCGCCCTCGCGATCGACGTGCAGGAAGGCGTGCACCTTCTCGTCGACGGCCTCGATGCGCGCCAGGTGGGCCTCGGTGACCTCGACGGCGGTGAGCTCGCCGGCCGCGATCTTCTCGGCGATCTCGGCCGCGGTGAGCTTGATGATGTTGACGTTGGTGTCCGTCATGGTGATTAGTCCTCCCCCAGGATCTGCGGCACCTTGAAACGCTGCTGCTCCTGGGCCGGGGCGCCGGACAGCGCCTGCTCGGGGGTGAGCGACGGACGGACCTCGTCCGCGCGCATGACGTTCGTCAGCGGCAGCGGATGAGAGGTCGGCGGTACGTCTTGGTCGGCGACCTCACTGACGCGGGCGACCGCGCCGATGATGTCGTCCAGCTGTCCCGCGAAGTGATCGAGCTCTTCGGGCTTCAGCTCCAGACGCGCCAGCCGGGCGAGGTGGGCGACCTCCTCGCGCGTGATGCCAGGCATGCAGCGTTCCTCTGGGGTGAGTGTGTGTGGTTTGGGGCCAATCCTAGGGTGCCGGGCCCGGTGCCCGTGAAACGGTTTCCCCTGCCGGGTCCCCTCAGCGGCGGCCGTCCCATGCCCGGCTGCGCAGAAAGTGGTTGTCGTAGAGCTCCTGCACGTCCAGCAGACTCTCCGGGGCGGCCTCCTGGAGGGCCACGCGCCCCAGGTGGCGGAAGTACTCGAAGCGCTCCACACCCGGGGTGATCACGACGAGGAGGTCGGCGTCGGCTCCGGGCGCGGCGGCGAAGGCGTGCGGTACGCCCGGCGGGACGACGACCAGGTCGCCGCGTTCGGCGGCGACGACCTCCTCGCCCGACAGGAGTTCGGCGCGGCCGTCGAGGACGAAGAACATCTCCGCGGACTTGGCGTGCCAGTGGGGGTGGGCGCCGTCGGCGCCGCTCGTGAGGGTGACGCGCTGGGTGGACAGCGCCCCGCCCGTGGCGCTGCTGTCGGCCAGCAGCCGCACGGTGGTGGGCGCCCGGCCCACCACTTCGGCCTCCGCCTCGCGGACGATCACGGTCGAGTCGAACGTCGGAACGATCAGCGACATGTCGGGGCTCCCTGTGGATGTCGGAGGCGATCAGACGGCGAAGAGCAGACCGGCACTGACGAGGACGACGGCGGCGGTGGCGAAGTGGATGCCGTACGCGACGGCCTTGGTACCGCCGTGCCGCAGCACTATCAGCGTGTCACCGAGCGGCACGATCGCGACCAGGAGCATGAACCACGCCTCCGCCCGGGCACCGGCGAAGGCCAGCAGGGCCAGGCCCATGACGCCGAGGGCGGCGTCCCTCAGGCCCTTGATCGTGAGGTAGGCCGCGTCACCGTCGGGCTTGGCGGGGACGCCGTAGCCGGCGGCGGCGGCCCGCGGCTGGAACAGGAATCGAGCCCCGATGAACAGCACGAACAAGTCGAGGACGACGGCGAGCGTGTACGCGGTGACGGTCATTCCGACTCTCCTTGCTAGCAACGCTATTGTCAAGAGCGAAGCTAGCAGAGCGACGACATGAACGCTAGCGGTGCTAGAATTCTGGTCATGTCGATTCAGACGCGCCGGGAGCGCGAGCGGGCGGAGCGAGAGCGGCTGATCGTCACGGCCGCACGGGAACTGGCGGAGGCCGAGGGCTGGGAGGCGGTCACCACGCGGCGGCTGGCCGCCGAGATCGAATACAGCCAGCCCGTCCTCTACAGCCACTTCAAGGGCAAGGACGCCATCATGGCGGCGGTCGCCGTGGAGGGCTTCGCCGAGATGGCGGAGGAGCTGCGGAAGGCGCGCACGGCGGCCGGGGGGACACGGGCGGCCCTCGCGGCGGTGGGTGAGGCGTACACGGCGTTCGCGCGGCGGCGGCCCGCGCTGTACGACGCGATGTTCACGCACACCGTGGACCTGCCTTTCGCCACGCCAAAGGCGCCCTCGGCACTGCACGCGGCGTTCGGCGAGTTGCTCCAGGCCGTCGAGCCCGTCGCGGCCGACGGCGAGGATCCCGGCCTGCTCACGGAGACGTACTGGGCCGGGCTGCACGGTCTGACCACCCTGATGCGCAGCGGTCGCCTCCCGGAGGGCGCCCACGACCGCCGACTGGCCCTGCTGACCGCCCACTTCACCGCGTCGGACTGACCTGGGGCCGATCCTCGGCGGCCCCAGGAGCCGGTCCGGGGCGGGCCGACGTCACCGGGTCCGACCGGGATCGCTCGGGCCGGGGCCACCCGGCCCGCGGCTGCCGAAGGCCGCTCCCGACGCCGCGGGCACCGTCGGTGAAGCCGCCCCCGAGCGGCCCGGCGGAGGTCGCCGGGACCGTCGCCGGGACCGCTCCCCGCCGCGGTCGACGCGGACGGAGCAACCGGCCCGGGGCAACCTGAGGCGGCTCGGATCGCCGCGGGCGGCATCGGCAGAGCCGCCCGGCCGGGCCCGCCGAGGTCATCAGAACCGACCGCCGTCGCCGCGGGCCCGGCCACCCGGCCCGGAGTCGGCCCGAGGCCGCTCAAGTGGCCGGGGGCGCCGTCGGCGGAGCTGCCGAACCTGTCTCCGGCCGGGGCCGCTCAGGTCGCTGCCGGGGTGCCGTCGGCGGGGCCGCGCGGCCCGGCTCCGCTCGGCCGGACGGGCGGGTCGGCGAGGGCTGGGCTTACACGATCCGGCCCGGGTCGTCCGCGGTGGACGCCGGCAGGGCCGCCTTCGGGCGCTGCCAGCCGCGGCTGCCGCGGGCCCGCAGCCAGGCCGTCGCCTCGTCGGCGGGCATCGCGGCCGCGACCAGCCAGCCCTGTACGGCGTCGCAGCCGAGGTCGCGCAGGCGCTCCCAGGTCTCGTCGTCCTCGACGCCTTCCGCGACCACGAGGAGGCCCAGCGAGTGCGCCAGGTCGACCGTGCAGCGCACGATCTCCGCGTCCTCGGCGTCCACCGCGAGCCGGGCCACGAAGGAGCGGTCGATCTTCAGTTCGCTCACCGGCAGGCGCCTGAGGTGCACGAGCGAGGAGTATCCGGTGCCGAAGTCGTCCAGCGACATCTTCACGCCGTGGCCGGTCAGCCCCGCGAGGGTGTCGGCGGCGCGCTGCGGGTCCTCCAGGAGCACGTGCTCGGTTATCTCCAGCTGGAGCGCTCCTGCCGGGACGCCGTGCCGGGCGAGCCGGGCGGCGACCGCGCCGGCGAAGCCGGGGGTGTGCACATCGCGCGGCGATACGTTCACCGCGACCGGTACGTGCAGCCCCTGCGCCCGCCACCGCGCGACCTGTCCGAGCGCCGTCTCCAGCACGTACTCGGTGAGATGGGGCATCAGTCCGGAGGACTCGGCGATGGCGATGAACTCGTCCGGCGGAACCCTCCCTCGCTCGGGGTGCACCCAGCGGACCAGTGCCTCCAGTCCGGCCACCTGGCCGTTGAAGCGGACCTTGGGCTGGTAGTGCAGTTCGACGTCGCCGGCGTCGAGGGCCCGGCGCAGGTCGCCGAGCAGGCCGAGCCGGTCCGGGGTGTTGGAGTCGCGCTTGGACTCGTACACCTCGACGCCCGTGCGGTCCCGCTTCGCCTGGTACATGGCGACGTCCGCCCGCCGCAGCAGCCCCTCCGCGTCGAGCGCGTGGTCGGGGAAGACGGCGAGGCCGGCGCTGGCCTCCAGCACGAGGGTGAGGCCGTCGAGATCGAGCGGGGAGCCGAGCGCGGCAACGAGGTTGCGCGCGACCCGGGTGGCCGACGTCGTGGAGTCGGCGACCGGCAGTAACACCGCGAACTCGTCGCCGCCCAGCCGCGCGGCCTCCGCCCCGCGCGGCAGCGCCAGACGCAGCCGGTCCGCTATCTGGAGGAGCAGCCGGTCCCCCGCGAGATGCCCCAACGTGTCGTTCACCGACCGGAAACGGTCGAGGTCGATCAGCATCAGGGCGGAACGCGCACCGATGCGCTCGGCGTCGTCCAGGGCCGTCCAGGTCCGCTCCAGCAGCCACTGCCGGTTGGGCAGCCCCGTCAGCGGGTCGCGCAGTTGCTCCTCCGCCCGGGCACGGGCGATCCACAGCGTGGAGTCGAGGGCGATCAGCGGGATCGCGAAGAGCGGCAGCAGGATCGGCAGCGCGACGGCGACCACGCAGACCAGCGGCGCGATCCCGAGGAGCGCGACGGCGACGAGCCCCTGTCTGACCAGGGCGGTGCGCGCGACGGTGGGCAGACCGCCGGTGCGCGGCGCATGCAGGTACCAGAGCAGGGCCCGGGTGACGGCGAGGTAGGCGGCCGCGACGAGCACCACTTCGGGCGCCGCGTAGAGCGTCCAGGTCCTCGGGTCCCACGGCGTCTCGACGCTCGGGAAACGTCCGAACACGGCGAGGACCAGCGCACCCGCCCCGATGCCGAGGATGTCGACCGCGCCGTGCAGGACTCCCTGCCGCCAGCGGTTGCGCCGTGCGGCGCCGACCAGGACCACGACGGTCAGGCTGACCATGCCGGCGGGCACCCAGCCGTACAGCAGCAGGACCGCGAGGGTGAGCGCGGCGCCGGAGCCGGTGCCGCCCCACCACCGGGCCCGGCCGAGGGCGACCAGATGGCCGACGATGACGCCGGTGAGCAGGGCGAGCGCCCAGCCGACGGTGCCGCACGGGAAGAGCGCGTGGTTGTCGCTGAACGCCCGGTAGAAACCGGCTCCGAGGAAGAAGCCCGCCGCCGCGACGACCGCCGCGGGCAGCGCGGGCCACGAGATGTGCCGTTCGGAATCGTGACCGGGCAGGCCGTCGCCGCGCCCCGCGTCGAGCGGACCGACGCCGGGTGCCGCGGGTGCCATGAGGGGTCCGAAGTCGCGCTGCCCGGCGCGCTCCTCGGTCCGCCCCGTCCGGAGTCCGGCCATCCACGCGCCGGTCATCCGGCGCAGGCGCAGCCGTGAGTCCGGGGCGGCGCTCTCGGTCGGTTCCATTCCCGTCCCTCTCACAGCCGGCGGTGCCCACGCCACGCGGTCCGTTGCCGGCCACGACTGCCAACGGCGCGTCTGAAAACCTTCCCCGGCACTCGTGATGAGCAGGGGATGCCCCGACCGCAGCTGGGCACGGCAGGTGCACACCTCAACAGTAGGCCGCAGAAGGCTTCCACGGGCAGCGGTCGTCGACGGTTGCCCGAATGCGACCTGGCCACCCGTATGCATCTGATATGCGCCGAACGGGTGGTCTTCAACCGCTACTCCTCGATCGGAAGCGCAACTTCCGCCGCGGCCTCGGGTCCTTGCTCCAGAAGGACGGCGAAGCCCTCCTCGTTCAGAACGGGGACCTTCAGTTGCATCGCCTTGTCGTACTTCGAACCCGGATTGTCACCCACCACGACGAACGACGTCTTCTTGGAGACGGAACCGGTCACTTTCGCTCCCCTGCTCTGCAGTGCCTCCTTGGCACCGTCCCGCGTGTGGTGTTCGAGCGTGCCGGTGACGACGACGGTGAGCCCTTCGAGCGGGCGCGGCCCCTCGTCCTCGCCGGAGCCCTCCTCCTCCGTCCGGACCCCGGCGGCCCGCCACTTGCGGAGCATCTCGCGGTGCCAGTCCTCGGCGAACCACTCCTTGAGCGAGGCCGCGATGATCGGCCCGACGCCCTCGGTGGTGGCGAGCTCCTCCTCGGTCGCCTGCTCGATCCGGTCGATGGAACGGAACTCGCGCGCCAGCGCCTCGGCCGCCACCGGCCCGACATGACGGATCGACAGACCGGTCAGTACGCGTGCGAGGGGGCGCTCCTTGGCGGCGGCGATGTTGTCCAGCATCGCCAGCGCGTTCTTCTTCGGCTCGCCCTGCTGGTTGGCGAAGACCGTGGCGATCTTCTCCTCGCCCGTCTTCGGATCGCGCTTGGGCAGACCACTGTCCTGGTCGAGGACGTACGCCTTGATGGGCAGCAGCTGCTCGACGGTGAGGTCGAAGAGGTCTCCCTCGTCCGCCAGCGGCGGGTGCGCCGGCTCCAGCGGCTTGGTCAGGGCCGCCGCGGCGACATATCCGAAGTGCTCGATGTCCAGGGCCTTGCGGCCCGCGAGATAGAAGAGCCGCTCGCGCAACTGGGCCGGGCAGCTACGGGCGTTCGGGCAGCGCAGGTCGACGTCGCCCTCCTTCATGGGCCGCAGCGGCGTGCCGCACTCGGGGCACTCGGCGGGCATCACGAACTCGCGCTCGCTGCCGTCGCGCAGGTCGACGACCGGGCCGAGGATCTCCGGGATGACGTCGCCCGCCTTGCGCAGCACCACCGTGTCCCCGATGAGGACGCCCTTGGCCTTCACCACGTCCTGGTTGTGCAGGGTGGCGAACTCGACCTCGGAGCCGGCGACGGTGACCGGCTCGACCTGCGCGTACGGCGTGACGCGGCCGGTGCGGCCGACGCCGACGCGGATGTTGATCAGCTTGGTGTTGACCTCCTCGGGCGCGTACTTCCAGGCGATCGCCCAGCGCGGCGCACGCGAGGTGGAGCCCAGCCGCCCCTGGAGGGGGATCTCGTCGAGCTTGACGACCACGCCGTCGATCTCGTGCTCCACGGAGTGGCGGTTCTCTCCGTAGTACGCGATGAACTCCCGTACGCCGTCGAGGTCGTCGACCACCTTCGCGTACCGCGTGGTCGGCAGGCCCCACTCGTGCAGCAGCGTGTACGCCTCGGACAGCCGGGTGAGGCCCTCGAAGCCCTGCAGCGCGCCGATGCCGTGCACCACCATGTGCAGCGGGCGGGTCGCGGTGACGCGCGGGTCCTTCTGGCGCAGTGAACCCGCCGCCGCGTTGCGGGGGTTGGCGAAGGGCTTGTCGCCGGCCTTCACCAGACGGGCGTTCAGCTCCTCGAACTTCTCCATCGGGAAGTAGACCTCGCCGCGGATCTCCACGAGGTCGGGGACGCGGTCGCCGTGCAGCCGGTCCGGAATGTCCGTGATCGTCCGCACATTGGGGGTGATGTCCTCACCGGTGCGGCCGTCGCCGCGGGTCGCCGCGCGGGTGAGCCGGCCGCGCTCGTACGTGAGGTTCACCGCGAGGCCGTCGACCTTCAGCTCGCACAGGAAGTGGTGGACGGAGGTGCCCACGTCCTTGCCGACGCGCTCGGCCCATGCGGCGAGCTCCAGGTCGGAGAAGGCGTTGTCGAGCGAGAGCATGCGCTGGCGGTGCTCGACGGAGGTGAACTCCGTCGCGTACGCCCCGGCGACCTTCTGGGTCGGCGAGTCCGGGGTCCGCAGCTCGGGATACTCCTCCTCCAGCGCCTCCAGGGAGCGCAGCAGTTCGTCGAACTCCGCGTCGCTGACGACGGGAGCGTCCTTCACGTAGTACCGGAAGCGGTGCTCCTCGATCTGCTCAGCGAGCTGCGCGTGCTTCTCCCGTGCCTCGGCGGGCACCGGATCCGAAGCCGAGGCGGTCTCTGCGTGCTTTTCGCCGGCCACCGTATGTCCTCCCGTTACTCAGGGTTGTCCGCGAGGGATCTCGCCGCCCGGACGCAGTGGGCGAGCGCCTTGCGCGCGAAGTCGGGGGAAGCCCCCGCGAGCCCGCACGTCGGAGTGACCGTGACCGATTCCGCGAGAAGTCCCGGTCGCAGCCCCAGCCTGCGCCACAGCGTCCTGACACCCATGACGCTACCGGCAGGGTCCGACAACGGGGCATCCGCGCTCGGCACGACACCGGCGAAGAGCCGCGTGCCCCCTTCCACCGCCTCGCCGATCGCCTCGTCGTCACGCTCGGTGAGGAGCGAGAGGTCGAAGGAGACGGCCGCCGCGCCCGCCCGGCGCAGCAGCGCGAAGGGCACGTCCGGTGCGCACGAGTGGACCACGACGGGCCCGTCGCCGTGAACCCCGACGACGTCCCGGAGCGTGGCCTCGACGACCTGCCGGTCGACAGCACGGTGGGTGCGGTAGCCGCTGGCCGTCCTGACCTGCCCGCGCAGCACGGCGACGAGTGACGGCTCGTCGAGCTGGAGGACGAGCCGGGCGCCGGGGACGCGCCGCCGCACCTCGTCGAGATGGAGCCGCAGGCCCTCGGCGAGCGACCCGGCGAGGTCACGGCACGCGCCCGGGTCGGAGAGCGCTGCCTCGCCGTTCCTCAACTCCAGGGCGGCGGCGAGGGTCCAGGGGCCGACGGCCTGCACCTTGAGCGGCCCCTCGTACCCCTGGGTGAACTCCTCCAGGGCGTCGAGGTCCTCGCCGAGCCAGGACCTGGCCCGCTTGGTGTCCCGTCCGGGCCGGTCCCCGATCCGCCAGCCGCTCGGCTCCACGCGCGCGTACAGCTCGACCAGCAGCCCCGCGGTCCGCCCGATCATGTCCGCGCCGGGTCCCCGCGCGGGCAGTTCCGCAAGGAACGGGAAGTCCTCGAAGGACCCGGTGACGGTCTTCGCGGCCTCCCGGGCGTCACCGCCCGGCATGGACCCGACCCCGGTGGCGCCACCGAACCTGAACTCGCTGTTTTCACTCACCCCGGAAGCGTACGTAACGCTCCGGGGCGTGGCCGCCGAAGGTGCCGGCACCGGAGGACCGTCCGCACGGAACGTCAGCGTCCCGGACGCACCGTCAGGTCGTTGACCTCCGCGTCCTTCGGCAGGTCGAGGGCCATCAGGATCGTGGTCGCGACGGACTCGGGGTCGATCCACCTCGCGGCGTCGTACTCCTTGCCCTCCTGCTGGTGGACCTTGGCCTGCATGGGGCTCGCCGTGCGGCCGGGGTACACGGAGGTGACCCGGACGCCGTTCACGTGCTCCTCGTGGCGCAGGGAGTCCGCCAGGGCCTTCAGCCCGTGCTTGGAGGCGGCGTACGCGGACCAGTCGGCGTGCGCGTTGAGACCGGCGCCGGAGTTGACGAACACCACGTGGCCCTGGGCGACGCGGAGTTGCGGCAGGAAGTGCCGGGTCAGTTCGGCGGGGGCGATCAGATTGACGTTCAGCTGGTGGCGCCAGGACTTCGGGGTGAGTTCGCCCACCGGGCCGAGGTCGACCACGCCCGCGATGTGCAGGAGCGAGTCGACGCGGTCCGGCAGGGTCTGGTGCGAGAACGCCCAGGAGAGCTTGTCCGGGTCCGCCAGGTCGCCGACCAGGGTCCGGGCCCCGGGGAACTCGGCCGCGAGTTCCTTCGCGCGGCCGGCGTCGCGCGCGTGCAGCACGAGTTCGTCCCCGCGCGCGTGGAGGCGGCGGGCGACGGCCGCGCCGATGCCGGAGCCCGCCCCGGTGATCACATGTGTAGCCATGACCGACATGCTCGCATCACCCGATGCTCACCGGACGCCCCGGCTCTCCTCCAGGTACGCCAGCGCGCCGACCGGCTCCTCCGCGAAGAACACCAGCTCGGTCAGCGGGCGGGGCAGGAAGCCCTCGGCCTCCATGCGCCGGAACTGCTGCTTGAGGCCGTCGTAGAAGCCCGCGGTGTTCAGCAGGACCACCGGCTTGTCCGTCCTGCCGTGCTTCTTCAGCTCCAGGATCTCGGTGGCCTCGTCGAGGGTCCCCGTGCCGCCGACCATGATCACCACCGCGTCGGCCTTCTCCAGGAGCAGCGCCTTGCGCTCGGCGAGGTCACGGGCGACGATCATCTCGTCCGCGCCCACCCGGGCCTTGGCGGCCAGGAAGTCCACCGAGACGCCCAGCAGCCGTCCGCCCGCCTCCTGCACGCCGTCGGCGACGACCTTCATGAGACCGACGTCGGAGCCGCCCCACACCAGCGTGTGGCCGTCCTTTCCAAGGAGTTCGGCGAACTCGCGGGCGGGGCGGGTGTAGCGGTCGTCGAGGTCGGCGGCGGAGAGGAAGACGCAGATGTTCATGGGTTCACCGTACGTGGGAAGAACACGGGCCCCGCGAGCGCTTCCACCGGTATGGCTGAAGGACACACGATCACCATCGAGCAGAGTGACCGGCACGTGCGCGTGGTGCGCGCGGACCAGGTCCTGGCGGAGAGCGACCGCTCCCTCGTACTGCGCGAGACGGGCTGTCCCGCGCGGTACTACATCCCGCCCGAGGACGTGCGCCTCGACCTGCTGACCCCCTCCGACACGCACACCCACTGCCCGTTCAAGGGCACGGCGTCCTACTGGTCGCTGCCGGACGCGACGGACCTCGTCTGGTCCTACCCCGAACCGAAGCCCGACGTGGCACAGATCAAGGACCACTTCTGCTTCTACGAGGTGGAGGTGTCGTGACCCGATGAGTTCCGGTCCGCCCGGCAGTCTCTACGGGTATGGACAAGAAGACCGTCTCGCGCGACGGGACCCCCATCGCCTACGAACGCCTCGGTGACGGCCCGGCGATCATCCTGGTCGCCGGAGCCATGTGCACGGGCGCCACGCTGGCGCCGCTCGCCGCGGCCCTGTCGGACCGCTTCGGAGCGGTCGTCTACGACCGCCGGGGGCGCGGCGCCAGCGGCGACACCGCGCCGTTCGCGGTCGCCCGCGAGGTCGAGGACATCGCGGCGCTGATCGAGGCGTGCGGCGGCAGCGCGGCGCTCTTCGGCGTCTCCTCGGGCGGCGCGCTCGCCCTGGAGGCGGCGGCGGGCGGGCTGCCCCTCACCGAAGTCGCCGTCTACGAGACACCGTTCGCCGTCCATGACGAGGGCCGTACGGAGCGGCGCGCGTACACCGAGCGGCTGACCGGGCTGCTCGCCGAGGACCGGCGCGGCGACGCCGTGGAGCTGTTCCTGTCGCTCACCGGCATGCCCCCGGAGATGATCGCGGGCACCCGCCTCTCCCCCGCGTGGCCGGACATGGAGGCCATCGCCCCCACCCTGGCGTACGACGACGCCGCGCTGGGCGACGGCCCGGTGCCCACGGAGCGGCTGGCCGCGATCGGCGTCCCGCTGCTGTCCGTGGCGGGCGGCGCGAGTCCCGAGTGGATGCGCGAGGCGGCGCGCGCCGTCGCGGACGCGGCGCCGGACGGTACGTACCGGGTGCTGGACGGCCAGACCCACATGGTGGACCCGCAGATCCTCGCCCCGGTGCTGGCGGACTTCTTCGGCGGCGCGGCCGACGCCGGCTGAGGCGGCGCCGCCGCGGGGATCAGCGCTCCGCGGGCCCGGCCGGGCAGGTGCTGTCGGCTCCCGGCGAGCAAGGCGCCGGCGGGCCCGCTACCGGCCGGGCCGCTCCGTCCAGGCCGGGGTGCCGCGCCCGTCGGCCCCCTGGACCGAGGCTGTCGCGCGCGTGGTCGTCGCGATCGTCGCCGACCCCACCACGCGCGTGCCGTCGTACAGGACGACCGCCTGGCCGGGGGCGACACCGCGGACCGGCTCGGCGAAGGCGACGCGCAGTTCGCCACCCACGAGTTCCGCCGTCACCTCGGTCTCGCCTCCGTGCGCGCGCAGCTGCGCCGTGTACGTGCCCGGGCCGGCCGGGGCGGCGCCGCACCAGCGCGGCTTGATCGCCGACAGGGCGCTCACGTCGAGGGAGTCCGCCGGGCCGACCGTCACCGTGTTGTTCACCGGCGAGATGTCCAGCACGTAGCGCGGCTTGCCGTCGGCGGCGGGGGTGCCGATGCGCAGTCCCTTGCGCTGGCCGATGGTGAAGCCGTACGCGCCCTCGTGGGTGCCCAGCTTCGCGCCGGCCTCGTCGACGATGTCGCCCTCGGCCCGGCCGAGCCGGTCCGCCAGGAAGCCCTGGGTGTCGCCGTCGGCGATGAAGCAGATGTCGTGCGAGTCGGGCTTCTTGGCGACGGCGAGGCCGCGGCGCTCGGCCTCCGCGCGGATCTCGTCCTTCGTGGTGACCGTGTCGCCGAGCGGGAACAGCGCGTGGGCGAGCTGGCGGTCGTCGAGGACGCCGAGGACGTACGACTGGTCCTTGGCCATGTCGGAGGCGCGGTGCAGCTCGCGCGTGCCGTCCTCGTTCACGAACACCTTGGCGTAGTGGCCCGTGCAGACCGCGTCGAAGCCGAGGGCGAGCGCCTTGTCGAGCAGGGCGGCGAACTTGATCTTCTCGTTGCAGCGCAGGCAGGGGTTCGGGGTGCGCCCGGCCTCGTACTCGGCGATGAAGTCCTCGACGACGTCCTCGCGGAAGCGCTCCGCGAGGTCCCACACGTAGAAGGGGATGCCGATGACGTCGGCCGCGCGGCGGGCGTCGCGCGAGTCCTCGATCGTGCAACAGCCACGCGCGCCTGTGCGGAACGACTGGGGGTTCGCCGACAGGGCGAGGTGCACGCCGGTCACGTCGTGGCCGGCTTCCGCCGCGCGGGCGGCGGCGACGGCTGAGTCCACACCGCCCGACATGGCGGCGAGTACGCGGAGGGGGCGCTGCGAGGTGTCAGTCATAACCCCTCCAGGGTACGGGGCCGCGGGAACCGGAGCCCCCGCATATGCGTTGAAGATCGCATGGGGGAGAAAAAGGCGAAGCCACGGGGCCGCGGGGCCGGGGACGCGGACCGTCGGGTCGGGCGCCGGGCGCTGCTCGTCGGCGGTGCGGCGGCCGCCTTGGGCACGGCGGCGCTGGCCCGGGAGGAGCTCGGGCACCTGTGGTGGCGGCTGCCCGGCGTGGACAAACCGCGGGTGGCGGGGGCGGTGGACTTCCGGGGCGCCCAGTGGGTGGCGGCGTCCCCGGCGAACTGGCGCCGCGCGGACCGGCCCGCCGACTACGCGATAGACCGGGTGGTCGTCCATGTCACCCAGGGCAGCTTCCGCAGCGCGGTGAAGGTCTTCCAGGACCCGGGGCACGGCGCGGCGGCGCACTATGTCGTCCGCAAGGACGGGCACATCACCCAGATGATCCGCGAGCTGGATGTGGCGTTCCACGCGGGCAACCGGGAGTACAACGAACGGAGCGTCGGCGTCGAGCACGAGGGCTTCGTCGAGCGCGCCTCCTCGTTCACGGACGCGATGTACGCCGCCTCCGCGCGGCTCACGGCCGGGATATGCGGGCGCTATGACATCCCCGTCGACCGGAAGCACATCATCGGGCACGTGGAGGTGCCGGGCACGGACCACACCGATCCCGGGCCGCACTGGGACTGGGACCGGTACATACGGCTCGTACGGCAGGCGCGTACGGCCAAGGCCTGACCCCGTGCCGGTCCGCGCGGCCGGGGCGGGTCGCCGCCGGGGCCAGGGCCGGTCGCGGCCGGGCTAGCTGAGACCCGCCGTGCGTGCGCGTTCCACCGCCGGACCGATCGCCTTCGACACCGCCTCGACGTCCGCCTCGGTGGAGGTGTGGCCGAGGGAGAAGCGCAGGGTGCCCCGGGCGAGGTCGGGGTCGGCTCCGGTTGCCAGGAGGACATGGCTGGGCTGGGCGACGCCCGCGGTGCAGGCGGAGCCCGTGGAGCACTCGATGCCCTGCGCGTCCAGCAGGAGCAGGAGCGAGTCGCCCTCGCAGCCGGGGAAGGTGAAGTGCGCGTTGGCCGGCAGGCGTCCGCCGGCCGCCGGGTCGCCGCCGAGGATCGCGTCGGGCACCGCTGTGCGCACGGCCTCGACCAGTTGGTCGCGCAGGGCTCCGATCTCCCGGGCGAACCACTCGCGCTGCTCGGCGGCCAGCCGTCCGGCGACGGCGAAGGACGCGATCGCGGGCACGTCGAGGGTGCCGGAGCGGACGTGCCGTTCCTGGCCGCCGCCGTGCAGCACCGGCACGGGGCTGTACTCACGGCCGAGGAGCAGCGCGCCGATGCCGTACGGTCCACCGATCTTGTGGCCGGAGACGGTCATGGCGGCGAGCCCTGAGGTCCCGAAGTCGACGGGGACCTGGCCGAAGGCCTGGACGGCGTCGGCGTGCAGGGGGACGCCGAACTCGGCCGCAACGTCGGCCAGTTCACGCACCGGCATCACGGTGCCGATCTCGTTGTTCGCCCACATGACGGTGGCCAGCGCGACGTCTTCGGGATTGCGGGCGATCGCCTCGCGCAGCGCCTGCGGGCGGACGCGGCCGTGGGAGTCGACGGGCAGGTACTCGACGGTGGCGCCCTCGTGCTCGCCGAGCCAGTGCACGGCGTCGAGGACGGCGTGATGCTCGACGGGGCTCGCCAGGACCCGGGTGCGGGCCGGGTCGGCGTCTCTGCGGGCCCAGTACAGACCCTTCACGGCGAGGTTGTCGGCCTCGGTGCCGCCGGAGGTGAAGACCACCTCGCTGGGGCGGGCGCCGAGGGCTTCCGCCAGGGTCTCGCGGGCTTCCTCGACCGTGCGCCTGGCGCGGCGGCCGGCGGCGTGGAGGGAGGAGGCGTTGCCCGTGACGCTCAGCTGGGCGGTCAGTGCCTCTACCGCCTCGGGGAGCATCGGAGTGGTCGCGGCGTGGTCGAGGTAAGCCATGGTGGGCCCGATTCTACGGCCCGCCGCACGCGGCTCGGCCCCCACCGGGGTGGCCGCCGGGCGAGCCGGCAGCCGGGGGTCGACGAGGCCTAGAAGTTCCAGGACACCGTCGAGTCGAACTGCATGAACGCCACGAGGACGAGCAGGTCGGCGATGCCGAGACCGAGGCCGAGGAAGGCACGTCCGCGGCGGGCCGTGCCGCGCCACAGGGCGACGGAGGCCAGGGCGATGGCGATCGGGCCCAGGAAGACGTTGAGGACCAGCAGGCCGAGGAGGCCGAGGATGAAGGAGGCGACGGCCATGCCGTCGGCGTCCCGGGCGGCGCTCCTGCGGGTGGCCTGAGCGGTGAGTTCCATGAGGTGGTTCAGCTCCCAACGATCGGTTGGTCGAAGTGGTCACCAACGGCCTGTCGGTGCGGGTGGTGTGGCACCGACGGTCAGTTGGCGGAGGTGTGCCGGCGCCGGGCGTGACGCTCGCGGACCGCGAAGACGGCCAGCCAGATGCCGATGACGGCGGCGGCGACGAGGGTGACGGGCAGCGGCGCGTGGGCCACGGAACCCATGACGACACCCAGCAGCAGGAGGGCGGCGACGAGGAACAACATGAGATGCCTCTCGTGGAAGTCTCGAAGTCCCGTCCCGGCACACCGGACCTCGACGGTGAGGCCCGAATGTTTCCGGGACTTGACGACTCAGTGAACGGTTGTAGTAACAGTTGTTCACTGACTCTTGAGTCTAGCGCGTCTCCCGGCTTTCCAATTACGGAGAACAGTTGTTAACTGCATGGCATGAGTCACACTCTCGGCATCCGCCAGGCCCAGAAGCAGAAGACCCGACAGGCGCTCCTCGACGCGGCGTTGGGTCTCCTGGAGGAGCAGAGTCTGAGCAGCCTGGGCCTGCGGGAGGTCACCCGCGCGGTCGGCGTCGCCCCGACCGCCTTCTACCGGCACTTCCGCTCGACGGCGGACCTCGGGGTGGCGCTCGTCGAGGAGGCGCTGGGCAGTCTGCACCCGATGATCGAGGACACCGTCTCCGCGGCCGGCGACAGCGACGAACGCATCACGCGGGCCGTCGATCTGATCGCCCGTCATGTCGAGCGGTATCCGGCGCACGTCCGCTTCATCGCGCGGGAGCGGCACGGCGGCGTCCAGCCGGTGCGGGAGGCGATCCGGGAGCAACTGGCCCGGTTTGCCGACGAGGTGAAGGTCGCCCTGGCCGAACACCCCGAGTCGAGGGGGTGGAACGACGAGGACCTGCTGATGCTCGCGGGCCTGTACGTCGACCACATGCTGATGGCGGCGTCGGCCTTCCTGGAGGCTCTGGAGGCGCCCGAGGCGGAGCGGGAGCGCGTGGCCCGCACGGCGAGCCGGCAGATGCGGCTGATCAGCATCGGCCGCCATCACTGGCTGGGGTGACGCGGGACGCCACCACTGGATGGGGCGACGCGGGACGCCACCGCGGTCCGGGGCGACGCACGGGGGCGGCGCCCCCGTTCACCGAGGGCGCCGCCCCTCCCGTACGACGGCCGTGTACGCGCCCTGGGTCACACCCCCTCGGAGCGGGCCACCCAGGTCGCGCCGGCCCAGGTCAGCCCTGCGCCCGCTGTCCCTGACCGCCCGCGGGGCCTCCGCAGCCGCCCTGTCCGCCACCGGACGGCCCGCGTGCCGAACTCAATCCCCCTCGTACACCGCGCAGACGGCGGCGGCCGTCGCGGCGAGCTCCGCACGGACCTCGGGCGGCGAGAGGACCTCCACCGCGTCCCCGAAGGCCAGCAGGGTGCGGGCCTCGCGGACCGCACCGCAGGACAGCCGGGCCACCACCCAGTCGCTCGTCCCGTCCTCCTCGGGCAGCTCCACGAGCGTGGCCGCGTTCAGGCGCAGGAACAGATCGAGGCGGGAGCGCCGCACCCGGACCGTGACGTCGACACCGCCCGGTCGCTCCTCCACCTGGCGGCGCAACACCTCCCAGGCGTCGGCGAGTTCGACCCCCGGCCGACGGCGCACCAGGTCGGCCAGTACGGTCGCCGCGCGCACCCGGTCGGCACGGAACAACCGCGGCTTCGCGCGCCGGTCGGCGACCAGGTACCAGACACCGGCCTTGGACACGAGTCCGTACGGGTCGACGGTGTACGTGTGCGCCTCGGGGTCGCCGCTGTGCCGGTACCGCAGCCGCAGTCGCCGGTCGGAGAAGACGGCGTCCTGCAACACGCCCAGGTCCACGGCCGGTTGCGGTCCGCCCTTCCAACGGGTCGCGTCGACCAGGACGCGCCGGCTCGTCACCTCGGCGGCGGGCCGGTGCGGCGCGGGCAGCGCGGCCATCACCTTGCGCAGCGCGGAGCCGAGCGCCGCGTCCAGGCCGAGCGCGGCGTGCGCGCCCTGCGCCGCGAGGATGAACAACGCGCGCGACTCGTCGGCGGTCAGGCCCGTGACGTCCGTACGGAATCCGGCGAGCAGTTCGATGCCGCCGTGCCGGCCGCGTTCGGCGTAGACCGGGACGCCGGAGGCCGACAGCGCCTCGACATCGCGATAGATGGTGCGGACCGACACCTCCAGCCGGCCGGCTAGCTCGTGCGCCGGGACGCGGCCGCGGGTCTGCAGCAGCAGGAGGATCGAGAGCAGGCGGTCGGACTTCACGGGCCCCAGGATCGCGCCCGCCGGAAGTCCTTCGCAAATGTTGACGGGAACTGTCAGGTTATGCGGCGAGGCTGGGAGCACACCGAGACACGGAAGAGGTCAGCGATGAACGTCGATCCCCGCCCCCTGTACGCCCGCACCGCCGAGCAGATCGCCGCCCTGGTCGGGACGGTGCGGCCGGAGCGGCTCGCCGGCCCCACCCCGTGCGCGGAGTTCGACGTGCGCACGCTGCTGTCGCACATCGTCGGCGGCACCCGCCGTATCGCGGTGATCGGGGCAGGCGGCGACGGACTGGCCGTGCGGCCGTTCGCCGACGGGGTGCCGGACGACGGGTGGAGCACCGCGTACGACGGGGCCAGGACCGAGGTCGACAAGGCGTGGGCGGACGACACGCGACTGGACGCCCTCGTCCGGGTGCCATGGGGGGAGGCTTCCGGACGCCAGGCGCTGTCCGGCTACGTCATGGAGGCGGTCACCCACACCTGGGACCTCTCCGACGCGCTCGGCCGGCCGCTCGCACTCGACCCGGAGCTCGCCGAGTTCGCGCTCGCGGTCGCCCGGCACGTGCTGCCCGACGCACAGCGGGAGGACCCGGAACTGCCCTTCGACTCGGCGGTGCCGGCCCCCGAGGGGGCCGACGCCTACGAACGGCTGGCGGCCTGGCTGGGGCGGACGCCGCTCAGCCGAGCCTGACCCGCGCGAGCTGCCGGGACTGCGCGACCAGCCGGTCCTCGCTGTCCCAGACCTCCGCGTCCTCCTCCAGGAAGCCGCCGGCCAGGTTGCGGGTGGTGATCGAGACGCGCAGCGGGCCGGGCGCGGGGCGGGAGCGCACGTGCACGGTCAGCTCGACCGTCGGCACCCAGCCGGAGAGGCCGATCTCGAAGGCCGTCGGCGGCAGCGCGTCGACCGCGAGGAGCAGCGAGAGCGGGTCCGCGTCGCGGCCGTCGGCGAGGCCGAACCAGGCACGCATCTCGCCCTTCCCGGACGGCGCGCCGAGCGCCCAGCCCAGGGTCGAGGGATCGAGCTTGAGGAACAGCCGGTCGGTGATCGCGGAGCTGCCGGGGACCGGTGCCGGGGCGTCCTGCGGGCCGAAGCACTGGTCCATCGGCGGGATCGCGGGCGGCCGCGCGGTCGTACGGACGTCGTCGGGCAGGGCGTCGAGGTCGCCGTACGAGGCGAGCACGCGGATGCGCTCCACCTCGCGGCCCTCGTCGTCGTACTGGAAGAGGGAGGCCTGGCCGGTCGACAGGGTCCGGCCGGTGCGGACGACGTCCGTGCGGACCACCGCCGGTCCCGGCTGGGACGCGGTCAGGTAGTGCGCGGAGATGGTGAACGGGTCGGCGTGCGGCAGGGCGGCCGCGAGCGCGCGCCCCAGGACGGCGAGCAGGTAGCCGCCGTTGACGGCGTTGATGATCGTCCATCCGGCGGAGAGGTCGATGTCGTAGACGCCGGGTTCGCGCAGGGTGACCGCGGTGTCGCGGTCGAACTCGCTGTCGCCGATCGTGGCCCGTACGGCCTGTACCGAAGCTGCTTCTGCCATGCGTGAACAGTACAACAGGTAATTACTAAGCGGTAGCTTTCTATGTTGCGCCCGTGTGACATCGTCACCTCCGGCGGCCTCCGACCGCCCACGCGGCGCCGTGGACACCGAACCCCGTGCCGCACCGGCCGCAGGACCCCGTCCTACGGGGTCTCCTCCTCAGTCACCGTCGAGCGACGGTTCCACGCGCGCGGCGCCCGCCAGTGGTACCGCATCGCCAGCAGCCTCAGGACGAAGGCCGTGACGACCGCCAGGCCGCTGGTGAACGGGGTCAGCACGTCGTAGTAGATGCACAGCACGACCATCGTGGCGCCGACCATCGCGGGCACCGCGTACAGGTCGCGGTCCCAGCGCAGCAGCGAGGGCACCTCGTTGGCGAGCACGTCGCGCAGCACACCGCCGCCGACCGCGGTGGCCAGGCCGAGCGCGGCGGACTGCGGAAGACCGAGCCCGTACTCGTACGCCTTGGTGGTGCCCGCGACGCAGAACAGGCCGAGACCGGCCGCGTCGAAGACGTTGACGCCGACCTGGATCCGCTCGACATGGGGGTGGAGGAAGAAGACCAGCAGGGCGGCGAGCAGCGGGGTGCTGAAGTAGCCGAGGTCGGTGAACGCGGCCGGCGGCACGGCGCCGATCATCAGGTCCCGGAACAGCCCTCCGCCCAGCGCGGTGACCTCGGCGAGCACGGCGATGCCGAAGACGTCGAAGTTCTTGCGGACGGCCAGCAGCGCACCGGAGATCGCGAAGACGAAGATCCCCACGAGGTCGAGCACATGCTGGACGGAAGGGCTGAACAGTTCTTGGAGCACCCGAACATTCTCACCTGCCGACGGGCCTGAACCTTACAAAGCAAGGCCAGCGACAGGTGATACGGCCTACATCACCGGCTTGCCCGTCGTGTAGATCCACGTCTGGAAGAGATCGTCGAGCCGCTGTCCCGAGATCTTCTCGGCCAGCCGGACGAAGTCGGCCGTGTTCGCGTTGCCGTAGCGGTGCAGCTTCGTCCAGGCGGGCAACAGCCTGAAGAACGCCTGGTCGCCGATGCGCTCGCGCAGCATCTGGAGCGTCATCGCGCCACGCTGGTAGACCGCCGAGGCGAACATCGTGTCGCGCTGCGGGTCGGCGACCGTGATCTGCCAGAAGGAGGAGTCGGCCGGCCGCGCGTTGTACCCGGCGAGGAACGAGTCGTGCGCCGAGCGGATGCCCTTGTGCTCGGACCACAGCCACTGGGCGTATGTGGCGAAGCCCTCGTTGAGCCAGATGTCCTTCCAGCGCTCCACCGAGACCGAGTCGCCGAACCACTGGTGCGCCAGCTCGTGGACGATGGTCGACTCGGAACGCACGGCGGAGTACGCGGGCTTGGACTGGACCTCCAGGGAGAACCCGGCCTGCGGCATGTCGTCGACGACGGCGCCGGTCTCCTCGAAGGGGTAGGGGCCGAAGACCTGCGACCAGTAGTCGGTGGCCTCGGCCGTGACGCCGTACACGTCGACGCTGTTGCTGTCGGCCAGGACCGGGTCGATGGCGACGTAGATGGGTGTCCCGGCCGGGGTCTTCCCGGTCTTCACGTCGAACCTGCCGACGGTCGCGGTCGCGAGATAGGTGGCCATGGGCCTGCTCTCGCGCCAGTGCGCGACGGTCTGGCCGCCCTTGTCGTACGTCGATACGAGGCGGCCGTTGGAGACACCGGTCAGGCCCTTCGGGGCCTTGATCCTGATGTCGTACGTCGCCTTGTCGGACGGATGGTCGCTGGACGGGAACCAGGTGGAGGCGGCATTGGGCTCACAGGCGACGAACACACCGTCGGTGGTCTTCATCCACC
The DNA here is from genome assembly GCF_000424945.1 of Streptomyces sp. 142MFCol3.1. Taxonomy (NCBI): domain Bacteria; kingdom Bacillati; phylum Actinomycetota; class Actinomycetes; order Kitasatosporales; family Streptomycetaceae; genus Streptomyces; species Streptomyces sp. 142MFCol3.1. Next base: position 44,859 of record NZ_AUKV01000045.1, read on the forward strand.
CGTAGTCGGAGCCGAAGACGATGGGGCCGCTGAGGGCTTCGGGGACCCCTCCGTAGGTGACGGTCACCGTGAAGGTCTTGCCTTTGGGCAGAGTGCCGCGCGGGGTGATGTGGATCTCGTCGCCCGAGCGCGTGAAGTCGGCGCGTCTGCCGTTCACCTCGATCCGAGTGACCTCCAGCTTCTGCAGGTCCAGGTCGAAGGCGGACAGGCTCCGGGTGGCCCGGGCGGTGAGGGTCGTCCGGCCGTCGAGGCGGTCGGTGTCCGGGTTGTAGGCCACGTCGAGTTCGTAGTGGCGGGCGTCGAAGCCGCCGTTGCCCAGTTGCGGGAAGTAGGGGTCACCGATGCCGTCGGCGCCCGGGGTCGGGGCGGAGGAGGCGGCGATGACGAGGAAGGAGGCCGCCGCGGTGGCGAGGGCCCCTAAACGTGCCGAACGGGAGAGTGCCATGAGCGTCCCTTTCGAACGTGTTCCGAACTGTCGGACACGCGAGACTCTGCACTCTCCCGTTCAGGCATGTTCATGACTTTGCCAAGTCGTCACGGCCTACTTGCCGGTTGACTCCTGACGATCGGATTCCGCGGCCTCGGGCTTCACCTCGGCGTCGGCCTCCGACCCGGCGTCGGAGGACTCGGCCGGAGCCTCCTCCGAGTCGGACGCGGCCTCGGCTTCGGACTCGTCCCCGGCCTCGGACTCGGCCTCGGAGTCGGCGGCGTCGGCGGGAGCCTCCGCGGCCTCGTCGCCGGCAGCCTCAGCCACCGTCTCCGCCTCGGCAGAAGCCTCCGCTTCCGCGGACTCGGCGTCGGCATCGGCATCGGCATCGGCGGAAGCCTCAGCCTCGGCGGGAGCCTTCTCCGCGGCGGCGGTCTCCGCGACGGCGGCAGTCTCCTCCGCGGCGGCCTCGACCGTCGCCTCGGCAGAACCCTCGCCGCTCTCGGCCGGCGTCTCGGAGGCGGCCGGAACCACCAGCTCCACCGCCTCCTTCGCCACCGACAGCAGCACCGTGTCCTGCGGCGCCTGGTCCTCGGCGTTCTCCGGGTGGTGGCAGGCGACCCGCTGACCGGGCCTCAGCTCCAGGAGCGGCGGCTCGGTCGTCTTGCAGACCTCCGTGGCCTTCCAGCACCGGGTGTGGAAGCGGCAGCCGCTCGGCGGGGCGATCGGCGAGGGCACGTCGCCGCGGAGCAGGATCCGCTCGCTCTTGGCCCCCCGGCGCTTGGGGTCCGGCACCGGCACGGCCGACATCAGGGCCTTGGTGTACGGGTGCATCGGCGCCTCGTACAGCGAGGTGCGGTCGGCGAGCTCGACGATCTTGCCGAGGTACATCACCGCGATGCGGTCCGAGACATGGCGGACGACGGACAGGTCGTGCGCGATGATCACGTACGTCAGGCCGAGCTCTTCCTGAAGGTCGTCCATCAGGTTCACGACCTGCGCCTGGATCGACACGTCGAGGGCCGAGACCGGCTCGTCCGCCACGACCAGCTTCGGCTTGAGAGCGAGCGCGCGGGCGATACCGATGCGCTGGCGCTGACCGCCGGAGAACTCGTGCGGGTATCGGTTGTAGTGCTCGGGGCTCAGACCCACCAGCTCCAGGAGCCGCTGGACCTCCTTCTTCACACCGCCCTCGGGCTCCACGCCCTGGAGCCGGAACGGCGCCGAGACGATCGAACCGATGGTGTGCCGGGGGTTCAGCGATCCGTACGGGTCCTGGAAGATCATCTGGATGTCACGGCGCAGCGGGCGCATCTTCGAGGCGCCCAGCGTGGTGATGTCCTGGCCCTCGAACTCGATGGTGCCGCCGGTCGGGTCCTGGAGCCGGGTGATGACCCGTCCCATGGTCGACTTGCCGCAGCCGGACTCACCGACGACGCCGAGCGTCTCGCCCTTGCGGACCTCGAAGTCGATGCCGTCGACGGCCTTGACCGCGCCGACCTGGCGCTGCAGGACGCCCTTCCGGATGGGGAAGTGCTTCTGCAGCCCCTGGACCCGGAGGAGGACCTCGCGGTTCTCCGAGGAATCGGCGGAGGCCGCGCGGTCGTCGGGGGCCGCTGCCTGCTGCGGGATCGCCGCGCCCGCGGCGTCCGTCTTCTTCGTCTCACTCACAGCTTCGGCGCAATCTCTTCGTTCCAGATCCGCGTACGGTCCTCCTGCGAGAGGTGGCAGGCGGTGTAGTGGCCGCTGCCGATCAGCTGCAGTTCGGGGCGCACGGTACGGGTGACATCGCCCTTGGGCAGGTCCGCGTACGGGCAACGCGGGTGGAAGGCACAGCCCGACGGGACGTTGATGAGGCTCGGCGGCTGGCCCTTGACCGGGATGAGCCGGTCGGACGTCTCACGGTCGATGCGCGGCATCGAGCCGAGCAGACCCCAGGTGTAGGGGTGCTGCGGCTGCTCGAAGATGCGGTCGACGGAGCCACGCTCCACGCACCGGCCGCCGTACATCACCAGCACGTCGTCGGCGATCTCGGCCACCACGCCCAGGTCGTGCGTGATGATGACGACCGCGGAGCCGAACTCCTTCTGCAGATCACGGATGAGGTCGAGGATCTGCGCCTGGACGGTGACGTCGAGGGCGGTCGTCGGCTCGTCCGCGATGAGCAGCTCGGGGTTGTTGACGAGCGCCATGGCGATCATCGCGCGCTGGCGCATACCGCCGGAGAACTCGTGCGGGTAGCTGTCGGCACGCTTGGCCGGCTCGGGGATGCCGACGCGGTCGAGCATCTCGATCGCCCGCTTGCGGGCGGTCTTCTTGTCCACCTTGTGGTGGACGCGGTACGCCTCCACGATCTGGTTGCCGACCGTGTAGTACGGGTGCATCGCCGACAGCGGGTCCTGGAAGATCATCGCCATCTCGCGGCCGCGGAGCTTGCGCACCTCGTCCGGGTCGGCGTTCACCAGTTCCTTGCCGTCCAGCCAGATCTCACCGGACATCTGGACGTTCTTGCCGCGCGCGCCGAGCCGGTGCAGACCCATGATCGCCAGCGAGGTGACGGACTTGCCGGAGCCCGACTCACCCACGATGGAGAGGGTCTTGCCCTTCTCCACCGAGAAGGACAGTCCGTCGACGGACTTGACGAGACCGTCGTCGGTCGGGAAGTGCACCTTGAGGTCGCGCACTTCGAGGAACGCCTCGGGAGCGTCCGAGGGCGAGGAGACGGGCTCGCCGACAGCGGCGCCGGTCTTGGAAAGTTCGGTCACGAGAGCCTCACCCGCGGGTCGGCGGCGGCGTACAGCAGGTCCACCAGAAGATTTGCCACGACGACGAAGAACGCGGCGAGAAGAGTCACGCCGAGGATCTTCGGCAGGTCGTTGTCGGTGATGCCCTGCACCGCGTACTGGCCGATGCCGTGCAGCGAGAACACCGATTCGGTGATCACGGCACCGCCGAGCAGCAGACCGAGGTCCATGCCGAAGACGGTGATGATCGGGGTGAGCGCGGCGCGCAGTCCGTGCCGGACCACCACGTTGCGCTCCTGCAGGCCCTTGGCGCGGGCCGTGCGGATGAAGTCCTCGTTCATCGTCTCCAGCATGCCCGAGCGGGTGAGCCGCGCGTAGATGGCGGAGTACAGGAGAGCGAGAGAACACCACGCGGGGAAGAGGGTGTTGGCCCACTGCGCGGGGTTCTCGGTCAACGGGACGTAGGTACGCCCGAAGATCGGCCAGTTGACGGTGAAGAGCAGCAGCGCCAGGTTGCCCGTGAAGAACATGGGCAGCGAGACACCAGCGAGCGCGATACCCATGAAGGTGCGGTCGAAGATCGAACGCGGCTTGAGGGCGGAGATCACACCCGCGGCCACACCGGACAGCAGCCACAGCACCGCGGCACCCGCGGCGAGCGAGAGGGTCACCGGCAGACGCGAGGTGAGGTCCGGCCAGACAGCCTGGTGGGTCTTGAAGGAGTACCCGAAGCACGGCGCGTCGCAGTGCGCCGTGGTGGGACCCAGGTCATAGGTGGCGCCGCTGACGATCCCCTTGATGAAGTGCCAGTACTGGACGTAGACGGGCTGGTCCAGACCGAGGTTGTGCTTGACCGCGATGATGTCGGCCTTCGTCGGGCTCTTCCCGATGTACTGCTGCGCGAGCTGGTCGGCGGTCTGGCCGGCCAGTCTTGGCAGCAGGAAGAAGATGGCGAAGGTGACCGCGGAGACGACCAGGAGCAGGATCGCTGCCGCTGCCGTCCGACGGAGGATGTACGAGATCACGGGGATCGGCGCTGGTGCCCGCGGGCTGAGCCCGCGGGCACCAATGCCTTCACCTGCCTTCCGGGGCTGCTACTTCTTCGTGGTGCCGATGTTGAGGTAGTCGTACTGACCGCTGAAGGCCGCCGTGGAGACCAGGTTGGTCGCGTACTTCGGGCGGGCCAGCAGAACCTTGAAGTAGGTCAGCGGCACCAGGACGGCGTCGTCCATGGTCTTCTTGTCGATCTCGGTGTACAGGGCGTTGCGCGCGGCGTCGTCCTGCGTGCCGATCGCCTTCTCGAGGAGACCGTTGACGTCCTTGTTGTCGTACTGCGACAGGTTGGTGTTACCCGAGGCGCCGATCGCGGAGCCGTTCAGGATCTGCTGCAGGAAGCCGTAGCCGGAGGGCCAGTCGGCACCCCACTGCATCATGATCAGGCCGATGTTCTGCTTCTCGGTGAACTTCGGGACACCCGCGTAGTCGGTGAAGTACTTGCCCGACGGGTACTGCTTCAGGGTGGCGTTGATGCCGGCCTTCTTCAGCGACGCGATGATCGCGGTGGCGGCGTCGATCTCCTGCGGGCGGTCGCTGCGCGCGGAGATGTTGGTGCTGATCTTCGACTTGCCACAGGCCTTGAGCTGGTCCTTGGCCTTGGCCGCGTCACCCTTGTTGCCGGCCGACGCGTAGACGTCCGACTTGGCGTAGCCCGGGATGTCCGGCGGGAGGACCGTGGAGGCGACGTCGCCGCGGATCGGGCCGCCCTCGGCGGTCTGCACCGAGACCTTGTCGATCGCGAACTGGACGGCCTTGCGGCACGCCACGTTGTCGAACGGCTTCACCTTGGTGTTGATCGCCATGTAGACGAGACGGCCACCGTAGGTGTTGTCGGTGTCGGCCTTCTTGGCGGCGGAGCTGAGCAGCTGCGCCTGGGTCGCGGCCTGGACACCGCCACCACCGAGGTCGATCGCGTCGCCCGCGAGGACGTCCTTGTCGATCGTCTCGGCGTTGACCTTCAGGTTGACGACGATCTTGTCCGGGTACTGCTTGCGCAGCGGGTCGGTCTTCGCGTCCCAGTTCTCGTTGCGCACGAGGACGGCCTGCTTGCCGTCGGAGTAGCTCTGGAACTTGTACGAGCCCGAGGACACGATGTTCTTGACGTAGTCGACGCCGTTGTCCTTGGCCTGCGGGACCGGAGCCGTCTGCGGCGAGGCCACCAGGTAGTCGAACTCCTGGAAGGCGGTCTTCAGGTGGAAGACGACCGTGGTGTCGTCCGGGGTCTCGATGGACGAGAGGCCCTTGGCGCTCTTGTCCTTGTAGGGACCCTTGTACTTGTCGCCGCCCACGAGGAACTGCTGGAAGTAGTTCGGGCCGAGGGAGAGCACGTCACGCGCGAAGTTGGAGCGCTCGACCGCGTACTTGACGTCCTTGGACGTGATCGCGGTGCCGTCCTGGTACTTCAGGCCCGCACGCAGCTTGTACGTCCAGGTCTTGCCGCCGTCGCTCGGGACGCCCTTGCTCTCCGCGAGGTCCGGGACAAGGGTGTTGCCCTTCTCGCCGGCGCCGGGCTGGAACGTCATCAGGGGACGGGCGTACAGCCGGCTGAGGTTGTACATGTACGCGTAGTACGTGTTGCCCGGGTCGAAGGAGTCCGGCACGTCGGAGTACTCGTACGTGACCGTGCCCCCCTTCTTGGTGGAGGCGTTGACGACGTCCTTGGTCGCTGCGTTGGCCCCAGCTGATTTGGTGGTGTCGTCGTTCTTGTTGTCATCGGCCTTGCTGCAGCCTGCGACGAGCAGGCTCGCGGAGCCGATGGCCGCAACTGCGGCCAGCGCTGACCTTCGCATGATGGGCGGGTTCCCCTCCATTGTCGGAAACTTGATGGGCTCTCGGTGTGCGTCAGGCATCAACGGCTGCGCGGGTCGAGAGCGTCACGGAGACCGTCGCCGAGCAGGTTGAACGCGAGGACGGTCACAAAGATGGCGAGGCCGGGGACGATCATGAACTGCGGGTCGACCTCGTAGTAGTTGACCGCTTCCCTGAGCATGCCGCCCCACGACGCCTGCGGGGGCTGGATGCCGACCCCGAGGAAGCTCAGGGAGGCCTCGAAGAGGATGTTGGTCGGGATGAGCAGCGTCGAGTAGACGATGATCGGGCCGACCAGGTTGGGCAGCAGCTCCCGGAACAGGATGTACGGGCCCTTGGCGCCCATGCCCCGGGATGCGTCCACGAACTCACGCTCACGCAGGGCGAGGGTCTGGCCTCGGACGATCCGGCCCAGGTAGGGCCAGTTGAAGAAGCCGATCACGAAGATCAGCACGCTCAGGTGGAGCGGGAGCCCTTCGAGGCCGAACGCGCCGCCCTGCAGGGTGGCGGAGATGGCGATCGCGAAGAGCAGGAGGGGGAAGGCGAGGAAGGTGTCCATCAGGCGGCTGATGATCGAGTCGACGCGCCCGCCGTAGAAGCCCGCGACGACGCCCAGGATCGCGCCGATCACGTTCGACAGGATGGTGGCGCCGAAGGCGACGACCAGGGACACCCAGGAGCCCTCGAGGAGGCGGGTGGCGAGGTCGCGACCGAACTTCGGGTCCACACCGAGCGGGTGGTCACCGCTCATGCCGCCCATCCCGCCCTTGGGCAGCGAGGTGTTGGGGTCGATCAGGTCCTGGTTGAAGGCGTTCGGGTCCAGTCCGAGCATCGACTGGATGGGCCGGGCAAGGATGGCCATCAGGATGAGCAGCACGACGATGACACCGCCGGCGACCGCCACCTTGTCGCGCTTGAAGCGCGTCCAGGCGATCTGTCCCAGCGAACGGCCCTCGATCTGCCCCTTGCCGACTCCGGCAAGCACAGCCTCTGGCTGTGCTTCCGATGCCGCCGCGGTGGTCTCGATCGGTGCGGTCACAGTGACCCGACCCCTCTCGCCGGTGGTGACCGGCCTACGCCTGCCGCTGTCTGCGGCTTGGTTCACTTGCGTGCCGGGAGGTCGGCCGCAGATGGTGCGACCTGGTGACCCGGCTGATCGTTCGACTTGCACTCGCTCACAGGATCGATGACCCCATGTCTGCGGGGCGAGTCTTCAGTGCCGCCACGATCACGTGCCAGGTCTGATGGAGAAAGTATGCGCAACCGTGATGCTCTTAGGGGGATTCCGTTATCCGAACAGTGGGTAACGCGAGGCGGACGGGGGGCAGTTGCGCCAGAAGGGGCGATGACGCCCTCTTTCGGCACGCCTCCTCCCTAAACCGGACAAGCAGCCCTTACGCCGGTTCCCGTGCAGGTCAGACGTGAGCCACTGCCGCGGGGAACCCCTCCCCGACCGGCGATCCGCGGGTGGCGGCCCGCCGGTGTGCGCCGTCAGTATCCGCCGCGGGCCTGCGGATAACCGTAGCCACCCGCCATCGGCGCCTGGGCCGGGGCCGCGTGGGCCTCACGGTCGTAGAACGGCCGGGCGTTGACGCGCAGCCACATGGCCACCGGGTCGTACTCGTCGGACATCGCCACGGTCGAGACGGGCAGCCCGTCGGGGACCGCGCCGATGGACTGCTGCATCATGGCGCGCACCGAGTCGACCGCGGGCGGCGAAGTGTCGTACACGTCAAGGCCGATGGCGAGATAGGGCGCGCCGAGCGCCGGCTGCACCCAGGCGCGGCGCAGCGACCGCACGGCGGAGGTGCGGTGCGCGTTCTGCGTGAGCAGGGCGTAGAACTGCGGGATCTCGATGCCCGGTTCGGACAGCCGCAGCGGTCCGGCGGGCTGCCGCTCCAGGCCCGCGGCGATGCGCCGCAGGTCCAGCCAGGGGATGCCCACGCCGCCGCCGGGCGCGTGCGGATTGAGCCAGAGGCCGAAGTGGTCGGGGTAGAGGGTGCGGGCGACGTCGAGGCCGTCGACCACCTCGTACGAGCGGTTCCAGCCGCTGGCCGAGAGCTCCTGCGCGGAGGTGACGCACGGCGCGTACCCGAAGCCTTCCACTTCCATGTTCCCGTACTGGGCGTCCGGGGAGCCGGCCTGGCCGTGCCACAGCAGCATCCAGACCTGACCGGACGACGGGGTCGCGAGCGCGCGAAGGAGCGCCTCGTAGGCGTCGTAGCGCCCGGGGGTCACCTGGCGCAGCATGTGCTCGACCTGCCCGGCCGCGGCCGTGCCCGACGCGCTCACCCTCAACCGCCCCTTCGCGAACAATTCACGACGAACTCATCCAATACGCCCGAGCCACCGGTGACGAACCTGCGTCAGCACCTCGACCGAGCCATGAAACCAGCTTAAGCGGCGATCCTGACAGCGACTTGACGCACGGCGTCACGGGTCTTCGGGGTGTCACCGCTCACGCTCGTGCCGGGGTCAGTGCTCGCGCTGGTAGAAGGGCCGCACCTGGGTGCGCATCCAGTCGCCCACCGGGTCCTGGGCGACGTCGAGGAGAACCAGGTTCACGGCGTGGCCGACCGGGACCCGGCCCAGGGCACGGCCCAGGGCGTCGAGCGGGAGGGTGCGGGCGTCGCCCTCCCACTGGGAGAGCTCGACGCCGACGAACATCACCGGGTCGCCGCCCTCGATGCTGGCCAGGCAGCGGCGGGCGCTGAGCACGACGCCGGTCCCGGCGAACTCGGCCGACGCGGCGGACAGGAAGTCCACCGGGTCGTCCTGCCAGTCGGGCTCGAACAGCCGCACCCGGCCACCGCTCGCCGGCCCGTCCAGCGGGGTCCGCCCCGCCCGGCACAGCTCGGCCACCGCGAGGGGCGGCAGCGGCACGCCGACGACGCCGTCCGGGTTGACCGCGATGCCGACCTGGGGCGGCAGGCCCCGGGCGAATTCGACGGCGGGCGCGATCGTGTAGGACAGATGACCGCCGGTGACCTGGCGGAACTGCTCCTCTGAGCTGAACACGGGGACGTACGCCTGGCCCTCGATCTCCAGCGTCGGCAGGTCGAGGGGGCCGCTGTGCGGACCGCCGCCGTTCGGCAGGGGCACCCAGACGAAGCTGCGGCCGAGGACCTCGACGATACGGGCACCGGCCGAGGGCACGCCGAGCGAGGCGGACAGCACCTCCTCCAGCTCGTTGCCGGGCCATCCGCCGTGCGGATGGGGGTGCGCCTGTGCCGGGAAGTCCATCTGTCTACCGCCTGCTTCGAACCACTGTTCCGGCTGGAAAGATTAGTCGGCGTCGGTGACGGCCCGGCCGTCGAAGTCGATCCGGCGCAGCACGTCCGCCGCCTCACGGTCGATGAGCACCGCCGAGCCGCAGCCCTCGGGCAGGTCGCCCTTCTCAACGGCGCGCAGCAGCCGGGTCACGGCTCCGCGATGCCGCGCGAAGGCGTAGCGCGAGACACCGCGGCCCCGGTCGCGCTGCCCCCGGAGCGCCGTGCCGGGCGGGACGTCGAGCAGCAGCAGATGCAGCGAGCCGCCCCGGCGCCGGGCCTCGCGGGCCAGCCAGCGGCGCACCCAGGCCTGCGTGCCGCAGTCGTGCACGACGACGCCGGCGCCGGAGCGCAGCGCGCGACGCAGGCCCGCGTAGTGCGCGAGGCGGACGAAGGGGCGGTAGACCGCGTACGGCAGCCATCGGGCCGTCCCGGCGTCCCAGCGGTCACGGGTGTCCTGGGAGTCGATGCGCGGGCCCGTGACGGCACGGCGCATCAGGGTCGACTTGCCGCTGCCGGGCAGCCCGGTGACCACCACGACGTCGGACGACCCGAAGAGCAGGCCGTGCGGGCTGTGCCCTGCGCGGGCCCTGAGGTCTCGGACGACGGCCGCCGGGAGCGGTCCGCACGCCTCCCGGGCCGGGGCGCCGGGCTGCTTGGGCAGGGCAATTCCCGAGGTCGTCGCGTACGCCGTGGTCCTGTTCACCGTGATCGTCCTCCCCTTGGGTGTGGAGTCCCATCCCCGTCGAGTGTAAAGAGAAGGTAATGCGTGGTCTCTCTCGTTTCCGTACTCGGACTGCCACAGGCCGGTTACAGATGCGGAGTGCCCCGATCGGACGGCGCGTGCAATGATGTGCGCGCCAACTGCATACCGGCCGCTTGAATCCGCGCGGGAGAGTCCTGGGGGCCGAGTCCCCGGGCGCCGAAGGAGCAAGTCCCTCCCTTGAATCTCTCAGGCCCCGTTACCGCGCGGGCGAGGCACATCTGAAAAGCGGGCCGCTGACCAGTGGCTCCACCCAAGGTGCAAGTCATGACCACCGTTTCGTGGGGTCGTGGCGAACCTCTCAGGTTCCGATGACAGATGGGGAGGAACGACCTCGCCGTCATGTCTTGGGAGCCCCACCGATGAGCAGCAACGCACCCCGTCACACCGCGCTCGATGCCCTGCATCGTTCGCTCGGCGCGACGATGACCGACTTCGCAGGCTGGGACATGCCCCTGCGGTACGGCTCCGAGCGCGACGAGCACCTCGCCGTCCGCACGAAGGCCGGACTGTTCGACCTCTCGCACATGGGCGAGATCACCGTCACCGGGCCGCAGGCCGCCGCCCTGCTGAACTACGCCCTGGTCGGCAACATCGCCTCCGTCGGCGTCGGCCGCGCGCGCTACACGATGATCTGCCAGGAGGACGGCGGCATCCTCGACGACCTGATCGTCTACCGGCTCGCCGAGACCGAGTACATGGTCGTCGCCAACGCCTCCAACGCCCAGGTGGTCCTCGACGCGCTCACCGGGCGTGCGGACGGGTTCGACGCCGTGGTCCGCGACGACCGCGACGCGTACGCGCTGATCGCCGTGCAGGGCCCCGAGTCCCCCGGCATCCTCAAGTCGCTCACCGACGCGGACCTGGACGGCCTGAAGTACTACGCGGGCCTGCCGGGCACCGTGGCCGGCGTCCCGGCGCTCATCGCCCGCACCGGCTACACCGGTGAGGACGGCTTCGAGCTGTTCGTGGCGCCCGCGGACGCCGAGCGGCTGTGGCAGGCACTGACCGAGGCGGGCGCCCCCGTCGGCCTCGTCCCCTGCGGCCTGTCCTGCCGCGACACGCTGCGCCTGGAGGCCGGCATGCCGCTGTACGGGCACGAGCTGACCACCTCGCTGACGCCCTTCGACGCCGGGCTCGGGCGGGTCGTGAAGTTCGAGAAGGAAGGCGACTTCGTGGGGCGCAAGGCCCTGGAGGCCGCCGCCGAGCGGGCCGAGAAGAACCCACCGCGGGTGCTCGTCGGCCTGATCGCCGAGGGCCGTCGCGTGCCGCGTGCCGGGTACACCGTCGTCGCCGACGGCACGGTGATCGGCGAGGTCACCTCGGGCGCCCCCTCCCCGACGCTGGGCAAGCCGATCGCGATCGCGTACGTCGACGCCGCGCACGCGGCGCCCGGATCCGCCGGGGTCGGCGTGGACATCCGCGGCAGCCACGAGCCGTACGAGGTCGTGGCCCTGCCGTTCTACAAGCGTCAGAAGTAGGCACCGGGCGCGCGACGGGCGCCATGGGCACCGGAAGGAAGCGGACCGAGCGAGCGCCGCGGGGGTACCCGTGCGCGTTGGTGCGTGACCTGTGCCCCGGCGTGCCGTCTCGTATCCCATGACCACCCCTCCCCCGGGTTTCCGGCTTCGTCCGGGCTCGGGGTACCCCCGACATCAGCAGTCCCCCGCGTACAGGAGAATTCAGGCCATGAGCAACCCCCAGCAGCTGCGCTACAGCAAGGAGCACGAGTGGCTGTCGGTCGCCGAGGACGGCGTCTCGACGGTCGGCATCACCGAGTTCGCGGCCAACGCGCTCGGCGACGTCGTCTACGCCCAGCTTCCGGAGGTCGGTGACACGGTGACCGCGGGCGAGTCCTGCGGCGAGCTGGAGTCGACCAAGTCGGTCAGCGACCTCTACGCGCCGGTCACCGGCGAGGTCGTCGAGGCCAACCAGGACGTGGTGGACGACCCGTCGCTGGTGAACTCCGCCCCGTTCGAGGGCGGCTGGCTGTTCAAGGTACGCGTCACGGACGAGCCGGAGGACCTCATGTCCGCGGACGAGTACACCGCTTTCACCGCCGGCTGAGGAGTCACCGCATGTCGCTTCTGAACACGCCCCTTCACGAACTGGACCCGGACGTCGCCGCCGCCGTCGACGCCGAGCTGCACCGGCAGCAGTCCACCCTGGAGATGATCGCGTCGGAGAACTTCGCTCCGGTCGCGGTCATGGAGGCCCAGGGTTCGGTCCTCACCAACAAGTACGCCGAGGGCTACCCCGGCCGCCGCTACTACGGCGGCTGCGAACACGTCGACGTGGTCGAGCAGATCGCCATCGACCGCGTCAAGGCGCTCTTCGGTGCCGAGCACGCGAACGTGCAGCCGCACTCGGGCGCCCAGGCCAACGCGGCCGCGATGTTCGCGCTGCTCAAGCCGGGCGACACGATCATGGGTCTGAACCTCGCGCACGGCGGGCACCTGACCCACGGCATGAAGATCAACTTCTCCGGCAAGCTGTACGACGTGGTCGCCTACCACGTGGACGACGAGACCGGCCAGGTCGACATGGCCGAGGTCGAGCGCCTGGCCAAGGAGTCCCGGCCGAAGCTGATCGTGGCGGGCTGGTCGGCCTACCCGCGTCAGCTCGACTTCGCGGAGTTCCGCCGCATCGCCGACGAGGTCGGCGCGTACCTCATGGTCGACATGGCGCACTTCGCCGGCCTGGTCGCCGCGGGCCTGCACCCCAACCCGGTGCCGCACGCCCACGTCGTCACCACGACCACCCACAAGACGCTGGGCGGCCCGCGCGGCGGTGTGATCCTCTCGACGGCCGAGCTGGCCAAGAAGATCAACTCCGCGGTCTTCCCCGGTCAGCAGGGCGGCCCGCTGGAGCACGTGATCGCGGCCAAGGCCGTCTCGTTCAAGGTCGCCTCCTCGGACGAGTTCAGGGAGCGCCAGCAGCGCACGCTGGAGGGCGCCCGCATCCTGGCCGAGCGCCTCGTCCAGGACGACGCGAAGGCCGTCGGCGTGGACGTCCTGTCCGGTGGCACGGACGTGCACCTGGTCCTGGTGGACCTGCGCAACTCCGAGCTGGACGGCCAGCAGGCCGAGGACCGCCTCCACGAGGTCGGCATCACGGTCAACCGCAACGCCATCCCCAACGACCCGCGTCCGCCCATGGTCACCTCCGGCCTGCGCATCGGCACGCCCGCCCTCGCCACCCGCGGCTTCGGGGCCGAGGACTTCACCGAGGTCGCGGACATCATCGCCGAGGCGCTCAAGCCGTCCTACGACGCCGTGTCCCTGAAGGCCCGCGTGTCCGCTCTGGCGGACAAGCACCCGCTGTACCCGGGCCTGAAGTAATTTCGTACGCTTTCTGTCGTACGTTTTGGTTCGTACGGTCCCCTTCGTACGAACGTCCGGGGCACCGCGCACACTGGAAACCGAGCGCGGTGCCCCGTTCCATGCAGTCCCCGCAGTCCCTGCACCACCTCCACCGGACAACGGCGTCCGGCGCGACCACCAAGGAGTTCCCGTGGCCATCTCGGTCTTCGACCTGTTCTCGATCGGCATCGGCCCGTCCAGCTCCCACACCGTGGGCCCGATGCGCGCGGCCCGCATGTTCGCCCGCCGTCTGCGCAACGAGGGACTGCTCGACCAGGTGACCTCCATACGCGCCGAGCTCTACGGCTCCCTCGGCGCGACCGGTCACGGCCACGGCACCCCCAAGGCGGTCCTGCTCGGCCTGGAGGGCGCCTCCCCGCGGACCGTGGACGTCGAGGGCGCCGACGAGCGCGTCGAGGAGATCAAGTCCTCCGGGCGGATCAACCTGCTCGGCGAGCGGGAGATCGGCTTCGCCTTCGACGACGACCTGGTCCTGCACCGCCGCAAGGCCCTGCCGTACCACGCCAACGGCATGACGGTCTTCGCGTACGACGCCTCCGGCGGCCTCGTGCTGGAGAAGACGTACTACTCCGTGGGCGGCGGCTTCGTCGTCGACGAGGACGCGGTCGGCGAGGACCGCATCAAGCTCGACGACACCGTCCTGAAGTACCCCTTCCGCACCGGCGACGAGCTGCTGCGGCTGACCCGCGAGACCGGTCTGTCGATCTCCGCGCTGATGCTGGAGAACGAGCGGGCCTGGCGCACCGAGGAGGAGATCCGCGAGGGGCTCCTCGGCATCTGGCGCGTCATGCAGGCGTGCGTCTCACGCGGCATGACCCGCGAGGGCATCCTGCCCGGCGGCCTGAAGGTGCGCAGGAGGGCCGCCGTCTCCGCCCGCCAGCTGCGCGCCGAGGGCGACCCGCTGGCCCACGCCATGGAGTGGATCACCCTCTACGCGATGGCCGTGAACGAGGAGAACGCGGCGGGTGGCCGCGTCGTCACCGCCCCCACCAACGGCGCCGCGGGCATCATCCCGGCCGTCCTGCACTACTACATCAACTTCGTGCCGGGCGCGGACGAGGACGGCGTCGTCCGCTTCCTGCTCGCCGCCGGCGCCATCGGCATGCTCTTCAAGGAGAACGCCTCCATCTCCGGCGCCGAGGTCGGCTGCCAGGGCGAGGTCGGCTCCGCCTGCTCGATGGCGGCGGGCGCCCTCGCCGAGGTCCTCGGCGGCAGCCCGGAGCAGGTCGAGAACGCCGCCGAGATCGGCATGGAGCACAACCTGGGCCTGACCTGCGACCCGGTCGGCGGCCTCGTCCAGATCCCGTGCATCGAGCGCAACGGCATGGCGGCCGTGAAGGCCGTCACCGCCGCGCGGATGGCGATGCGCGGCGACGGCTCCCACAAGGTCTCCCTCGACAAGGTCATCAAGACCATGAAGGACACCGGCGCGGACATGAGCGTCAAGTACAAGGAGACGGCGCGCGGCGGCCTGGCGGTCAACATCATCGAGTGCTGAGGGAGAAGGCCCTGACCAGTGCGTCGGCGCAAGCCCAGGACGCGCACCGGCGCTGGTGCGCCGACGGTGGCGGTCGCGTCGGCATCCCTGCGCCGGACCTGAACTCACCTCACCGTGCCGGTCCGAGCGGGTCCCGGCCCGTCACCGGGGGACGTCGTGGTCTTCCGGCAGCGGGCCCGGCGCCATCGCCGTCGAGCGGCCAAGGCTCACCCCGCACACGTGGACGCCGTCAGCGCACAGACCTTCACCTGCACGGATACCGTAAGGAGCCTCGCCCCTCATAGTGGATTGACTATTCCACAAATCGCGCTACGCTGTCCCCATGGCACGCACCAGGGAATTCGACATCGATCAGGCGATAGACCGTGCCATGGACCTGTTCTGGCGCCGGGGCTACGCCGAGACATCCCTGCAGGACCTGCTGAAGGAGCTGTCGATAGGCAGCGGCAGTTTCTACGCGGCCTTCGGCTCGAAGGATCAGCTCTACATCCGCTCCCTCGACCGCTACGTCTCCCTCCAGGGCAGCGACCTGGAGAGGGTCCTCGACGAGACGCCCGAGATCCGGCCCGCAGTCCGCAAGGTGCTCACCTCCATGATCGAGGCGGACCTGGCCGACCCCACGCGCGGCTGCCTCGTGGTCAACACCGCCGCAGAGTGCGGTGACCAGCCCTCGGCAGCGGACCGCGTCAGCACCGCGATCCGGCAGGTCGAGTCCTTCCTCGCCGGCGCCTTGGAGCGGGCACAAGCGAAGGGCGAGATCTCTCCGGAGAAGAACCCGAGGGAATTGGCCAGGTTCCTGACCACGTTCATCCAGGGGATCCGTGTCGTCGGCGGAGCACGCATGGGGAGGGAGTTCACGGAGGACGCCCTGTCCACGGCGATGCGCGCACTGGACTGATCACCGCAGCAAACCCCACCGCCTCCCGCCCGCGATTCACCCTGCCACTCACCCTGCCACCATTATGTATTGGTCAATCCAGAAAGGGACCGTCATGGAACTGCACCTCAAGGACAAGGTCGCCGTCGTCACCGGAGCCAGCAAGGGCATCGGCCTGGCCGTGGTCGAGAAGCTGGCCCGAGAGGGCGTCAAGGTCGTGGCCGGCAGCCGCTCCTCCACTCCCGAACTGGACGCCCTGGCTGCCAGCCACGACGTCACGGTCGTGGCGGTCGACCTGTCCACCGCAGAGGGAGCGGAGACCCTGATCCAGCAGGCCGTGGAGCGTCACCATCGCCTGGACATCCTCGTCAACAACGTGGGCGCCGCCGAGCCCCGCGAGTCGTTCCTCAAGGTCAGCGACGCCGACTGGCGCCGAATCTTCGACCTGACCTTTTTCAGCGCCGTCCGCGCCAGCCGTGCAGCCCTTCCCCACCTGGTCGCGACCGGCGGCGCGGCGATCGTCAACATCAGCTCGATCAACGCTCGACTGCCCTTCCCCATGGTGGTCGACTACTCGGCGGCCAAGGCCGCGTTGACCAACCTGAACAAGTCGCTGTCCGAGGAGTTCGCCCCTCAGGGCGTTCGCGTCAACGCGATCGCTCCCGGACCGGTCCGCACGCCGTTCTGGACCGCTCCGGGCGGCTTCGCCGACGCCACCGCCGCGGCCGCCGGGACCACCGCGCAGGAGGCGCTGGACGTGGTCGTGCCGCAGAGCATGGGCATCAGCTCCGGCCGGATCACCGAGGCGCACGAGGTCGCCGACCTCACCCTCTTCCTCGCCTCCCCCCTCGCCGCCAACATCACGGGAACGGAGACCGTCATCGACGGCGGCCAGATCAAGACACTCTGACGCCCGCACAGGGCACGGCATCCGGCCGACGCGGCCGATGCTCCGGCCTGCCCCGCGTCGGGTGCCGACACCCGGCATCGGGCGGCCGGCGCCTCCCCGCGCCACGACAAGGCCACCCCGGACCACAGGGCTGTGCCCGAAAAGGCGACGTGGGTGGTCAGAGAATTCTTCCCTACCGCGGCCCGCTCCCACGTCATGCCGCGTGCCAGCCCTACGGCCGGTCACGGAGCCCGTAATGTTTACTATTCAACTTACAACGCAAGTGGAGACACACATGTCGGTCGACGACCCGATCACTCCTGAGCCGCTTCTTCAGCTCGGCCTGGGCTTCATGGCTTCCAAAACGCTTCTGAGCGCAGTGGAGTTGGGCGTCTTCACGGCGCTGGCCGGCGGCGGCCGCGACCGTGAGTCCCTCGCCTCCGAGGTGGGCCTGCACCCCAGGTCCTCCGCGGACTTCCTCGACGCCCTGGTGTCACTCGAGGTGCTGACCCGCGACGAGGACGGCACCTACCGCAACACCCCCGCCGCGGACCTGTTCCTGGACCGGGCCAAGCCGTCGTACGTGGGCGGCATCCTCGAGATGGCCAACACCCGTCTCTTCGGCTTCTGGAACAACCTCACCGACGCACTGCGGACCGGCACCCTGCAGAACGAGGTCGCACACAGCGGTGCCCCGTTCTTCGCCACGCTCAGCCAGGACCCCGTCGCCTGGCGCAACTTCCTCAACGGCATGAACGGCGTCAGCACTCCCCTCGCCGCCGCGCTCGCAGCCGACTTCGACTGGACCGGCCGCCGCCACGTCATCGACCTCGGCGGAGCGCTCGGCGCGGTGCCGGCCGCCGTCTTGCACTCCAACCCGGACATCACCGGCGCCGTCTTCGAGCTTCCCCCCGTGGGCCCGGTGTTCGAGGAGTTCGTCGCGGCCCACGGTCTGACCGACCGCCTCACCTTCCACGGCGGAGACTTCTTCTGCGACCAGCTGCCCGAGGCCGACGTCTACGTCATGGGGCAGATCCTCCACGACTGGAACCTGGAACAGCGCCGGTTCCTGCTCAAGAAGGCCTACGACGCCCTGCCCGAGGGCGGCACACTCATCGTGTACGACGCCATGATCGACGACGAGCGCCGGCACAACACCTACGGCCTGATGCTGTCGCTCAACATGCTCATCGACACCGAGGGCGGATCGGAGTACACGGTCGCGGACGCCACCCAGTGGCTCCAGGCCGCCGGCTTCACCAAGGTGGAGGCCCGCCATCTCATCGGCGGCTACACCGCCGTCTACGCCACCAAGTGAGCGTGGGTCCCACCAGCCAGCGTTGACGAGCGGCACACGAACGGCCCCGCCACGGACCGCTGTTCGACCTGCTGTCGCAGCGGCCGCCCGGAACACGACACGGGCGGTCGCCGCTGCGCACCACGGCCGCTGACACTCGGCTCGAAGATGTGCTCGCCCACCCGTGTGCCCCCAGCGGCGCAACCGTGCCGGCCCCACGGGTCCGGCACTCCGGCCGCACGCGGCCAGGAGCCGGGCGGCGGACGAACGCGAACGCCGGCGCCGCCCACGCGGCCGGCGCCTCCCGACGGATCGGCATGGCCCGCCCGAACGCCGCGCCGAAGGCAGCAGCCGACCGGTGGACGTCCGGGCCCAACCCCGCCAGAAGCGGCAGCGCGGCCACCCGCGGGGCCGCATTGCGTCGACACCACTGGCCAGACCCGGGCCGACGGCCTCTCCGGCACCCCGCACGGGGATGGGAGGGCCCGCCGGAGGGAAAGCGGAGGCTAGCGCACCCGCGCACCCCCTGCCCCCCACGACCCCAGGGAGCCCCCATGCTGCGAGGCGTCGACGTCAGCGCCTATCAGTCGTCCGCGTACGGAACCGACGGCCTCTCCTTCGTCTTCGTCAAGGCGACGGAAGGCCGTTCCTACGTCAATCCGAAGCTGACCGCGCAGGTGAAAACGGCGCGCGACGCCGGATGCGTGGTCGGGTTCTACCACTTCCTGTGGCCGGGGAACATCACCGCGCAGGCCGAGTACTTCGTGGGCAAGGCCCCGGAGAAGGCCGGCGACCTGCTCGCCGTGGACTGGGAGACGACGGGCGACGGCACGCACGCGAGCAACGCGGAGAAGGACCGGTTCATCCGCAAGGTGAAGGAGCTGCGGCCCCACCACCGGGTGGTGCTCTACACGAACCGCAACTACTGGCTCAACGTCGACACCACCTCGTACGCCGGGGACGGACTGTGGATCGCCGACTACGTGACCGCGGGCAAGCCCCGCATCAAGGCCTCGTGGCGTTTCCACCAGTACACCGACGACCCCCTGGACAAGGACGTCGCGAACTTCGCCGACAAGGCCGCACTGCGCGCGTGGGCCCTGAAGCAGTGATCAGGCGCCAAAAGCGCGGCCCCGGTCCGCTCGCCCCACGAAGGCGAGGATCTCGGGTGCCGCCTCGCCGAGGCTCCCGAAGTGGCGGTGCACACCGTCCACTCCGGGCCCGTTGACGCCCCAGACCGTCATCCCGGCCCGCAGCCCGGCCGTCACCCCGGACGGCGCGTCCTCCACCACCAGGCAGTCCGCCGGACGGGCACCGAGCAGCTCCGCCCCCAGCAGATAGGGCACGGGCGACGGCTTGCCCTCGGCGACGGAGGCGGCGTCCACGACGACCTCGGGCACGGGCAGACCGGTCCGGGCGAACCGGCCGCGCACCCGGTGCGCGTAGTTCGACGTCACCAGGCCCCACCTGCCGGGCGGCAGGGCGGCGAGCAGGTCGGCGGCGCCCGCGAAGGCGGAGTAGGTGCCGGTGCGCACGTCCTCGTCCTCCAGCGCGTGCAGGGCGGCCAGGCACTCCCCCGGGTCGCGGTCCGGGGCTACGGCCTCGAACGTCTCCAGCGGGCGGGTGCGCAGCGCCACCCGGTGGACCTCCTCGGGATCCAGCCCGTACCGCTCGGCCCAGGTGTGCCAGACCCGGCGCTGGTTGTCCACCGCGTCCATCAGGGTCCCGTCGACGTCGAACAGGACGTACGGTCCCGGGGCCGTGTCCGGGGCTTGCCTCACGCTCTCGCTGTTCACGTCATGATCATGCCGGAAGGATGCGGCCCGAGGACAGGTCGGGCCGCACCGGTGCCCGCGTTCCGTGGGGTGGGGTCTCAGGCCCGGAAATCGGCCGAGCGCTCCGGCGACGCCTCCGCCAGTGCCTTCGTCACCGCGTCGGTGCCTGCCTGGAGGCCGTAGACCGGGGTGCCGGGCTGCTGGCGCCAGGAGTCGGCCAGGCTCCCGGCGTCGACGGTGTCGAAGCCGAGTTCGTCGATGAGGGCGCGGACGACACGCTTGGCCGCCTCGTCGTCCCCCGCCACCGGGAGGGCCATGCGGTCGGGGGCGCCGGCCGGACGGGGGCGGTCGAGGATGTCCTGGGCGTAGGTGCCGTTGAAGGCCTTGACGACGGTGTGGCCGATCTGTCGGGCCGTCCAGCCGCTCTCCGTGAGTCCCTCGTCCTCGATGGCGGCGATCTTGCCGTCGCGCTGCTGCGGGTAGTAGTTGCCGGTGTCGATGACGGCCACACCGTCCGCGGCCCCTTCGAAGAGCCCGGCCGGCAGGTCCGGCACCGCCTTCAGCGGGACCGTGACCACGACGAGCTCGGCGTCGCGTGCCGCGTCCCCGACCTCGACGGGTGTCGCGCCGGTCTCCTCGGCGAGCGCGGTGAGCGTGTGGGGGCCGCGGGAGTTGGCGACGGAGACGTCGTGACCGAGGGCGGTGAGCCGCCGGGTGAGGTTGCCGCCGATGTTGCCCGCGCCGATGATGCCGATCTTCATGAGTGCAACGCCCTTCCAGGGTTGATGCTCCTGATGGGGATCACCAACCCCGCTTCCGAGCACCCTATTCCGCCGTGTACGGCATTCGGGTGGGGGTCGTGACGTCGTCGCGGACGGCCGTCAGGGCCCCACCACGCGGTGGGCGCTCCGCGGTGCTCCGGTGCGTTCCGTGGGCCTGCGCTCCGGACGGCCCCGGCGCTCCCCGGGATCGGCCTGGGCGGCCTCGTCCTCAGCCGCCGGACGGGCTGAAAGGTGCCCCCGCCTCTCAAGTGGACGTGAGGCCGGAGACCGGTCTTCTAGGGGACGCACACCCCCTCGCACGTGCGCCCGGCCGCCGGCCGGAGGGGCCGTGCCGGTG
>NZ_AUKV01000046.1:0-65635 GCF_000424945.1 Streptomyces sp. 142MFCol3.1
CCGACTGCGGCACGGAAGCAGGCATCGGCGCGAGCTGCGGCGCAGGCGCGGGGGCCGGCTCGGGCGCGCGGACCGAATGCGGCGCCGGCCCGGGCTGCGGCTCCGGGGTGAGCACCGGCCGCGGCGCGGGGGCGGGCTCCGGGGCCGGCTGGGGGTCCGGTTCCGGTACCGCGCGCAGGACGTATGTCGCCTTGTCCCGGTGGGGAACCGGTGTCGCACCCTCCCCGGACACCGGCGCGGACACCGGCGCGGGTGCCTGAGGCTGGGCCTGGGACACCGGCGCGGGTGCCTGAACCTGGGGCGCCGGCGTCGGCCTGGTCCGCCGCGGCTCCGGCTCGGCGGCCGTCACCGGCGCCCCCGGGCCCACCCGCACGGGCTCCCCGGCGTACTGGCTGGACCCGTCCACGTGCACCTGGAGCGGCACGACGTACCCGATGCGCTCGTCGTCGACGGTGGCGAGGACCGGATGGCCGGTGGCGAGGACGAGCCGGTGCAGGTAGGTGAGGACGGCGTCCTGGACGTTCTCGCCGGGCGCGGCGACCACCGGCATCCCGCCGACCGTGGCGCCGGCGCCCGTACGGTCCGCGGTCACCGGCACGTGCACCTCGATCGGCGTCATCCCGGTGGCCGGGTGCCCTCCGGGGGCGACACCGCCCGAGCGCTGCCGCTTGAGTTCCCGCTTCTGTTCGCGGCTGAGTCGAGACATCGGTTCCCTCACTCGGGGTGTTCGGTCGAGGCGGCGGAGGACGGAGTCGAGGAGGACGCGGAGGACGATTCCGGGGACGGGGGGGCCGCGGCCTCCACCGCGTTCACCTCGTCGACGTGCCACGGCTGACCCTGCCCCGCCCGTGTGAGCTTGAGGAAGACGTTCGCGCGCGGCCCGGTGCCCGTCCAGCCGTCGCGGCCGTGCGCCGTGCCGTCGACGTAGAGGGCGCGGTAGGCGAGGACGGCCGTGTCCCTGGGGCCGTCGCCGTCGTCGTCGGGGGTCACCTCCACCGTGGTCCAGGCCTTGTGCCCGGCCCAGGTGTTCCAGGCGTCGCCCGCACCGCTGGCCGGCCGGTAGGACCGCTCGGCGGCGGCCTTCTTCGCCGTGAACCAGCGCGCCGAGCGCAGCACGGCGTCGTGCGGACCGGAGTCGTACTTCGTGTCATAGCCGTACGCCACCTCCGCCCACGCCTCCGATACGTCCGTCGCGTCCGTCCCGTCGACGCCCGACGGGCGCGGCACCCGCGCGTCCGCGCCCAGCGGCCTGCCGGACGGGAGGGGTGCCTTCGGCGCCACCGAGGGCACCGCGGAGGGCGACGCACCCGGCACACCCACCACATCACGATGGTCCTGCAGGCCACAGCCCGTCAACGCCAGCAGGCCCGTCACGGACACGACCGCTACGGCGATCGTCCTCGTACGCGTGCTCATCGTCGCCTCCCTCCTTCTCACTTCAGCCCCAGCCAGGGTGCCGGGTCCACGTATTTGTTGTTCTGCTGGACCTCGAAGTGCGCGTGGGGTCCCGTCGAGTAGCCGGTGGAGCCCACCGCGCCGACCTGCTGACCGACCTTCACCTTCTGACCGACACGGACGCTGAGGGCGGACATGTGGTTGTAGGTGGTCGATATCTGGTCGCCGTCGATGGTTCCGTGGGAGATCACGACACGGTTTCCGTACCCGTTGGACCATCCGGCGAAGGTGACCGTCCCGTCCCGGGCCGCCTTGAACGGCGTACCGGCCGCGGCGCCGAAGTCGATGCCCGTGTGCAGCTTTCTGACGTGCAGGATCGGGTGCATGCGCATGCCGTACGGAGAGGTGATGGGCGGCTTGCCGGGGAGCGGCATCGCCATCTGCTGCCCGTCGGGAATCTTGCCCGGCGCGTCGTCCACCGACTCGTACTTGGAGATGAGCGACTTGATCTTGGCGACGTAGTTCTGGGTCTCGGTGTACGGGGGCATGCCGCCGTACTGGTGGACCGCGCCCGGTCCCGCGTTGTACGCGGCGAGCGCGAGGTCGAGGGTCTCGCCGCGGGCCTCGCCACGGTTCTTGTAGCCCTCGACCTGCTTGGCGAGCGCGCAGTCGTAGCGGCCCTGGGCCATGATCGCGTCGCCCGGGTCGTACGGGGACACACGGCCGTTGCCGTCGTCGTCCCGTCCCCAGGTCTGCCAGGTCCCGGGCATGAACTGCGACAACCCCTCGGCGCCCACGGGCGACTGGGCATTGGGGTTCCAGCCCGACTCCGCCTCGATCTGCGCGGCGATGACGGCGGGCTTGATGACGTCGCACAACGCGCCCGCCTTGAGGACCCATGGCACGTACTGCTGCGGAACGGCGCCGTCCTTCAACCCGCCGCCCCCGCCCGCCCCGCCGCCGTCCTCACTCGATGCCCCGCTCACTCCGACCATCATGACCACCGGCATGATCACCGCGGCTATGCAACCGCCGACCACCCAGGTCATGGTGCTTCCGCCCCCGTTGGACATCGGCTCCCCTCAGCCTCAAGTTCCGGTCGTGTACATGCTGTTGAGTCTCTCGGCTCCCACCCGTTGCCTGCGTCACCGCGACGTCACAGGCTCGTCCCAGGAACTCACACCCCGTTACCTAACCTGTTCGGGCGACGTGAAGATCGGTGGGGACGACGACGGAGGAGAGTGGCGATGAAGGGGGGCGCGATGCAGGGGAACCAACGGCACGGGCCGGAGGGGCCGGAGATCTGGATCCGCGGTCCGGTCGGCGAACCGGAGCCGCGACAGCGCGAGGAGGGGTCCGCGCCCGCTCAAGCCGTCGTCAATCCACGGCAGTTCGCCTGGGTCGCCACGCACGGCGGGGCCGGCGCCTCCACGCTCGCCACCGTCTTCGGCGGTCACGACGCGGGCCGCAGCTGGCCGCGGCCGGACCAGGGCGAGCCGGGCTCGGTGCTGCTCGTCGGGCGCACGCACGCCGCCGGCCTGGAGGCCGTCTCGCACACGCTCGACATCTTCCGGCGCGGCGACGCGCCGCCGGGGCTCGACCTCGACGCCATCGTCCTGGTCGCGGACGCACCCGGCCGGCTGCCCCGCCAACTCGCCCAGCGCATCAAGGTGATCAGCTCCGTCATCGACGTCTACCGGGTGCCGTGGGTGCCCGACTGGCGCACCGGCGACCTCACCGGACCGCTGCCGCGCGAGATCACATCACTGGCCCGACTGACCGGGAGGACCACCCCATGAGCACCCTGCACACCCTGACCGGCACGCTGGCCGCGGGCCCGCCCGCCGGTGTCACCAAAGAGCTCGACTTCGTCCTCAACCTCATCGCCTGGCTGGTCACCGCGGCCGGTGTGGCGGGGCTGCTGATCGTGGGCAGCCGCATGGCGCTGGCCGTGAAGACCGGTGACGGGGACGAGCACATGAGCCAGTTCCTGATGGTGATGGGCGCCTGCGTCATCGGCGCCACGGCGGGCCCGATCGTCGGCTTCGTCATCTGAGCCGGCTCCCCCGCCGGCGCGCTCCTCCGTCATGGGGGCACAGCTTCCCTCGTTCGTTTCCGCCTGAGGCACCCTCACTTCCCCGTGAGGGTGCCTCAGTTCGTCGCGCCCGGCCGTCGTCCCACCTGCTACTTGATGACGAACTCTTCCCGTGTGTCACGGACACGTCACCGACAGGTGCTGGATCACTACATCGCTTGGCCTGACCCCACGGCAGTCGCCAAGCTCACTGTGCAACCGGGAACCCGGGCGCCACACCGCCCTCGTCCCTCCTGCGCGACCGCTCAAGCACCGCTCAAGCACCGCTCACAGCAAGCACGTTGTCGGCGAGGCAGCCGACCACATCGGGGAGAAGCCATGTTCAAGGCGATAGCAGCCAAGGCACACGAGTACATCTACCTGGCGGACGGAAAGGTGCCCGACCCCAACCGCAACGCGCCGGGCGCGCTGACCGGCAAGGTCGACACCGTCCTCGGCATCCTCGCCTGGGCCGGCACCGCGGCGGGCGTCGCGGGTGTGCTCATCACCGGCGCGATGATGGCGATCTCCATGCGCCGCGGCGAGGGCTCGGAGCACATGGGCCGCCTGGGCATGGTCCTCGGCGGCTGTGTCCTCGTCGCCACCGCGGGTCCTGTCGTCACCTTCGTCTTCGCCTGACCGCCGGGCGACCGGACGAACCGATTCGACGACCCGATCCGAAGGGAGCGCAAACCATGCTGAACTCCGGCCGGTCCCAAGGGGGCAGCGGGGAGTGGGAGCAGCCGTTCTGGCAGCAGCGAGGCTGGATCCTGTCGGCCGGGTTCCTGCTGGTGCTGCTCGTCCTCGCCGTCTTCACGATGCTGGACGGCGGCGGCGGACGGTCGCCGCAGGCGTCGGGCGACCCGGACCCGAATCCGACCTCGTCCTCCGGCTCGCACTCGGGCGGGGGCAAGGAGGGTACGGACGCCCGGCCCGCCGGCTGCCGTACCGACGACAGCGACCAGGCGAAGCCGACGAGCGTGCCGAAGGACTTCACCTGGAAGGCCGACGGCACCGGCCTGGTGCCGGTCTCGAAGACGGTGGGGCCGCTCAAGTACGACGGACCGGTCTGGTCCTGCTTCGCGCACACGCCGATGGGCGCCGTGCTGGCCGCCCACTCCATCACCGACCACCTCAGCTACCAGGGCTGGCGCGAGGTCGTGGACCGTCAGGTCGTCGCCGGCCCCGGCCGCGACGCGCTGATCCGCAGCCGCACCGCCGAGGGAGACAAGCCCAGCTCGGGTTCGCAGGACGCGGGCGGCTACGCCGGGTTCACCGTCCTGTCCTACGACAAGCAGAAGACGACGGTGATGGTCGTGGTCCGCGTCCCCGGCAAGGACGCCTACGGCACCGCGTCGGTGACCATGCGCTGGGACGACGGCGACTGGAAGCTCGCGCCGGACGCCGACGGCACGGTCTATTCCGGTATGTCGCAGGTCAGCGGCACCAAGGGCTTCGTCACGTGGGGGGCGTGAGATGAGTTGCAGCTGGAAGATCGTCGACTGTGTGATCGACGAGGTCGGTTCGGAGTTCACCGAGGGCGCCGTCACCGTCTTCGCCAAGGCCATCGGTGACGCCGCGGCCGAGGTGCTCAAGGCGCTCAACGGCGTCTGGATGCACGTCGACGTGGACGACCCCTCCCAGCCCATCGGGCTGATCGACGCGGAGATCGACTGGATCGTCGCGTACGTGGCCGTGGCGTCGCTGCTGGTGGCCGCGATCAGAATGGCCCTGGAACGCAAGGGCCAGCCCATGAAGCAGGCCTTCATGGGCATGTGGAAGGTCATCCTGGTCGGCGCGGTCGCCGTGCCGGTGGTGCAGGCGCTGACCAAGGCGTCGGACCTGTACGCCCAGCACGTGTACGCCAAGTCCGACCTCGGCGACCGCGCGTCGACGATGCTCGGCGTCATCACGCTCAACCAGCCGGGACTGGTGCTCATCTTCGGTCTGCTGGTGATGCTGTCGAGCTTCGTGCAGATCTGTCTGATGTACATCCGCATCGGTGTCCTGATCATGCTCGTCGGCACACTGCCGCTGGCCGCCGCCTCCTCGATGACCGGGTGGGGCGAGGGCTGGTGGAAGAAGCACGTCGGCTGGCTCGGGGCCTGGCTGCTCTACAAGCCGGCCGCGGCGCTGATCATCTATTCGGCCACGTCGATGACGCAGGACACCAAGAACCTCGACCAGACCATCGCCGGCATGGGCATGCTGATCATGGCGGTCTTCGCCCTGCCGGCCCTGCTCAAGCTGATCGTCCCCGCGACGGCGGCCCTCGGCGGCACCTCCGGCGGCACGGTCGCGCTCAACGCGGCCAACAACGTGGCCACCGGGGCCGTCAGCATCGCCGCGGGCGGTGCCGGAGGCGGCGGTGGAGGCGGTGGAGGCGGCGGCGGCGCGGCCGGTCCGAAGGGCTCGCCGTCCTCGGGTGCCGGATCCTCCGCCGGCGGGGCCGGGGGCGCGGGAGGCGCCGCCGCAGGAGGCGGTGCCGCCGCGGCGGGAGCCGCCACGGGTGGCGCGGCCCTCGCGGTGCAGGCCGCCGCGGTCGCCGTGCAGACCGGTGTCGCAGCCGCCACGGAAGTCGCCAACTCCCTTGACGACAACGACGGCATGAAGGGCCACAACCAGTAGGCAGCAGGCCCCGGGAGCGGGGCGAACCGCCCGGTGAGGCGGCGCCCCGCTCCCCCGTCCCCGTACACCCGAAGCACTTTGAGTCGAGCCGGAAGAAGGAACCCCATGTCCACCGACGCCATGACGCGTCCCACGTACGGGAACTGGCGCAGGCCCCGCCGTCCCGGACTCGGTCCGCTGGGTCTGCTCGGCACCGTCGTCGCCTTCGGCGGACTGCTGGTGGCACTGCTGGCGTCACTGGTGTCCCTGCTGGCAGCGGTGGTCGTGCTGGTGCCGGTCGCGCTGTTCCTCGCCCCGCTGGCGCTGCGCACCGTCGACGGCCGCAACGTCTACCAGGTCCTCGCGATCCGCATCGGCTGGATGAAGCGCAAGGCGAACGGCTCGCACACCTACGTCTCCGGGCCGCTGTCCAAGCGCCCCGGCGGCCGCTACCAGCCGCCGGGCCTGCTCGCCCGTACCAAGATGTACGAGGGCCGCGACGCCTACAACCGCTCCTTCGGCGTGCTGCACCACCCGGGCCGCGGCCTGTACACCGTGGTGCTGGCCTGTGAACCGGACGGCGGTTCGCTGGTCGACCCCGAGCAGGTCGACATCTGGGTGGCATCCTGGGGCGACTGGCTGTCGCGGCTGTCGCACGAGCCGGGTCTGCGCGGCGCGCAGGTCGTCGTGGAGACCGCCCCGGACACCGGGACGCGGCTGGCGGCCGAGGTGCTGCCGCGCATCTCGCCGAACGCTCCGGCGGCGGCCCGCGCCGTGATGGAGGAGGTCGTCGAGCGCTACCCGTCGGCGTCCTCCGAGATGCACACGTACATCGCGCTCACCTACGGCCCCACCGGCGGCCCCAAGCGTGAGGTCGAGGACATCATCACCGATCTGTCGATGCGGCTGCCGGGTCTGCTGTCCGGGCTGGTCGCGGCCGGCGGCGGCAGCGCGTACCCGCTGGCGGCGGAGCGGCTCGCCGAGATCGTACGGGTCGCGTTCGACCCGGCCGTCGCCCCCGACGTGCTCAGTGCCCGCGCCGAACACTCCACCACCGGGCTGGAGTGGAGCGACGCGGGCCCGGCGGCGGCCGTCGAGACCGTCACCGCGTACAGGCACGACTCCGGTGTCTCGCGCACCTGGATGCTGACGCTCGCGCCGCGCGGCACGGTCAGGTCGAGCGTGCTGCGCGGCCTCCTCGAACCCGCGCCGGGCACCCGGCGCAAGCGGGTCTCCCTCATCTACCGGCCCATCGACCCGGCGACCTCCGCCCGCATCGTGGAGTCCGACCGGCGCTCCGCCCACTTCATGGCGGGCTCACGGCGCGGTCTCGTGCAGGCGCGGGCCAGCTCCGAGATGCAGGCCGCCGAGCAGACCGCCGCCGAGGAGGCGGCGGGCGCGGGGCTCGTGGAGTTCTCGCTGATGGTGACCGTCACCGTCGACGACGAGGAGCAGTTGCAGGACGCGGCCATCACCGTCCGCAACCTGCAGGCCTCGTCCCGCATCCTGATGCGCCCCGCGGACCGTATGCAGGCCTCCGCGTTCACCTGCACGCTGCCGGTCGGCCTGCTGCCGTGGGAGCACACCCTCGTTCCGTACCAGATCCGGGAGGCGCTGTGAGCAAGCAGTCGACGCCGAGGCCGCAGGTGGCGCCGCCGCGCGGCTGGTACGGCCCCGCCGGGGGCCAGGTCGGGCACGTCGATCCGCCCGCGCTGTGGCGGGCGACCACCGTGCAGGCGTGCGGGCTGTGGCCGTTCGCGGCGGGCTCCGGCGCGCCCATGACGGGCGTCCCGCTGGGCCAGCACCTGCACACCGGGGCGACGGTGTGCGGCGACCCCATCTCCTGGTTCACACGGGCCCGTTACATCTCCAACCCGTCCCTGTTCATGCTCGGCATGCCGGGTCTGGGCAAGTCGACCCTGGTCAACCGGATGCTCATCGGGATGTCGGCGACGGGCATCACCCCGCTGGTGCTCGGCGACCTGAAGCCCGACTACGCCGACACGGTCAGGGCGCTGGGCGGCCAGGTCATCTCGATCGGCCGCGGCGTCGGCGGCATCAACGTCCTCGACCCGGGTGCGATGGGCGAGGCGGCGGTGCGCATCGGCGGCGAGCGCGGCCGGGTGCTGGCCGCCGAGGCCCACGGCCGGGTGCTGAACATGGTCGCGGCGCTCATCACGATCGTGCGCGGCCGTCCGATGGACGACCACGAGCAGTCGGTGCTCTCCGCCTGTCTGCACCACCTGGCGGAGCGTTCGAAGCCGGGGCGGGCCCCGCTGCTGCCCGATCTGCTGAAGGTGCTCGACGAGGGCCCCGACCGGGTCCGCGCGGTGACGCTGGACCGGGGCAACGTGGCCCGGTACCAGGAGGCCGTGGACCCGCTGCACCGCTCGCTGCTGGGCGTGCTGGACGGCCCCCTCGGCGACACCTTCGCGGCCGAGACGTCGACCCGGATCGACCCGGCGTCCCCCGCCGTGTGCGTGGACATCTCCCGCATCGGTGAGGCGGACACCCAGCTGACCGCGGCCGCGATGCTCGCCGCCTGGTCGGACGGGCTCGGCACGGTGGCCGCCGCGCATGCGCTCGCGGACGCCGGACTGGCCCCGCAGCGCTGGTTCTTCACCGTCCTGGACGAGCTGTGGCGCCCGCTGCGGGCCGCCTCCGGCATCGTCGAGCGGATCGACGCGCTGACCCGGCTCAACCGGTCGCTCGGCCTCGGCGACGCGAAGATCACGCACACGCTGAAGGACGCCGAGGCGCTGGGCAGCGAGGCGGACCGCGCCAAGGCACGGGGCTTCGTGGAGCGGGCCGGCATGGTCGTCTGCGCGGGCCTCCCCCGTACCGAGATGAAGGAACTCGGCGAGATCGTGGGGATGTCCGAGCGGGAGATCGAACTCGTGTCGTCCTGGTCGTCCCCGCCGGGCTGGGCGAGCACGGGCGGGAACGAGGAGCCGCCCGGCCGCGGCCGGTTCCTGATCAAGGTGGGCGGTCGTCCCGGCATCCCGATCAAGGTGTCCATCACGGACACCGAGCGGGCCCTGCACAACACCAACACGCGCTGGTCTCAGGCAGGTCCGAACCTGTCCAAGGGCGCGTAGGGCGAGCCGCGGGGGCGGCAGGACACCAGAACGGGGAGCAGCAGTGAGCAGCACACGCAAGAGTCAGCACAGCGGGGAGGACCTCCTCCCCTGGATCGTGCCGGGCGCGGCCTTCCTCGTCGGCACGCTCTTCTTCGGGGCCTGGCTGGGCGGCACGGCCGGAGCCGCGGTGAGCGGGGCCGGCTGGGACCCGCCGCCCTTCGGCCTGGCCACGATGTCCACGCTGGTCAAGGACGGCCCGGCCGCGGTGTGGCCGACGGCCTCGGCCGGCGCGCTCGCCGCGGGCATGGCGACGGTGTTCGGCGCGGTCGTCGCCGTCGTGGTCGTCCTCGTCCTGCTGGTGCGGGGCCGGACGGCCGGGCCCAGCGGGCTCGCGGGCCGCAAGGAACTGGCCGGCCTCCTGCCCAAGGGCGCCGAGCGGCGGGCCCGTGAGCTCCGCCCGGCGCTGGCGAAGCAGGGAAAGATCACCGCGGACGACACGGGGAACCTGCTGGGCAACCTGGAGCCCGGTGGCCCCGAACTCCGCTCCAGCTACGAGGACGTGGAGCTGGACCTGATGGCCCCGCGTGCGGGCAAGTCCA
The DNA here is from genome assembly GCF_000424945.1 of Streptomyces sp. 142MFCol3.1. Taxonomy (NCBI): domain Bacteria; kingdom Bacillati; phylum Actinomycetota; class Actinomycetes; order Kitasatosporales; family Streptomycetaceae; genus Streptomyces; species Streptomyces sp. 142MFCol3.1. Next base: position 9,756 of record NZ_AUKV01000046.1, read on the forward strand.
CGGGCATCGCGGTGCCGCGTGTGCTGCGGGCCCGCGGCAGCGTGCTGCTGACGTCGAACAAGGCGGACGTCTACAGCGTGACGCGCGCCGAGCGCGAACGCGTCGGCCGGGTGTGGACGTTCGACCCGCAGGGCATCGCGCACTCGCCGCGCACCCTGTGGTGGGACATGCTCGCCGACGCGTCGACGATCGAGGGCGCCCGCCGCCTGGCCGGGCACTTCGTGGGCGCGGTCAACGACGACGCGACCCGCCGCGACTTCTGGATCTCGGCGGCCCAGAACACCCTCACCGCCCTCTTCCACGCCGCCCAGCGCGGCGGCCGGCAGATCGGCGAGGTGCTGGCCTGGCTGGCGGACCCGGCCGACCGCACGCCCGTCGACCTGCTGCGGGACGCCGGCATGGCGGCCCTCGCGGACCAGCTCCAGGGCACCATGCAGGGCGCCGTGGAGACCCGGGACGGCATCTACGAGACGGCCCGGCAGTGCGTGGCGTGCCTGCTCGACCCGGCGATCGCCGCATGGGTGACGCCGGACACGGACCTGCCGCAGTTCCTGCCGGACCGGCACGTGCTGTCGAACGACACGCTCTACCTGCTGTCCAAGGACGGCGGCGGTTCGGCGGCCGGCGTCATCGCCGCCGCGGCGGACTCGGTGCTGCGTGCGGGGGTCGTGGCGGCGGAACGCATGGGCGGGCGGCTGGAGCCGCCGATGACGGCGGTGCTCGACGAGGCCGCCAACGTCTGCCGGATCTCCGATCTGCCCGACCTGTACTCGCACTTCGGTTCGCGCGGCATCAACATCGTGACCCTGCTGCAGAGTTACCGGCAGGGTGCGCGGGTGTGGGGCGAGGCCGGCATGGACGCGCTCTGGTCGGCCGCCACCATCAAGCTCCTCGGCGCCGGTCTGGACGACGCCGACTTCGTGGAGAAGGTCTCCCGGCTCGTCGGCGAGCACGACGTGTCGACGGTCAGCTGGTCCAAGGGCAAGGAAGGACGGTCCCGTTCGACGTCGTACCGGCTGGAGCGCATCCTGCCCGCCGACCGCATCCGGGCCCTGCCCAAGGGCACCGCGCTGCTCCTGGCCACCGGCGTCAAGCCGGCACTGGTCAGACTGCGGCCCTGGTACGCCGAACCCGGCGCCGACCGCATCGCGACCGCGGCGCAGGCCGAGGTCAAAGCCATCACCGCCCGTGCCGCCGAAGGGATCACGACCCGATGACGACCGCCGAAGCGCAGTCCGCCCCGCCGTTCATCCTGTACCTCGACGGCCAGGAGTACGCCGACGAGATGACCGGGCTCTCCGTCTGGGTCTCGGACCTGCTGCTGCCCGTGTACGGCCGCGAGGTCACCTCGCAGCAGCCCTGGTGCCCGCGCTGGTGGGAGCACCTGGAGGCGGTGGCCCGGCTGCACGGTCTGTGGCTGGCCTGGCAGGAGCACACCGACCCGGCCGCGGGCGCGTCCGGGCCGGCGGTGTGGCACCGTGACCATCTCGGGCCCGTGCTCGCCGAACTCCGGTCGCCCGCCGGTCCGTTCGCGGGCTGCAAGGAAGGCGGCCACCGCGCGAAGACCGCACCGTTCGCCGAGCCGTACGACAAGCATCCGGGCCTGTGACCCGGCCCCGGCGGCCAGGTCGCGGGAGCGGCCGCGTCCCTACACTGAACCGGCGGCCGGAGGATCACCGCCGGGGTCCGGGCCGCGAAGGGCCGCGGACCGCCCGGACGCGACGCGGACCGGACCGGACGGAACCTGCGGCACACACCCGCCGGCCGCCCGCCGATGCCGGGGCGCCCCGCCGCGCGGACCCGGTCGGCCGCCCGGCCACCACCGGCCGGCGGGGACTGCCGTCACGCACGGGCCGTCCCCGCCGTTCGAACCTCGTCGAGGAGAAGCACACATGAACCACCCGCACACCCCGTACTTCGAGGACGTCGTCGACTGGCGGCACCACCGGGCGGGACACGCGCACACCCTGGTGCGCGCCGTCCGCTCCGGCGACGGACGCCGGGCGGTGGCCGTCGTGTCGGAGCTGGCGAGCAACCCCGACGACCGCGGCATCACCGACGACTTCGGCTCGGTCGCCGACGCGGCGCTGCCGGTGCTGCGCCGGGCTTTCGGACCGCAGCTCGAACAGGTCGACTGGATCGCCCACTTCGGGTCCTTCTCCTACCACGACCCGACGGGCCCCGAGACCTTCACCCGGGTCACCGTGACCCCCGGGCCTGCGGGGCACCGCGACGATCTGTCCGGCGACGAGCCGCTGGCGGCGAGCCGGGTGGAGGAACTGCTGGGCCGCGGGCTCGACCCCGTCGCCCAGGTGCTCGCGCGGATCGAGCGGACGGGATGAGGCGCCGATGACCGAGCATGTGTCGGGCCGGGACGTCCTGCGTCAGGCCAAAGAGCTCTACCAGCCCTACCGTGACGCCGTGGAACCCACCGGACAACGGGTGGCGATCATCCGCTTCGAGCCGGCCGCCGACGATCCGCAGGACTGGCGGGTGCGTCTGGAGGCCTCCAAGGTCTCCGCCGAGCAGAAGGTGAAAAGCTTCGAGCACCTCGGCTTCAAGGCGGACCACATCGTGATGCCGCCGGGCACCACGCGTGCGCAGTTCGCCGAGACCCTCGACCGCGCCAACCAGGATCCCGCGACCCGCGCGATCATCGTCCAGTTCCCGCCGCCCGCCCATCTGCGTCCGCTCGTCGAGCGGATGGACCCGGCCAAGGACATCGACGCCCTGCTCAAGGGCCGCTCCCAGTACGCGGCGTGCGCGACGGCGGAAGGCATCTGCCGTGTGGTGCAGCCCTTCGCGCAGGACGATCCGACGATCGCGGTGGTGGGCAGCAAGGGCTTCGTCGGACAGGGCGTGGTGCACACGCTGCGGGAGCAGGGCCACCGGCTGATGGAGCTCGACGCCGGGGACGACCTGCGGCGGGTGCGCGACGCCGACATCGTCGTCTCGGTGACCGGCAACCCCGGGATCCTGGGACCCGACCATCTGCGGCCGCACCACCGGCTCGTCGTCGACTCCGGTTTCGTGCCGCAGCCGGACGGCAGTGTGCGCGGCGACGTCCAGCGGGCCGCGTACGGCATCCCGCAGCACCTCACGCCCGTGCCCGGGGGCATCGGGCCCGTCGAGATGGCCACCTTGATGGAGCGGGTGGTGCGCAGGGAGGTCGATCCGGCCGCCCCGTCCTGGAAGGTCGAGCCGCGCCCGTACCTCACCAAGGAGCAGATGGCGCAGGGCGCGTCGGCGGCACCCGCCGCCTCGGTGGCGGCGGCCGCCGCACGCGGGTCCTCCGCCGGGCAGGGAAGCGTCGTCGGTCAGGCCACCTCCGCGGTTCAAGGAGCTCCGGAGAGCCGGACGACTTCGGCGAACCAGACGGGGTCCGCGAGCCGGACGGGCCAGACGAACCAGGCGGGATCCGCGAACCAGACGGGCCCGACGAACCAGGCGGGCCCGGCTGCTCAGGGGCCGCCCACGGCTCCGGGCAACCCCGTCGCCCAGGCCGCGAAGCTGCGCGGCGCCGGTGGGGCCGGGAGCGGGGGCGGTACGAACACGACGGGCGGACCCTCCGCCGGCGGCGGCCCGTCGGCACCGGTCCGGCCGCAGCTCCCTCAGCAGCCGAGGCCGCCGGCCCCGGGTCCCGGCCGCTGAACCACGCCGTGCGAGGCGCGGGGCACCGCCCGGGACGAGACCGTACGAGACTTGTCCCGGCCCTGCCCCGCGCACGCGCGGCTCACCGTCCCGCACCGCCCCCGAACGCACCTCACGCATCCCGCGCGTGCCCCGCACGCATCCTGCCCGCCGTACCGAAGGAGCCTCGGCCGACGCCATGAGACCCGAAGCGGAAGTGGACCCGGCCGCCCCGGCGCGGGCTCCGGAACCGGACGCCCTGCGGTGGCTGTCGGCCGAGGACACCGCCGCGGCCGTCCGCGCGCGCACCATGAGCGCGGTCGACGCGGTCGACGCCGCGCTGAGGCGGATCGCACGGCTGGACCCCGGCCTCTCGGCGTTCGCGGAGGTCTGGGCCGAGGACGCCCTCGGGCGGGCTGCCGAGGTGGACGCGCGGGTCGCCGGCGGCGAATGGCTGCCGCTCGCGGGCGTTCCGATCGGCGTCAAGGGCCGGCACGGACTGGGCGCGGCAGGCGCCCTGGTCGCGGCCGGCTGTGTGCCCGTAGGCGCCACGTCGGTGCCCGGCCCGGGCACGCCCTGGCAGACGTGGGGCCTCGGGGCGCACGGCCGGACCGTCAACCCGTGGCGGGCCGACCGGACGCCGGGCGGTTCCTCGGCCGGCTCCGCGGCGGCGGTGGCGGCGGGGCTGGTACCGCTGGCGACCGGCAGCGACGGTGCGGGCTCCGTGCGGATTCCCGCGGCGTGGTGCGGTGTCCTCGGCCTGAAGACCACGACCGGCCGGATCCCGTCGGCCGACCGCACCGGGCTGACCGCGGCCGGGGTCCTCACGCGCGGCGCCTCGGACGCCGCCGCGTACTGGCGGGTCGTGGCCGCAGGCCCGGACGGGAACCCCGCCGGGCCGCCGCCCCCCTCCGCGCACCAGCGCCCTTTCGCACAGCACCCCTCTTCGCCACCGCCCGACGCCTCCGTACCGCCGGTCCCCGCCGTCTGGTCCGCCGACCTCGGGTTCGCAGACACCGATCCCGGCATCGCCGCCCGCGCGTTCGCGGAGGTGCGGCGGCTCGCCGCGGCCGGGATCGTCCGCCTGGTGGAGCGCGAGGTGACCTTGACGGACCCCGGGCCCGCCTGGCTGGCCCTGCGGACGCCGGGCGGCGACGACTCCCGGGCGCGGACCGTGCGGGCGGCCAACGACCGCCGTCTCGCGGAGCTGTTCGGCGAGGTCCCGCTGCTGCTGACACCGGCCACACCGAACCCGCCGCACGGCCACGAAGGCCCCGGCGACCGCTACTCGACCGCTCTCACCTGGGCGTTCAACCTGAGCGGACATCCCTCGGCGAGTGTCCCCGCAGGCCTCGGCCCCGACGGCTGCCCGGTCGGACTCCAGCTGGTCGCCGCGCACGACCGCGAACCGCTGTTGCTGGACGTCGCGCTACGGGCCGAGCGGCACCGGGCCGCCCTCGTTCCCGTCTTCGACGGCGAACGGGACGTGGCGGCACCGACCGCCGCGGCCACCGCGTCGATCACGAGCAGCACCCCGGCCGGCCCCGAGACCAGAAGCAGACGAGGAAGACCCCACCGATGAACGAGACTCCCGCACACGGCACCCCCGACGACGCGACCCCGGGGGCCGGTCCGGCCCTCTCCCTGCGCGCCTATCTCGGCCTCTACTCCGCCGGGTTCGTCGGGCGCGAGGAGATGATCGCGACCGTCGCCGCCTGGCCCTTCGAGCCCGAGGAGGGGCTCGACGAAGGGCATCCCGAACCCACCCACCAGGACAACACCCTGTCCGTGGTCTCCGCCGCGCGGCTGCTCGGGCAACTGACCCGCGAGGACGTCGTGGAGATCCAGCGCCGCATCGACCTCCGCGCCGACGGCGGGGCGGGCGACGGGGCCGAACGGCGGCCATGACCGCGCACGACGGGCCGGAGGCGGGGCTCGCACCTGAATACCGCGCGCTGTACCGGGTGTTGCAGACCCGGATGTCGGCCGGCGGCGATCTGGCGCCCGGGGACGGCGACACGTACAGCCGGTTCCGGCACGGCGCGCTGTGGACGCCGGACCGCGAGCGCCTGCACGAGGCCGTCCTGGAGGACTTCAAGGCCCGCTGCACCGGACTGCCGCGCGACGGCCACGCGGCGCTGCTCACCGCCGGGGCGCCCGGCGCGGGCAAGGGCGGCGCGCTGCGCGGCCTCGCCGAGTGGCAGGGACGTGACGACGAGCTGGGCCGGGCGCTGGCCCGGGTGCACGGCATCGACGTACGCGACTACGTGGTGCTGGACCCGGACGAGTTCAAGGTGGCGCTGTCCGAGCACGGCGGCACCCCTCGTCTTCCGGGCCGCGCACGCGAGTTGCCGGACGGTCGCCTGCTGTCCCCGTCGGAGACGGCATCGCTCACGCACCGCGAGTCGGCGTTCCTCCAGGGCGTCTTCGAGCAGTGGGCGCGCGCCGAGGGCCACAACCTTCTCTACGACGCGACGCTGCGCGACCAGCGGTGGAACGAGAAGCTCCTCGGCGACCTGCGCGCCGGCGGCTACGACAGGCGGGTCCTGCTGTCCGTGGAGGTGCCGGTCGAGCAGTGCCTCGCCCAGAACGCGAGCCGCTGGCAGCGCGGCCGCGCCGACTTCGACGCGGGCCGTGACCGGTACGGAGGACGTATGGCACCCGAGGACATGATCAAGGAACTCTATGCGCAGAGCACCTCGGGGCGCGGCTTCTCCGTCGGCCGCGAGAACGCCGAGAAGCTGGTGGCGTCCGGGCTGGCGACCGGCTTGATCACCTCGGAACGGGGGGATTTCCCGGGCGGGCCCGGCACGCGGGCGGACCGCACGGCACGGGCGGTACTCGGGGCAGGTGCCGCCACCGCCTTCCGGGAGGGCGACGCCGTCCTGCGTGTCGCCGCCGCGGGCCGGCTGCGCTCGGGCTCCGGTACGGCCACGGGCGGGCCGCCGGCGGCGCCCGCCGGCCCTGCGGTCACGGCCAGGACGCCTGCGCCCCGGCCCCCGCGGACGCCATGAACGGCTATGCGCCCGCAGGCGGGCTGAACCGGTCGACGCCCGCGAGGATGCGCTGCTTGCGCGCCTGGTTGTCCAGCAGCCGGGCCCGGCTGAAGCGGGTCGCGTCCTTGCGGTACAGCTCACGGCCGAGGTCGGAGGTGAAGCGCTCCGCGGGGACCTCGTCGGTGCCGTCCGGAAGGAACTTGAGGACCTCGTCGAGCGCCGCGAGTGCGTACGCGAAGCTCGCGCGGTGATCGCGCTGTTCGGCGGGCGGCACGTTCAGCAGCCGCAGCCCCGAGTCGGTGCCGACCTGGTCCGAGACCCACAGGAACTCGCCGGGGTCGATGATCCGGGACGGCTCCGCGCCACCGAACGCCGGTGGCGCGGGCGGCAGTTCGTCGGACATGACGAACGCGAACGAGCGGGTGCGGCCGCACTGCGGGCACACGCCCTCGTACACGGCGACCAACGCGCCGTCACGCTCTTCGAGACGGTGCTCGCGCTCGAAGTCCCTCGCTCCGCACGCGCAGGCGTGCAGGTCCATGTAGAGGTGCGCTTCTTGAGTCGAACGAGCGATCAGCATGCCAAAATCCTACGTGCCACGAGGCGGCCGAGGGGGAAGTGCCAGTGGAGCAGGAACCGTACGACAGCAGGGCGGGGAGCGCGCGGCCGGGGACGGACGGCGCGGCGCCGGACAGGGGGCCCGTTCCCGGGGAGACCACCGTCATCACGGCGACCGACGTGGCGGGAAGCCGTTTCACCGGCGGCACCGGCACGGCCCCGGAACCGGGCCGGCAGGCAGCCGTCGTCGCGCAGGCCCGGGCCGTGCTCCCGATGGTCGTACAGAGCCTGTACGCCGAGCAGTTGCGCTCCGTGGAACTGCGCGGTGACGACACCGGTGACTCCCACTTCGTGCTCACCGACCACCGGGGCATGGAGCTCACGCTGCGCGTGGACGCGGTGCCGCTGCCGACCGGCACGGTCGCCCGCATGCATGTCAACACCACTTCGGACCACCACTTCGTGCAGCTCTCCGACCGGATGGACCCGCAGCAGGTGGGCCGGGCACTGAGCCACGAGCTCGGCGAGATGCTCGCGGTGCGCGAGCGGGCGGCGCGGGCGGCGGCCGGCGACCCCTCGGTGGCCGGGCTGGCACCGCCTCGGGAAGTGCTGCTGACGCGCGGCCGGCTCACCGCCGCCGAGGAGGGTTTCCGGCTGACCGAGGAGGACCTCGGCCGGGTCGGTGAGCTGAACCACCTCGCCGCCCGGATGACGGACGCGACACTGGACACCGCTCAACGCGCCGAAGCGCGCGAGGAGTTGTCCGCCCTCATCGATCACACCGGGCTCCGCCCGCAGGCCCCCTCCGGATCCGAGCAGTTCGACCGTGAGCTCCAGGCCGCGGACCTGCGCCTGAACTCGATCGAACCCCATCTGACGCCCCAGGCCTGGCAGGCGATGTCCCATCTCGCCGTGCCCGCCGAGCAGTTGTCCGGCCAGGACGCGGCGGACCTCCAGGCGTTCCGGGCCCGCGCCGCGTACACGCTGCCGCTCGGCAACGGGCCGCCGATGCCGGGCATGCGCCCCGACGGCACCCCCGTCCCCCGCGAGGAACTCGCCGCGGCGGCGGCCGAGGCGGCCGACCGGCGCACCCGGGCCAGCGCCGCCACCTTGGACCAGTTGCGCGCCGAGGCCGCGGCGAGCGGTGAGTGGCCCACCCGGCAGGTGATGATCGGCGGCGGCGCGAGCCTCGTCGGCCGTGATCCGGACGCCCTGCTCGTCGACGCGCGGGGCCGCTGGCACCTGGACCCGGGCCAGGGCATCGTGCAGTCCGCCGACCAGGTCCGGGACATGCGGGCGACCGGGCTGGGCGACGCCCACCAGTTCGTCGACCCGACCGGGCGGGTGCCCCGGGACGCCGTGCGCCTGTGGGAGGACGAGCTGGCCGTGCGCGGGCCGGTCGTCGACGGGACCGCGCGGCTGCTGCCCGCGCAGGACGGCCGCCTGTACGCGCACATCCGGCCGGGTGACGGATCCCCGGACGTCTATGTGCAGGTGGAGGGCGTGCCGACGGTCGCCACCGGTCTGCCGCCCGAGATGGTGCCGGGCGTCGACCGTCGTGACGTGGTGAACCTGCCCGAGGCGATCGGCGCCGTACGCGGACAGCTGCCCGCCGGCTCCCCGGTCCACGAACGTCTCGCCGGGGCGCCCGACGCACGGCAGACGCTCCAGGTCCTGCGCGAGGAAGGGGTGCTGGACACCCTGCGGGCCGACGCCGGGGCCCGGTCCGCGCTCCAGACGCTGGACGCCACCGCGCGGTGGGAGCAGGCCAGGGCGGCGGCCCCCGGACGGGTCTTCCTCGGCGACGAGATCGCGGAGAACCGCTTCGACGTGAGCGCCACGGACGCGCCGAGGACGTGGCTGGTCGCGGGCGCGGGCGGCACGGGCGTGGCCGACGCGGAGATCATCCTGGAGGCCGACCCGCAGGCCCGCGTCACCATCTACGGGCCGAACCTGCCGCCCGCGCTGGAGAACCAGGTCCAGTTCACCGCCATGCGCGAGCGTTTCGTCGCCGAGTACGGCGGCGACGGCCGGCTCACCATCGACATCCACCCCGGCAACCGGGTCGGCGCCGTGCAGATGCACACCGGGCCCGACGGGAAGCCCCGGTTCCGGGAGGGGCACGTGGAGGCGGAGGCGTACGTCGCCAGCCTCGGGCGCACCGCACCGGTCCCGCAGGCGCTCCGGGACATGGGCGAGCAGACCCGCGCGGCGGGCGGGAAGGTGCGCGGCGACCTGATGTTCGACCACGACCGGCAGTACCTCGGCTACGGCATGACCTTCGAGTCCGGCGGGCAGCAGCGCCGCGTCGAGGTGACCGGAGCCGCCTCCCAGGCGCTGCCCCGTGACGTCTTCCCGCGCGAGACCCAGGCCGAGCTGGGCGCCATGGCCGCCCGGCAGGTCCCGTCCCAGAGCGGCAACGCGGCCCCCGGTTTCGCGCCGACGGCCCAGCAGTCCGTGCGCCTGGCGCAGGCACGGGAGCAGGGGACGGTGGAACGCCACACGGCGGTGCCGGAGAGCTGGCTGCGGCCGGCCGTGGCAGCGGGGACGCCGCCCGCCTCCGGCCCTTCGGCCGGCCCCTCCTCGACCGCGCCCGCGGGCGCCCCGTCCGCCAACCCCGTCGCGGGCGCCCCGTCCGCCAACCCCGTCGCGGGCGCCCCGTCCGCCAACCCCGTCGCGGGCGCCGCACGGCGCCAGTCCGGCCGGGGTTCGGCCGCTCCGGTCGGTCCGGTGCCGGGCTCGGCACCCGGGCCGGCGTCGCCCGGGCAGCCACCGCGCGTCCAGCGCCCTCCGCAGCCGGGAGGGGGAGGCGGCGCGCCGGGCCGGTGACGCGTGGGGAGGCGGCGCCTTCCGGACCGGCTCCCTTCGAGGCCGGCGCCCTACGAGTCGGTGGCGCCCTACGGGGCGGTGACACGCTCCGGGAGCGTGACGCGCGGCGGCAGTGACATCTCCGGGACGGTGCCGTGCGGGTCCTGGGCCCGGGCCCCCTGGACGAATATATGCGCATGCATATATTGTCCACGCATAGAGTTGCTTGCTATCGCTCCATCGCGCGTAACCCAGGGGGACCCATGACCCGCCGTTTCCTGTTCCTGCTCGGCAGCAGCCGTAGCGACGGCAACACCGAACTGCTCGCGCGCAGGGCCGCCGAGCAGCTGCCCGGCGACGTCAAGCAGCGCTGGCTGAGCCTCGCCGAGCATCCGCTGCCCGACTTCACGGACCTGCGGCGCGACAGCGACCACCTGCTCCCGCCCGCCGGAAGCAACGTCGCACTGCTGCTCGACGCCACTCTCGCGGCCACCGACATCGTGATCGCCTCGCCGCTGTACTGGTACTCGGTGTCCGGCCTCACCAAGCGCTACCTGGACTACTGGTCGGGCTGGCTGCGCACCCCCGGCGTCGACTTCAAGGCGGCGATGGCGGGGCGCACCCTCTGGGGCGTCACCGCGCTGGCCCACGAGGAGCAGGAGGTCGCCGCCCCCCTGGCCGACACCCTCAACCACTCCGCCGCGTACATGAGGATGCGCTTCGGAGGGGTCCTGCTCGGCAACGGCAGCCGACGCGGCGACGTGCTGGAGGACGCCGAGGCGCTGGCGCGCGCGAAGACGTTCTTCGCGCAGGAGCCGCCGCTCGCCCGCTTCCCCTACGAGTCGGCCACCGTCTGACCGCCGCCGCGCGCCCCGGAGCCCGTGCGTCCGCCCCCCGGCACGGCGATGTCCTTGCGGACGGTGGCGTCCGTCGGGACTGCGGCGTCGGTCTAGACGGTGATGTCCTTCGCCGCGAACCGCGCCCACGCCGCCGACCCGAACACGGCGGCGTACAGGCCCTGAAGGCCCAGGTTGCGGACCAGATCGTCCCAGTACACCGGTTCCCGCATGAGGTCCGCGAAGGACAGCCAGTAGTGCGAGAAGAAGTACGGCTGCAGCGCGTGCAGCTGGGGGATCTGGTCGAGGATCTGGACGGTGATGAGGAGGCCGACGGTCGTCGCCATGGCCGCGATGCCGCTGTTCGTCAGTGTGGAGACGAACAGACCGAGCGCCGCGACCCCGACCAGGGAGGCGGCGACGACCAGGGCGATGAACAGCGCCCGGCCGAGGCCTTCCGCGAAACTGATCCGGGTCCCGGAGATCGTCGTCAGGTCTCCCAGCGGGAACAGCAGCGCGCCCACCGTGAGCGCGGAGACCGCCACGACGAGCGTGGCGACCAGACAGAACGTCATCGTGGTCGCGTACTTGGTGAGCAGCAGCCGGGTGCGGCCCGCCGGGGCGACCAGGAGATAGCGCAGCGTCCCCGCGTTCGCCTCGCCCGCGATCGCGTCACCCGCGATGACGCCGATCGCCATCGGCAGGAAGAACGGGAGCGTCGCGGCCAGCGCGGTGAACACCAGGAACAGCCCGTTGTTGGTGACCTGCGAGATGAACGCGGGGCCTTCACCGCCGCCGCCCGCCGCCGAGCCGTCACTCGTCTCGATCCTGACGGCCACCCCGACCAGGATCGGCACGGCCGCGAGCACGCCCAGCAGGGCGATCGTCCGCCATCGCCGGAAGGTGGTGACCAGCTCGCTGCGGAACAGCCCGAACGTCCACAGCAGACCGGGGGACCGCGCGGCCCCGGCCGGGGCCACCACGGCCCCGCCCGAGTCCGGCCGCGTGTCCGGCCCCGGCACCGCCTCAGCCCGCGACATCGAACCCCTCCCCCGTCAGCGCCACGAACGCGTCCTCCAGGGAGGCCCGTTCCACCACGAAACCGCGGACCCGTACGCCCGCCGTCACCAACGCGGCATTGAGCTCGGCGAGTTCACGGTCCGGAGGCTCGGCCGTCACCCCCGTCTCGGTCAACACGACATCCGCCACGCCCTGTTCCTTCAGCACGCGCGCTGCGTCACCCGGATCCGGGGTGGTCACCACCAGCCGGCCCCGCGCACCGGCGGCGAGGTCGGCCACCGCGCCCTGGACGACCAGCCGCCCCTGCGCCATCACGGCGGCATGCGTGCACACCTGCTCGATCTCGTCGAGCAGGTGCGAGGACAGGAAGACGGTCGAGCCGTCGGAGGCCAGCTCACGCACGAGGGCCCGGATCTCCCGCATGCCCTGCGGATCCAGGCCGTTGGTCGGCTCGTCCAGGACGAGCAGGCGGCGCGGCTGGAGCAGCGCCGCGGCGAGCCCGAGCCGCTGTTTCATGCCCAGCGAGTACGCCTTGGCCTTCTTGCCCGCCGCCGCGGTGAGGCCGACCCGGTCGAGGGCGTCCGCGACGCGGGTGCGCCGGGTGCGCGGGTCCGCCGTCGGGTCGGCGGCGTCGTACCGCATCAGGTTGTCGCGCCCCGAGAGGAAGCCGTACAGCGCGGGGCCCTCGATGAGGGCCCCGACCTGTGGGAGCACGGTGCGCGTGGCACGGGGCATGGGCCGCCCCAGGACACGCGCCGTGCCCGAGGTCGGCTCGATCAGGCCCATCAGCATGCGGATGGTGGTGGTCTTGCCGGAACCGTTGGGCCCGAGGAAGCCGAAGACGCTGCCCGCCGGGACGGTCAGGTCCAGGCCGTCGACGGCGAGCTGTCCGCCGCGGTAGCGCTTGGTGAGGGCGCGGGTGGCGATCACCGCGTCCTCGGCGGGTACGGCGCCCGCGCCACCCGTGTCGTCCGTCTGGTCGGACTCGGCGGCGGACAGCTCCTCCATGGGCTCCCTCGGTTCGCTTGCCTGCGGGGGACTCAGCGGGCGGCGTCCGCCGCCTTCACCAGCGCGTCCTTGGTGACGGCACCGGCGTACACCTTGCCGTCGTCCGTGATCAGCGCGTTGACCAGGCGGGTCGAGAAGACCGTACCCGAGCCGAACTTGCCGGAGACCTGGTCTCCGAGGGAGTTCAGGAACCCGTCGACGTCGCTGTTGCCGGAAGAGCCCGACGGCATGCCCTGGCCGCCCGTGTCGAACTCGGCGATCGAGTTCCAGCCCTTGCCGATGGTCTTCGGAGCGCCGAGTCCCTCACCGAGCCCCATGCCGAAGTCCTCGCCGGACTTCCGGGAGTGCTCCGGTGCCTTCGACTCGTCGGCCTCGGTGACCTTCGCGCCCTTCGGCGGGGTGAAGTCGAACGTCGACGCGGCCGGCTCGGAGAAGTCGACCTTGGTGAAGCCCGCGTCGACGACGGCCGCGCCACCACTCGCCGGCGTCAGCGTGAACTTCAGCGGCAGGCCCGTCTTCGCGTCCACCCCGATGCTGATCGCGCCGACCGTGGAGCCGGACTGCTTCGGCTTGATGACCAGCCGGTACGCGTCCCGGCCCGCGATCTGGGCGGTGCCGTCGACGGTCACGGACGTCGTGTCGTCGACCGCCTTCAGCGCTTCCTCGGCGAAGTCCTTGGGCGTGGCGGGGACGTCCTCGGGCGCCTTGCCCTTCTTCTCCTCGGACCGGGGTGCGGTCGCGTGGTACGCCTCGTTCGACTTGCTGTCGTACGCCCATACGTCGTCGCCGTTGTGGATGACGCTGTACTCGGCCGCGCTGTCCAGAAGGGAGATCCTGCCCTTGTCCGGGCCGTCGGCGGCGACGCGCAGCGTGTGCGTGCCGGAGGCCAGTTCGAGGAGCTTGGACTGAGGGTCGGCGGAGGAACCGCCGTCGCCCTCGGCGGCGCCGGAGGCGAAGCCGCTCGCCAGGCCGCCCAGGTCGGGCAGTCCGAGATCGGTGCTGATCTTGACCGTGCCGGACAGCTGCTGGACGTCGGACCGGGCGATCTTCTCGATGAGCTGCTGCGCGGTGACCTTCGGCAGGTCGGGGTCCCCGGAGTCGGCGAGTGCCGGGACCAGCCCGATGGTCGCCGCCGCCACCCCCACCACCGCGACCGGGACGACATACCTGGCGGCCTTGCGCCGCCCGGAGCGCACGTCCTCGGCCTCGCCGGCCTTCGTGCTGTCGTCGGATTCGTACGGTGCCATGTGTGCCTTACCTCCGTCGTCGGCGGCGGCCCTACCGTCGTGCCCTTCTCCACTCCTAAGCCGCCATTCTCACCCGAACCGGTGAGGAGTGGTGTTATCCATCTGACCAAATCGGCCGGAGGGAAGCGTCAGACCCCGGACTCAACTCCGCGTACTCCTGCGGTATGACGCGGGGAGGCGGTGTCTCCCCCGACCCGTAGGGGTCGGGGGAGACACCGCCCGGGCCGACGGGTCGCCGCACCCGGCGCCGGGCCGGGCACGGCGGCCCGCGGGGTCAGCGCTGCACGAACACGTAGTCCGCCTGGTACGGCACTCCCACCACGGTGCCCGGCGTGCAGGACCCGGCGGGGGCGACGCCGCCCACGGTGTTGAGGCGGAGGATCTCCTGCGTCCCGGCCAGCAGGCCGCGGTGCTTGCCGGAAGCGGTGGCCTTGAGGTCCAGCTCGGGGATGTTCTTGTCGCCGTTCGGGGTCTTGGAGATCAGTGCGCCGGTGACGGCGCTGCCGTCGGGCGCGACCCACTGCGGCGTGCCGGAGCCGGGCTTCACGAACGAGTGGGCGATGTGGCCCCGGAGCCGGGCCGAGACGTCGCGCTGGACGAAGGCCTGGCCGCCGTCCTCGGCGTTCTTGCACTCGTAGATCTGCCTGCCCCGGACGACCGAGGCCTGGAAGTTGTCCAGGGCGTTGTGGAAGTCGAAGGTGCCGGTGACCTTGTGCAGCTGGCCGCGGACGGCGCCGCCGGGGAACTCGGCGGTGTGCAGATTGGCGTAGAAGGAACCGGGGTCGGTCTTCAGCGCGTCGAGCAGGGCCGCGTCCTGGACCTCGACGGTGCCGACGACGCTGTGGTGCCTGATCTTGCCGAGCAGCTCGGTGAAGTCGACCTTGACGCCGCCGTTGGAGCCCTTGGCACCCTGGTGGATGTGGAGCAGGGTCGGCCTGCCGGTGCCGCGCCAGGTCACGGCGACGGACACCTTGTTGCCCTTGACCTCGATGAACTCCAGTGCCGCGCCATCCTTGTCGCCGACGGCGGGGCCGCCCTGGACGGGCACCTCGTTGGCGCCGCGCAGGCTGGTGGCGAGGATGGTCCCGCCGCCGCCTCCCACGACGCCGCTCTGCGTGACGATGGTCCGGTCGTCGTGCGCGGAGTGGCTCGTGCCGCGGTCTTCCCGGTGACTGCCGCTGTCGGCGACCGCCGGGATGACGGCGGCGGCGACACCGGCCGCGGCGGCGACCGCGACACCGGTCAGGATCAGACCCTTGCGGCGCGTACTGATCGTGGCGTTGGATCCCATGATTCTGTTTTCTCCCCGTACCTCAGCCGACGCCCCCTGCGTCAGCTTCTGGGCATGAGTACGGACACGATCCGACCCTGGACTCATTCCAGACAAGTGACGCACGTCACATTCCAGGGCCCCGAGCCCGAGACCAGGCCACGAGCCGAGCGTGGACCCAGGCAGAAGCGCGGACCTGGGCCAGAGTATGGGCCGTGCCAGGGGCCGGGGCGTGGACCGCGGCCAGGGCGGACGTGACCGAGGCCAGGACGGACCGCTGCCGGGGCCAGGGCGGACCGTGGCCGGGGCCAGGGCGGACCGTGGCCGGGGCCAGGACGGACCGTGGCCGGGGCCAGAGCGGACCGTGGCCGGGGCCAGAGCGTGGACCGGGGCCGGAGGACCAGGTCAGCCGGCCCGGTGCACCACCGCGTCCACCAGCTCCACGAGCGCCGCCTTGGCATCACACTCCCGCAACGGAGCCAGCGCCGCACGCGCCTCCTCCGCGTACCGCACGGTGTCCCGCCGCGCCTGCTCCAGGGCCGGGTGGGACCGCAGCCGGGCCAGCGCCTCGGCGTGCCGGGCGTCGTCGGTGAGGTCGGAGTCGAGCAGCTCGCACAGCGCGATGTCGTCCGCGAGCCCGAGCCGCTCCGCGCGTTCACGCAGCCGGAGCACCGGCAGCGTGGGGATGCCCTCGCGCAGGTCCGTGCCGGGCGTCTTGCCGGACTCGTGCGAGTCGGACGCGATGTCCAGCACGTCGTCCGCGAGCTGGAAGGCGACACCGAGACGCTCCCCGTACTGGGTGAGCACGTCGACGACCGTCTCGTCGGCACCCGACATCATCGCGCCGAACCGGCAGGCGACGGCGACCAGCGACCCGGTCTTGCCGCTCAGGACGTCGAGGTAGTGATCGACCGGGTCGCGCCCGTCGCGCGGCCCCGCGGTCTCCAGGATCTGCCCGGTGACCAGCCGTTCGAAGGCCTCGGCCTGGATGCGGACCGCCTCGGGCCCGAGGTCGGCCAGGATGTAGGAGGCGCGGGCGAAGAGGAAGTCGCCGGTCAGGACGGCGACCGAGTTGCCCCAGCGGGTGTTGGCGCTCGGCACCCCGCGCCGCACGTCCGCCTCGTCCATGACGTCGTCGTGGTACAGCGTGGCGAGGTGGGTGAGCTCGACGACCACCGCCGAGGGCACGACACCCGGCGCGTAGGGATCACCGAACTGCGCGGCGAGCGTCACGAGGAGCGGCCGGAACCGCTTCCCGCCGGCGCGCACGAGGTGCTGGGCGGCTTCCGTGATGAAGGGGACCTCGCTCTTGGTGGCTTCGAGCAAACCCTCCTCGACAGCCGCCAATCCGGCCTGGACATCGGCTTCGAGAGCCTGGTCCCGCACGCTCAGCCCGAACGGCCCGACGACGGTCACGAGAGGTTCTCCTGTCTGCTGACGATCACATGGCGAAACTCGGTCGATCATTCGGTCGATGACACGGTTTGTCGATGTGTCGCTGCCATCACTCAAGTCAGCGTATCCGGTCACGTTTCGATCACCACGAGCGCCCACCGTCCCCCGGCCGACTTGGCTCCGGTGGGAGGCACCTCCATGCCCGGGCGGTATCCGATCACCAACGGTATGTTCACGATCAGCCGATACCCGGCGACATGTGGCGATACGTTCTGATGTAACCGGAAGTAGGTGACCGTGTCCCGAACCTGCGCCGAGCCGAGCCCGGCGGCCGGCCCTCGTCGCCGACCGGTCGGCATCACCTGGCCGGACGCACGCACACGGCGGAACACATCCTTTCGGTGGACACCGCGCACGGCGCCGCCCACCGAGGTCACCTGCACGCACCCCGCGCGCCCCACGCACCGCAAGGGCCCGCCGGGCCGCCCCGACAGGCCACGCCCCACGACCGTGCCGAACCGCCCGAGTCCCACGGCTCCGCCGGGTCCGGGAGCGCGATGACCATACACATCCGTACCTCCTTCCCGTACGAGACCGCCCACGAGGACCTCTGGATCCCTCTCCCGGACGGCACCCGTCTGTACGCGCGCGTCTGGCGCCCGCTGACCGAGGAACGCGTACCCGCTCTCCTCGAATACCTTCCGCACCGCCTCACGGACCGGACCGCGCCCCGCGACTGGCAGCGCCACCCCTGGTACGCGGGCCACGGCTACGCCTCCGTCCGCGTGGACATCCGCGGACACGGCAATTCGGAGGGCATGCCGGCGGACGCGCACACGCAGGAGGAGCTGGACGACGGCGTGGAGGTGGTCAACTGGCTGGCCGCCCAGCCCTGGTGCACCGGCAACGTCGGCATGTTCGGCATCTCCTGGGGCGGTTTCGTTTCGCTCCGGATCGCGGCTCTCGCACCCGAGCCGCTCAAGGCGGTCGTCGCGGTCTGCTCGACGGACGACCGCTACGACAACGACGTCCACTACACAGGAGGTTCCGTACGGGCCGCCGGCCTGCACGCCCGGTCGGCCGCGACGCTCGCCTCCGCCGCCCTTCCCCCGGACCCGGCACACGTGGGCGAGGTGATGTGGCGGGACATGTGGGTGAAGCGGCTCCAGGCGGTGGAGCCACCGGTCCACACCTGGCTGGAGCACCAGACCCGGGACGCGTACTGGCGCCACGGGAGTGTCCGCGAGGACTACGGAGCGATCCGGGCGGCGGTCCTGGCGGTCGGCGGCTGGCACGACCCGTACCGCGACACGGTGCTGCGTCTGGTCGAGCACCTGCCACCCGATCGCGTACGCGGAGTGATCGGCCCGTGGTCGCACCAGTACCCCGACCGGGACCGGCCGCCCGGCCCTGCGATCGGCTTCCTCCAGGAGACCCTGCGCTGGTGGGACCACTGGCTGCGCCCCCCGGCGACGTCCGGCCCCGGCCCCGGCCCCGGCCCCGGCGGCATCATGGCGGAGCCGCTCCTGCGCTCGTACGTCATGGACGCGCGTCCTCCGGCGACGACGTACCCGGTGATCACCGGCCGCTGGGTGGGTGATCACGTCTGGCCGTCGCCCTCCGTGACCCGGGTCACGTACGCGCTCCAGGGCGACCCGGTGGCGGTGCGCTCACCGCAGCACACCGGGGTGGACGCGGGCCGCACCGTCCCGCGCGGCCACGACGCGGACCTGCCCCCGGACCAGCGGGAGGAGGACGCCCGGTCGGTCTGCTTCGAGTTCGAGGTCACGGAGGAGACCTGGGTCCTGGGCCGCCCGGCGGTCCGGCTGCGGCTGACCTCGCACTCCCCCCGGGGCCAGGTGATCGCCCGGCTGTGCGACGTGGCTCGCGACGGCGCCTCGACGCTCGTCACCCGGGGCGTGCTGAACCTGTCGGCGCGCCACGGCAGCGACCGCGCCACGGCGTGGGTGCCGGGCGCGACGGAGGACGTGCTCGTCGAGCTGGACGCCATCGGTCACGCGTTCCCGCCCGGGCATCACGTCCGGCTCGCCGTCTCCTCCGCGTACTGGCCGTGGGTCTGGCCACAGCCCGGCACGGAGGCCGGCTTCACCCTCGACCCGGCGGCCTCTGTCCTCGAACTCCCGGTAAGGGCAAGGGAGTCGGACCCGACGATCGCCTTCGAGGAGCCGGAGCAGTCCGCACCCCTCGGGGCGGTCTCCCCCGCGACGCTGGACGAGCCGCGTCCCGAACGGCTCCTCGTGCACGACGTCGCCAAGGGCGAGTGGCGCCTGGAGACCGACCTCCCTCACGAAGGCACCCGTATCCACCCGGACGGCCTCGAAGTGACCGAAGACGTCCGGGAGTCGTACGCGATCGACGAGTCCGGCCCCATGTCGGCGCGAGTCCGCTCGGACTGGTCGATCCGCTTCCACCGGCCAGACCTCGCCTGGGACGCCCGTGTGGCGACACGATCGGAACTCGCCTGCTCCGAGGGTGAGTTCATCGCCACCAACGAGGTCGTCTGCAGGGCCGGCGACGAGGTGGTCTTCCACCGGACGTGGGAGAAGCGGATCCCGCGCACGGCGGGCTAGGTCCGCCGCCGCCCCGGCCCTGCCCGGCGGGGCGGCCGGACGCGCGGCCACCGGGCCCAACGGAAACCCCTGCACCCTGTCCGAGTTGCCCGAGTTACCCGACTCGCAGCCTCCGGCCCATCACCCCTCCCCGATGTCCGAATTGCCCTACTCGCACCCATGGTCGCCGGGGCGTGATGTCCGAGTTGCCGCTCTTGCCGCTTTGGTTGGCTTTGGTCTCGTGAGTTGGGTCACGTACACCCTCGACCGGGAATTTACGCCGCCCTCACAGAATCCCTTTGCTAAAGGCAAGTTGAGGATCCAATTCCGGTTGAATCGGACGTATTGACACTACCTTAATCAGGCGAAAGCGATCTTCGTCCGAAATTCAGCCCTTGTTCCCGACATGTGCTCTCGCATACGTTCACCTCGATCCGGGCGGATCGCCGAATCCTGCCGCCGCCCGAACCCACCCACCCACGCACACACGGCAGGAGCGGGGGACCCAGGCAAGCCGTCGATCCGGACAAACCGGAACGACTAGGGGTTAAGCCGCATACAGAGCGCGGCCGGGCACCTCCCCGCCCGAACCCGACAGCTCACCTCGCAGGCGCCGGAGAGGAAACCGCCATGTCCGGACGAGTCATGAACCGCCGCTTCAGGACCAGCCCCTTCATCACCCGTGGCGTGCTCGCCGCCGGTGTGGGCGGAGTCGCCCTCGCGCTCCCCCTCCTGAGCGCCACCGGCGCCCAGGCCGCCACGCCGACGCAGACTGTCCAGGCCACCGTCCCCCAGGTGCAGCTCCTCACCTACACCGTGGTCGCCGGCGACACCCTCCAGACCGTCGCGAAGAAGAACCCGTCGTGCGGTGGCTGGCAGGCGCTGTACGACGCGAACAAGGCCGTCATCGGCCCCGACGCCGCCCACCTGCGCCCGGGACTGGTGCTGACGGTGGGCACGAAGAACCTCGCGACCGGCGTGGTGTCCCCGCTGACCAAGGCCGCACCGGCGGCAGCGGCCCCCGCCTCCGGCAAGACGTACGCCAACAACCTCGACGGCTGGATCAAGCACTCCCTGGACATCATGGCCAAGGAGCGCATACCCGGCACGTACAACGGCATCCACCGCAACGTGATGCGCGAGTCCTCCGGCAACCCCCGCGCCATCAACAACTGGGACTCCAACGCCGCCGCGGGCATCCCCTCGAAGGGTCTCCTCCAGGTGATCGACCCCACCTTCAAGGCGTACCACGTCCCCGGCACCTCGATGGACCCGTACGACCCGGTCGCGAACATCACGGCCGCCTGCAACTACGCCGCGGCGAAGTACGGCTCGATCGACAACGTCAACGGAGCGTACTGACCCGGCGACAGCGGCACATCGCCGATTGGGGGCGCGCGGCGGACCTCCGCCCGCGCCCCGAATCGAGATTTTTGTCCGTCTTCCCCCGCTTTTCCCTTGGGGGATGCCTGCGCCTCGGCGGGACGTCCGCACCGCGACCGGACGTCTACACCCCGAAGAGCCGTTCCAGCACGACCGCGATGCCGTCGTCCTCGTTCGACAAGGTCACCTCGTCGGCCACCGCCTTCAGTTCGGGATGCGCGTTGGCCATGGCGATCCCACGGGCCGCCCAGTCGAACATGGGGATGTCATTGGGCATGTCGCCGAAGGCGAGGGTCTCGGCGGGCGCGAGACCGAGGTGCGCCGCGGCGAGGGCGAGACCCGTCGCCTTGGTCACACCGCATGGCTGGAGTTCGACGGTGCCCGGCCCCGACATGGTGACCGTCGCGAGCGAACCGACCACCGACCGTGCCGCCCAGGCCAACTCGTCATCGGTCAGGGAAGGGTGACGGAGCAACACCTTGCTGATGGGTTCCGTCCACAGGTCGTCGCGCCGTCGCACCCGTACCGCCGGGAGCGTCGGGTGGGGCATCACGTAACCCGGCTCGATCAGGGTCAGCCCGTCCACGCCGTCCTGGTCCACCGCCGCGTACAGCAGGCCGACTTCCGCCTCGATCTTGCCGAGCGCCGTCTCCGCCAGTTCCCTGTCCAGGGTCACCGACCACAGCATCCGGTCCGCCCCGGCGTCGTACAGCTGCGCCCCCTGCCCGCACACCGCCAGTCCCTCGCCGCCGAGTTCGTCCAGCAGTGGACGCACCCTCGGTGCGGGACGGCCCGTCACCACGAGATGCCGGGCACCCGCCTCGGCCACCCTCGCCAGCGCGGCCCGCGACCGGTCGGAGAGGGTGTCGTCGCCGCGCAGCAGCGTTCCGTCCAGGTCAGTGGCGATGAGTGAATATGCAGTCGGAGCGGCCATGATCCGAAGAATACGGATCGCACGACTCAACGGCCCCCCGTGAACCGGACAACGTCCGGTATCCCGCCCGCAACGCCCTTCACCGTCCGGACGACAGGGGCGGTTCGCCGTACAACTCGTGCGCGCGGTACGCGAAGGTGGCCTCTTCCCCAGCCGTTCAAGGGCGAGGGGCGCCGCCTCGCCCGCGGCGCCCCTCGCCCCGACTCACCCGTGTGCGGCGGCCAGATGTCCGGCCAGCCGGGGCGAGGCGAACTCCGTCCCGCACACGAACCGCATCACCGGCCCGTACGAGGCCGCCGCCGGCAGCCCGGTGAAGTACAGGCCGCGGACGGAGGAGCGGTAGCCCGCGCCCAGCCTCGGAGTGCCCCGGCTGACCGCCAGTTCGGTGCGCAGCTCGTGCCCGAGGAAATCCATCGCTGCGATGTCGACGCGATAGCCGGTGGCCGCGACGACATGGTCGGCGAAGAGCTCCTCGGCCCGGCCCCCATGGGTCCGGACGGTCAGGACGGGGCGGCCCTCGCGCACCTGGGCGCGGACGATCCGCTGGACCTCACTCACCTCGACCTTGCCCTCGAAGCGGTCGCGCAGCCACCAGGCGCCGAGCGGGCCGAGCACCCGGCGCACCAAGTAGTGCCGGGCCCACTCGGGCAGGTAGCGATAGGGCTGCGGGTAGTAGCTCAGCGCCCACAGGGACCAGGCGCGGCCGAAGGGGGACTCCGGGCGCAGCCTCGGCTGGTTCCACGGGGGCGCGCCGAAGTCCACGGCGCCCCTGCCGCGGGACACCACCCGCACCCGCGCGCCCGCCTCGGCCGCGAGCGCCGCCGTCTCCAGGGCGGACTGGCCGGCGCCGACGACGATCAGCTCCTTGCCGGAGAACCGGCTCAGGTCGTGGTGCTGGGAGCTGTGCGAGACGGGGCCCGTGGGGGTGGGCCCGTCGGCCGCCACGCTCGCGAGCTCAAGAGGCAGATGGTCGAGTCCGGACAGGCCTGTGGCGACCACGACGGCCCGCGCGGTGAACAACTCCCCCGAGTCCAGCTTGAGTTCGAAGCCGTGCGGGCTCTCGGCGGCTCCGGAGCGGACGGAGCCGGCGGAGCCGGCGCGGCCGGCCATGCGGTCGACCGAGACGACCCGCACCCGCTCCAGCTCGGGCACCAGCTTCTGCTGGAACCACTCGCCGTACGCGATGAACGTCTCGACGGGGATGATGTCCTCGTCGGTGACGAGGCGCGGTATCCCGGCCGCGTCGCAGTAGTCGAGGAGCGTGTGCCCGCGCTGCGGGGCGTCGATGGTGGATGCGGCCGGGGTCGACTTGAGGAGCATTCCCTCGGGCATGTGGTCGCGCCAGCTCACCATGGGCTCGCCGAAGACACGCACCGGGACGCCGCGGGCCCGCAGATGGGCCGCTGTCGACAGGCCGAACGGCCCGGCACCGATGACTGCTACCGGATGAATCACGAAGTCCCCTCCCCAGGACGTCGGACGTCTGCCGTCACTTCGTGGTGGTGCTGCCGCGGCGGTTGGTGCGCCACAGCTGATACAGGTGCTTCGCGCCCGGCCGCACGAAGCGCGCGAGCATCGTGAAGAACGGCCGCAGGTCGTCCCCCGCGAGCCAGGCCAGCTCCGTACCGCTCGCGCGTGTCGGTGCGTGCGGTGTCGTGTAGCCGCTGCGCCGGTAGGCGAGCAGCGCCGGCAGGTCGATGTTCTCCACGATGTAGCGGTGGCCGGACCGCTGTTCCCCCTCCGGAACGGCGCGCCCGGTCAGATCCAGATGCATGGCGCGGACGACGTCGATCCCCGACTCGTTCTCGAAGAGACGGAACTGCGCGCCCATCCGCGGGTTGAAGTCGAGGAGCTTGTACTGCCCGTCGCGCCGGTCGAAGCGCAGGTCGAGGTCGATGATGCCGCTGAAGCCGATCTCCTTGATGAACCGGGCCGCGAGGTCGGCGAGTTCCGGATTGTCGACGACGTACGCGTTCGCCGTCATTCCCGCGTGCGGCGGCCAGGAGCGGACCTTGACGCCCGTGAACATCGCGAGCGGCGTCGAGTCCGCGTCGAAGTACGCGTGCACGATCCAGTCCTCCGCGTCCTCCCTGGGCAGGTACTCCTGGAGGATCACTCCCGGTTGCGGGCCCCAGTCCCGGGCGAGTGTCAGCAGACCCTCGCGCGTCGCGATCCGCGTCGTGCCGTTCACGGCGGGGCGGCTGCGGCGCACGAACGCCTCGCGATTCTTGGCCACGACGGGAAAGCGGGCACTCCCGGCGAACTCGACGACGTCCTCGTACGACTGCGGAAAGGCCGCCGCGGGACTGGGGATGCCGTGTTCGACGCACAGTTCGTGCAGCCCCTGCTTGCTGGCGAGCCGGCGGGGCAGCTTGGCGTCCACGCGCGGGAAGAGGAAGCGGTCACCCAACTCGTCCTGATGCTCGGCGATGAGGACGGCGGCCTCCTCGTCCGTCGGCACGAGGACCGCCGGCCGCCCGATCCGCCTGCCGATCCGCAGCAGCCCCTCGACGAGCCGCTCCGGTTCCTCCGTCCCCGTCGTCGGCCAGACGAACGCACGGCGCAGATAGCGCGAGCTCGCAGCCGGGGTGTAACGGTCCTCGGTGATCGCATACATCGGGATGCCCAGCCGGCCCAGACTCCGGATGGCACCCACCCCACCGTGGTGCAGCGGATAGTCGCCGAACTTCACGATGAGGCCCGGAACATGCTGGTCGGCGTGCACCGGCGCACTTCTGGAGCTCCTGGCCACGGGTCCCCCCACGCGTCCCCCTACGGACCGGACCCACCCCGTCCGTGTCCCCAAAGGACGCTAAGCCGGAATTGCCACGTCCGACAAGGAAAATTCGGACATTGCAAACTCTTTAGGCACTGCCACAGCGGGGTCACTCCCCCGTAACGTGTGCCGCGACCACACGGAACGTGTGGCACACCTGGATCAGACGACGCGTACGAATCCGAAAGCGAGGCACCTACCGATGCCCCCCTTCGATGTCCCCGAGGGCGATCCCTTCGGCCCGCACAACCTTCCGTACGGCGTGTTCTCCCCGAACGGCGACCCGGGCTGTTCCGCGGAGCGGCGCGTCGGCGTCCGGCTCGGCGACCACGTGCTCGACGCGGGTGCCGCCGCCCGCGCGCTCGGTTCCCCGTACGCCGAGCTCCTGGCGCAGCCCACGCTGAATCCGCTGCTCGCGGCCGGCCGCACCACCTGGTCCGACGTACGCCGGGCGCTCACGGCCTGGGTGACGGTCCCGGCCCACCGGGAGACCCTCGAACCGCACGTCCACCCGCTGTCCGAAGTCACGCTGCACCTTCCTTTCGAGGTGGCGGACTACGTCGACTTCTACGCCTCCGAGAACCACGCCCGGAACGTCGGTCAGATCTTCCGGCCCGACGCCGCCGACTCCCTCACCCCCAACTGGAAGCACCTGCCGATCGGTTACCACGGCCGCTCCGGCACGGTCGTGGTGTCCGGCACGGACGTCGTGCGCCCCTCCGGCCAGCGGAAGGCACCCTCCGACGCCGAACCCGTCTTCGGTCCCTCCGTCCGCCTCGACATCGAGGCGGAGGTCGGTTTCGTGGTCGGCGCCCCCTCCCCCATGGGCACGCCCGTCCCGCTCTCCTCATTCCGCGACCACGTCTTCGGCCTCTGCCTCCTCAACGACTGGTCGGCGCGCGACATCCAGGCGTGGGAGTACGTGCCTCTCGGCCCCTTCCTCGGCAAGTCCTTCGCCACGTCGGTGTCGGCGTGGATCACCCCGCTCGACGCCCTGGACAGCGCCCTCGTCGCACCGCCCGCCCGCACGCATCCCCTGCTCCCCTACCTCGACGACTCCGCCGAGGAGCCGGGCGGCTACGACCTGCGGATCTCCGTGGCGATCAACGGTCACGTCGTCTCCGAACCGCCCTTCTCCACCATGTACTGGACGGCCGCGCAGCAGCTCGCCCACATGACGGTGAACGGCGCCTCCCTGCGCACCGGCGACCTGTACGGCTCCGGCACCGTCAGCGGCCCCTCCGGCGGCGAGCGCGGTTCCCTCCTGGAACTCACCTGGAACGGCCGCGACCCGCTCGAACTCCCCGACGGCAAGCGCGCCTTCCTGGAGGACGGCGACGAGGTGACCCTGACGGCCTGGGCACCCGGTCCCGGCGGAACCAAGGTGGGGCTCGGAGAGGTCCGCGGCCGCATCACGAGCGCCGTCGGCGTCTCGGAGGCCTAGGAGGCACGCCCGGCCTCCGCGCAGGCCGGAGGCGCGTCCGGCGCCGCGGGGGCCCAGGGGGCACGCCCGCCCGTGACCACGGGCCCCGTGACGCCGGCCCCCGCAGTTGCCGTCCGCAGAGAGCCGGCCCCGTGACGCCGGCCCCCGCGACCCCGGGCCCCCGTAGGTGCCGGGCGACCCGCAAAGTGCCGCATCCCGGTGGCCTGGTCCCCGGGGACCAGGCGTCCTATATCCAGTCCTCCGGCTCCGGCTCCTCGCTCATCTCGGGCCAGTCCGGGTCTGGTGCCTGGTCAGCGGCCGGGGTCGGGGACCGGTCGATGGACGGGGCCGGAGTCTCGCCGGGCGCACCGCCCAGCGAGGCGAGCACCTCCAGCACTCCCTCGCCGTACGTCGCCAGCTTCTTCTCCCCGATGCCGCCGATGCCGCCCAGGCCGGCCACAGAGGTGGGCCACACCGTGGCGATCTCGCGGAGCGTGGCGTCATGGAAGATGACGTACGCCGGGACGCCCTGCTCGCGCGCCTGCTCGGCTCGCCAGGAGCGCAACGCCTCGAAGGCGGGGACGAGCTCCGCAGGCAGCTCCGCCGCGGCGGCCTTGACCTTGCGCTCGCCTTTGGCCCCGGACGACGAGCGGGGTGCGGCCTGCCGCTTCGGTTCCTTGCGCAGCGGCACCTCACGCTCGCGGCGCAGCACCTCACCGCTGGTCTCGGTGAGCACCAGCGTCCCGTACTCACCCTCGACGGCGAGCAGCCCCTGGGCGAGCAACTGCCGTACGGCGCCGCGCCATTCGGGCTCGGACAGGTCCTCGCCGATGCCGAACACGGACAGCTGGTCGTGGTCGAACTGGATCACCTTGGCGGTGCGGCGCCCCAGCAGGATGTCGATGATCTGTCCGGCGCCGAACTTCTGGCCCCGCTCGCGCTGCAATCGCACCACCGTGGACAGCAGCTTCTGCGCCGCGACCGTGCCGTCCCAGGTGTCGGGCGGAGTCAGACAGGTGTCGCAGTTGCCGCAGGCCGTGGTGTGCTGCTCCTGGCCGAAGTAGGCGAGGATCTGGGACCGGCGGCACTGGGCCGTCTCGCACAGCGCCAGCATGGCGTCGAGATGGGCGGCGGCCCGGCGGCGGAACGCCTCGTCGCCCTCCGAGCCCTGGATCAGCTTGCGCTGCTGGACCACGTCCTGAAGGCCGTACGCCATCCAGGCCGTGGACGGCTGTCCGTCTCGGCCGGCGCGGCCCGTCTCCTGGTAGTAGCCCTCGACAGACTTCGGCAGGTCGAGGTGTGCGACGAACCGGACGTCCGGCTTGTCGATGCCCATCCCGAAGGCGATGGTGGCGACCACCACGAGCCCCTCCTCGCGCAGGAAGCGCGACTGGTGGGCGGCGCGGGTGCCGGCGTCCAGACCTGCGTGGTACGGCACCGCCTCGATGCCGTTGCGGGAGAGGAACTCGGCGGTCTTCTCCACCGAATTGCGGGAGAGGCAGTACACGATGCCCGCGTCGCCCGCGTGCTCCTCGCGCAGGAACGACAGCAGCTGCTTCTTGGGGTCGGCCTTCCCGACGATCCGGTACTGGATGTTGGGGCGGTCGAAGCTCGCCTCGAAGTGACGGGCCTTCGGCATGCCCAGTCGCTGGGTGATCTCCTGGTGCGTGGCGCGCGTGGCGGTGGCCGTCAGGGCGATCCGTGGGACGTCGGGCCAGCGCTCACCGAGCACCGACAGCGCGAGGTAGTCGGGGCGGAAGTCGTGGCCCCACTGGGCCACGCAGTGCGCCTCGTCGACGGCGAACACGGAGATCTTCGCGCGGGACAGCAGGTCCAGTGTGGTGTCCAGGCGGAGCCGCTCGGGCGCCAGATAGAGCAAGTCCAGCTCGCCCGCCAGGAGCTCCGCCTCCACCATGCGGCGCTCGTCGAAGTCCTGCGTGGAGTTCATGAACCCGGCGCGCACGCCGAGCGCCCGCAGCGCGTCGACCTGGTCCTGCATCAGCGCGATGAGCGGGGAGACCACGACGCCGGTGCCCGGTCTGACCAGTGCGGGAATCTGATAGCACAGCGACTTGCCGCCGCCCGTCGGCATCAGGACGACCGCGTCACCGCCGGCCACCACGTGCTCGACGATCGCTTCCTGCTCACCACGGAAGGCGTCGTACCCGAAGACACGGTGGAGCGTGGCCAGCGCCTCGCTGTCGCCCTGTGTCATCGTCGTGTCCGCTCCGGTCATCGCACCCGTCCCGCCCGTCCCGCTCATCGCTGCTCGTCCCCCGTATGTCGTGCTTCGCCCACGACAGCCACCATAGGGCTCCGCGCCGACAGCCTCGGAGTTGTCCACAGGCTGCTACGGCGCCGCTGCCCTCCGTGCATCTGAGTCCACCGCCCCGCGCGCCCGGCTGGGCGCCCCCGGTCCGCCGACAACGCGTCGGGCCCCGCTCCCGGTGAGGGAGCGGGGCCCGACGCCTGTGCACGTCCCGGCCCGCGTGGTCAGCGGACGAAGACCCCGGCCTGACCGGCCAGGTCCAGGAAGTACTGCGGCGCGACGCCGAGCACCAGGGTGACCGCGACGCCCACGCCGATCGCCGTCATGGTCAACGGCGACGGCACGGCGACCGTCGGGCCCTCGGGCCGCGGCTCACTGAAGAACATGAGCACGATGACCCGGATGTAGAAGAAGGCCGCGATCGCCGACGAGATCACACCGACCACGACCAGCGCGCTCGCGCCGCCCTCCGCCGCCGCCTTGAACACGGCGAACTTCCCGGCGAAGCCGGAGGTCAACGGGATGCCGGCGAAGGCCAGCAGAAACACCGCGAAGACCGCCGCCACCAGCGGGGACCTGCGTCCGAGCCCCGCCCACTTGGAGAGGTGGGTGGCCTCGCCGCCCGCGTCCCGCACGAGCGTCACGACGGCGAAGGCGCCGATGGTGACGAACGAGTACGCGCCCAGGTAGAAGAGGACGGACGAGACGCCGTCGGGCGAGGTCGCGATGACACCCGCGAGGATGAAGCCCGCGTGCGCGATCGACGAGTACGCCAGCAGTCGCTTGATGTCCGTCTGTGTGATCGCGACGATCGCACCGCCCAGCATGGTCACGATCGCGACGGCCCACATGACCGGCCGCCAGTCCCAGCGCAGGCCCGGCAGGACGACGTACAGCAGGCGCAGCAGCGCGCCGAAGGCGGCCACCTTCGTCGCCGCGGCCATGAAGCCGGTCACGGGGGTCGGCGCGCCCTGGTAGACGTCCGGCGTCCACATGTGGAACGGCACGGCGCCGACCTTGAACAGCAGTCCCATGGCGAGCATGGCGGCTCCGATGAGCAGCAGCGCGTCGTTGCCCATGGTGCCGGCGAGCGCCGGGTCGACGTTCTGCACGGTGCCGTCGACGACCTGCGCGATCGTCGCGTACGACACGGAGCCCGCGTAGCCGTACAGCAGGGCGATACCGAACAGGGTGAACGCGGAGGCGAAGGCGCCGAGCAGGAAGTACTTGACCGCCGCCTCCTGCGACATGAGCCGCTTGCGGCGGGCCACCGCGCACAGGAGGTACAGCGGGAGCGAGAAGACCTCCAGGGCCACGAAGAGTGTCAGCAGGTCGTTGGCCGAGGGGAAGACGAGCATGCCGGCGATGGCGAAGAGCAGAAGCGGGAACACCTCGGTGGTGGTGAACCCGGCCTTGACGGCGGCCTTCTCACTGTCGCTGCCGGGCACGGACGCGGCCTGCGCGGCGAACGAGTCGACGCGGTTGCCGTGTGCCTGTGGGTCCAGTCGCCGCTCGGCGAAGGTGAACACGCCGAGCAGGCCGGCCAGCAGGATCGTGCCCTGGAGGAACAGGGCCGGTCCGTCGACGGCGATGGCGCCCATCGCCGCGATGTGCGCCTTCGTGGTGCCGTATCCGCCCGCCGCGAGCGCGACGACCGCGGCGAAGGCGGCGGCGAGCGCGACGACGGCGACGAACACCTGGGCGTAGTAGCGCGACTTGCGCGGTACGAACGCCTCGATCAGCACCCCGATGACGGCTGCGCCGACGACGATCAAGGTGGGCGACAATTGCCCGTATTCGATCTTCGGTGCGTCGATCTTGGAGATCGGATCGGCTGCGGTTGTCCACAGGCTGTGGACGGCTGCTGCGCTCACTTGGCCGCCTCCACCTCGGGCTTGGGGTCCGTCTTGTGTACGTCTGACATGGTCTGCTTGACCGCCGGATTGACGATGTCGGTGACGGGCTTCGGGTAGACGCCCAGGAAGATCAACAGGGCGATCAGCGGGGCGACAACCAGGAGCTCGCGCACCCTGAGGTCGGGCATCTCGGCGACCTCCGCCTTCACCGGCCCCGTCATCGTCCGTTGGTAGAGGACGAGCGTGTACAGGGCGGCAAGGACGATGCCGAAGGTGGCGATGATGCCGACCACCGGATAGCGCGTGAACGTGCCGACCAGGACCAGGAACTCACTCACGAAGGGCGCGAGTCCCGGCAGCGAGAGCGTGGCGAGCCCGCCGATCAGGAAGGTGCCGGCGAGGACCGGTGCGACCTTCTGCACCCCTCCGTAGTCGGCGATCAGGCGCGAGCCGCGCCGCGAGATCAGGAAGCCGGCCACCAGCATCAGGGCGGCGGTCGAGATCCCGTGGTTGACCATGTACAGCGTCGCGCCCGACTGGCCCTGGCTGGTCATCGCGAAGATGCCCATGATGATGAACCCGAAGTGCGAGATCGACGCGTACGCGACCAGGCGCTTGATGTCGCGCTGGCCGACCGCCAGCAGGGCGCCGTAGACGATGCTGATGAGCGCCAGCACGAGGATGGCGGGCGTCGCCCACTTCGAGGCCTCCGGGAAGAGCTGGAGGCAGAAGCGGAGCATCGCGAAGGTGCCGACCTTGTCGACGACCGCCGTGATCAGCACGGCGACCGGCGCGGTGGCCTCACCCATGGCGTTCGGCAGCCAGGTGTGCAGGGGCCACAGGGGCGCCTTCACCGCGAAGGCGAAGAAGAAGCCGAGGAAGAGCCACCGCTCCGTGCTGGTCGCCATGTCCAGTGTTCCGTTGGCGCGGGCCTGCACGATCTCCTGGAGCGAGAAGTTCCCGGCGACCACGTAGAGGCCGATGACGGCGGCCAGCATGATCAGGCCGCCGACCAGGTTGTAGAGGAGGAACTTCACGGCGGCGTACGAGCGTTGCGTCGCGGCGGCCGCGTCCCCGTCGGCCGCGGAGGTGGCCGACCGGTACGCGCCGTGCGCCCTGTCCCCGAAGCCACCGATGAGGAAGTACATCGGGATGAGCATGGCTTCGAAGAAGATGTAGAAGAGGAAGACGTCGGTGGCCTCGAACGAGATGATCACCATCGCCTCGACGGCGAGGATCAGCGCGAAGAAGCCCTGGGTGGGACGCCACCGCGAGCTGCCCGTCTCCTGCGGGTCGGCGTCGTGCCAGCCCGCGAGGATGATGAACGGGATCAGCAGCGCGGTGAGCGCGACCAGCGCCACCCCGATGCCGTCCACGCCCAGTTCGTAGCGCACACCGAAGTCCGCGATCCAGGGATGGGACTCGGTGAGCTGGTAGCGCGCGCCGTCGGGGTCGAAGCGCACCAGGGTCACCGCGGCGAGCGCCAGGGTGCCCAGGGAGACGAGCAGCGCCAGCCACTTGGCGGCGACGCGCTGCGCGGCCGGCACGGCGGCCGTGGCGATCGCCCCGAGCGCCGGGAGCGCCGCCGTCGCTGTCAGCAGAGGAAAGGACATCGGTATCAGACCGCCCTCATCAGCAGGGTCGCGGCGATGAGGACCGCCGCACCGCCGAACATCGAGACCGCGTAACTGCGCGCATAGCCGTTCTGCAGCCTGCGCAGCCGGCCGGAGAGGCCGCCCACGGAGGCCGCCGTGCCGTTGACGACGCCGTCGACCAGCGTGTGGTCGACATACACCAGGGAGCGGGTGAGGTGCTCGCCGCCGCGCACCAGCACGACGTGGTTGAAGTCGTCCTGGTACAGATCGCGCCGGGCGGCCCGGGTGGCCAGGGAACCCCGCGGGGCGACCACCGGGACGGCACGGCGCCCGTACTGGGCGTACGCGATTCCGGCGCCGACGACGAGCAGCACCATCGTGGCCAGCGTGACCGTGAGGGCACTGACCGGCGAGTCCCCTTCGGAGTGCCCGGTGACCGGCTCCAGCCAGTGCAGGAATCGGTCGCCGATGCTGAACAGGCCGCCCGCGAAGACCGATCCGAAGGCCAGCACGATCATGGGGATCGTCATCGACCTGGGTGACTCGTGCGGGTGCGGCTCGTGGCCGTCCGCGTCCGGCTGCCAGCGCTTCTCACCGAAGAAGGTCATGAGCATCACGCGCGTCATGTAGTACGCGGTGATGGCCGCGCCGAGCAGGGCCGCGCCGCCGAGGATCCAGCCCTCGGTGCCGCCCTTGGCGAAGGCCGCTTCGATGATCTTGTCCTTGGAGAAGAAGCCCGACAGGCCCGGGAAGCCGATGATCGCGAGATAGCCGAGGCCGAAGGTGACGAAGGTGATCGGCATGTACTTCCGGAGGCCGCCGAACTTCCGCATGTCGACCTCGTCGTTCATGCCGTGCATGACCGATCCGGCGCCGAGGAACAGCCCGGCCTTGAAGAAGCCGTGCGTCACCAGGTGCATGATCGCCCAGACGTAGCCGATGGGGCCGAGGCCCGCGGCCAGCACCATGTAGCCGATCTGGGACATGGTCGAGCCGGCCAGCGCCTTCTTGATGTCGTCCTTCGCGCAACCGACGATCGCACCGAACAGGAGCGTGACGGCACCGACGACGGTGACGACGAGCTGCGCGTCGGGCGCCGCGTTGAAGATCGTGCCGGAACGGACGACGAGGTAGACACCGGCGGTCACCATCGTCGCGGCGTGGATGAGGGCCGAGACCGGGGTCGGGCCCTCCATCGCGTCCCCGAGCCAGGACTGCAGCGGCACCTGGGCGGACTTGCCGCAGGCGGCGAGGAGCAGCATCAGGGCGATGGCGGTCAGCTTGCCCTCGCTCGCGCCCTGCGTCAGCCCCGCCTCCTCGTGGGTGCCGAGGACCGGCCCGAACGCGAAGGTCCCGAAGGTCGTGAACATCAGCATGATGGCGATCGACAGGCCCATGTCGCCGACGCGGTTGACCAGGAAGGCCTTCTTCGCGGCGGTGGCGGCGCTGGGCTTGTGCTGCCAGAAGCCGATCAGCAGGTACGAGGCGAGACCCACGCCCTCCCAGCCGACGTACAGCAACAGGTAGTTGTCGGCGAGGACGAGCAGCAGCATCGCCGCGAGGAACAGGTTCAGGTAGCCGAAGAAGCGGCGGCGGCGCTCGTCGTGCTCCATGTACCCGACGGAGTACAGGTGGATCAGCGAGCCGACGCCGGTGATCAGCAGCACGAACGTCATCGACAGCTGGTCGAGCTGGAAGGACACGTCGGCCTGGAAGCCGGCGACCGGGATCCAGCTGAACAGGTGCTGGCTGACGGTCCGGTCGTCGGGGCTCTTGCCGAGCATGTCGGCGAAGAGCACGACGCCCATCACGAACGAGGCCGAGGCGAGCGCCGTACCGATCCAGTGGCCGACGGCGTCCAGCCGCCGGCCGCCGCACAGCAGTACGGCCGCTCCGAGCAGGGGCGCCGCGATCAGCAGCGCAATCAGGTTCTCCACGATTCAGCGACCCCTCAGAGCTTCATCAGGCTGGCGTCGTCGACCGAGGCCGAGTGGCGGGAACGGAACAGCGACACGATGATCGCGAGCCCGACCACGACCTCCGCGGCGGCGACGACCATCGTGAAGAAGGCGATGATCTGGCCGTCGAGATTGCCGTGCATGCGGGAGAAGGCGACGAACGCGAGGTTGCAGGCGTTGAGCATGAGCTCGATGCACATGAACACCACGATCGCGTTGCGTCTGATCAGTACGCCGGTGGCACCGATCGTGAACAACAGGGCCGCGAGATAGAGGTAGTTGACCGGGTTCACTTCGACCCCTCCCCCGTCTTCGTGCGCTCCAGGCGCTCCTCGGCACGCTGCTCCAGGGCCTTCAGATCGCTCAGTGCCTCGGTCGACACGTCACGGATCTGGCCGCGCTCGCGCAGCGTCTTGTTCACGGTCAGCTCGGACGGGGTGCCGTCGGGGAGCAGACCCGCGATGTCCACCGCGTTGTGCCGGGCGTAGACGCCGGGCGCCGGGAGCGGCGGTACGTGCTTGCCCTCGCGCACACGCTCCTCGGCCAGCTCGCGCTGGGTCTTGGCGCGCTCGGTGCGCTCGCGGTGCGTGAGCACCATGGCGCCGACGGCGGCCGTGATGAGCAGGGCGCCGGTGATCTCGAACGCGAACACGTACTTCGTGAAGATGAGGGCGGCGAGGCCCTCCACATTGCCGTTCGCGTTCGCCTTGGCCAGGCCGTTGAAGTCCTTGATGGAGGCGTTGCCGATGCCGCCGAGGAGCAGGACGCCGAAGCCGAGACCGCACACCAGGGCCAGCCAGCGCTGCCCCTTGATGGTCTCCTTCAGCGAGTCCGCCGCGGTGACACCGACGAGCATGACCACGAACAGGAACAACATCATGATCGCGCCCGTGTAGACGACGATCTGGACGATGCCCAGGAAGTACGCGCCGTTGGCCAGATAGAACACCGCGAGGATGATCATGGTCCCGGCGAGGCAGAGCGCGCTGTGCACGGCCTTCCGCATGAAGACGGTGCACAGGGCGCCGATCACGGCGACGGTGCCCAGGACCCAGAACTGGAAGGCCTCCCCGGTGGAGGTGGCGTATGCGGCCAGCTGCGCGCTCATCCCTCCGCCTCCTCACCGGCGGGCGCACCCGGCGTGTTCGCCGAGACGGGCACCTCGCCCTTGGAGAGGGCCACTTGGCGCTGTGTGCCGGGCGCCGCCTCGGTCACCAGGCCCCGGTAGTAGTCCTGCTCGTCGGTGCCCGGGAAGATCGCGTGCGGTGTGTCGACCATGCCCTCGTCGAGCCCGGCGAGCAGCTGCTCCTTGGTGTAGATGAGGTTGGCCCGGCTGGAGTCGGCCAGCTCGAACTCGTTCGTCATCGTGAGCGCGCGCGTGGGGCACGCCTCGATGCACAGTCCGCACAGGATGCAGCGGGCGTAGTTGATCTGATAGACGCGGCCGTACCGCTCGCCCGGCGAGTAGCGCTCCTCGTCGGTGTTGTCCGCGCCCTCCACGTAGATCGCGTCCGCGGGGCAGGCCCAGGCGCAGAGCTCACAGCCGACGCACTTCTCCAGGCCGTCCGGATGGCGATTGAGCTGGTGCCGGCCGTGGAACCGCGGAGCGGTGGTCTTCTGCTGCTCCGGGTACTGCTCGGTCAGCCGCTTCTTGAACATGGCCTTGAAGGTCACGCCGAAGCCGGCGACGGGGTTCTGGAAACCCTGCTTGGTCTCCTTCGGCTCCTCAGCCATCGGACCCCTCCTTTCCGTCACGAGATCCACCCATTGATCCGTCACTCGCAGTATCGGACCCGCCACTGACAATGAGCTCCCGCTCGCGGCGCGAGCGGCGCCTGGGCACCGGTGGCAACTCCTGCCCCGGCAGCGGCGGCACGGGGAATCCACCGGCCATCGGGTCGAAGGCGGCGGGTTCGGCGGGCACCTCCCGGGCCCCCTGCTTGTCGCGGAAGATGTCCGCGACGAAGGAGAGCAGCAGCAGGACCAGGACGCCGCCGCCCACGTACAGGGCGATGTCCGCGAAGTCGTAGTTCTCGTTCCTGAGCGTCCGTACGGTCGCGACGAGCATCAGCCAGACCACGGAGACCGGGATGAGCACCTTCCAGCCGAGCTTCATCAGCTGGTCGTAGCGGACGCGCGGGAGCGTGCCGCGCAGCCAGATGAAGAAGAACAGCAGCAGCTGCACCTTGATGACGAACCACGCCATCGGCCACCAGCCGTGGTTGGCGCCCTCCCAGAAGGTGCTGATCGGCCACGGGGCCCGCCAGCCGCCCAGGAACAGCGTCACCGACACCGCCGAGACCGTCACCATGTTCACGTACTCGGCGAGCATGAACATCGCGAACTTGATCGACGAGTACTCGGTGTTGAAGCCGCCGACGAGGTCGCCCTCGGACTCCGGCATGTCGAACGGCGCGCGGTTGGTCTCGCCGACCATCGTCACGATGTAGATCAGGAACGAGACCGGCAGCAGGACGATGTACCAGCGGTCCTGCTGCTGCTCGACGATCGTCGAGGTGGACATCGACCCGGAGTAGAGGAACACCGAGGCGAAGGCTGCGCCCATGGCGATCTCGTAGGAGATCATCTGCGCGCAGGACCGCAGACCGCCCAGCAGGGGGTAGGTCGATCCGGAGCTCCAGCCCGCCAGCACGATGCCGTAGATGCCGACGGAGGCGACCGCGAGGATGTAGAGCATCGCGATCGGCAGGTCGGTCAGCTGCATCGCGGTGCGGTGGCCGAAGATCGAGATCTCGTTGCCCGCGGGGCCGAAGGGGATCACCGCGATCGCCATGAAGGCCGGGATGGCCGCGACGATCGGCGCGAGGACGTAGACCACCTTGTCCGCGCGTTTGACGATGACGTCTTCCTTGAGCATCAGCTTGATGCCGTCGGCGAGCGACTGGAGCATGCCCCAGGGGCCGTGCCGGTTCGGGCCGATGCGCAGCTGCATCCACGCGACGACCTTGCGCTCCCACACGATGGAGAAGAGCACGGTCAGCATGAGGAAGGCGAAGCAGAAGACCGCCTTGATGACGACCAGCCACCACGGGTCGCGGCCGAACATGGAGAGGTCTTCAGCGGCGAGGTACGGGCTCATGCCTCCACCTCCTTGGGAGCCTCGGCGGCGGAGCCCGCCGGACCGATACGGACGAGTGCGCCGGGCTGCGCCCCGGTGTCGGAGGCGACGCCCGTTCCGGCGGAGTTCAGCGGGAGCCAGACCACGCGGTCGGGCATCTCGGTGATCTGGAGGGGGAGTTCGACCACTCCGCAGGGGCCGGTCACGGCGAGGAGGTCGCCGTTGCCGACGCCCGCCTCGGCGGCCGTGGCGGCC
Organism: Streptomyces sp. 142MFCol3.1; assembly: GCF_000424945.1. NCBI lineage: Bacteria > Bacillati > Actinomycetota > Actinomycetes > Kitasatosporales > Streptomycetaceae > Streptomyces > Streptomyces sp. 142MFCol3.1. The sequence goes on from NZ_AUKV01000046.1 coordinate 46,622, forward strand.
GACACGCGCGCGCGTGCGGCGTGCCGGGTCCCGGCGAGCGCCGCGTCGCCCTCCTGCAGGCGGCCCTGGTCGAGCAGCAGGCGGTGTCCGGCGAGGACCGCCTCCCCGGCGGCCGGACGCGGCAGCTGCACGGCCGTCTCCAGGGGCTCGCTGGCCCGCGGCCCGTCCCAGGCGCCGAGCCGGTCCAGCTCGCCGCGCGCGGTGCGCAGGTCCGGCAGGCCCAGGTGCACGTCCATGGCGTCGGCCAGCATCTGCAGGACACGTGCGTCGGTGGGTGCCAGGCGTCGGGTCATCTGGTCGGGCTTGAGCGCGGCCTCGAAGAGGCGGGCGCGGCCCTCCCAGTTGAGGAAGGTGCCCGCCTTCTCGGCGACGGCGGCGACGGGAAGCACGACGTCGGCGCGCTCGGTGACCTCGCTGGGGCGCTGCTCCAGCGACACCACGAAGCCCACCTCGGACAGGGCGGCACGCGCGCGTGCCGGGTCGGGGAGGTCGGCGACCTCCACACCCGCCACCAACAGGGCGCGCAGTTCGCCGCCCGCGGCGGCCTCGACGATCTGGCCGGTGTCGCGGCCGTAGCGGTGCGGGAGCGCGGAGACGCCCCAGGCGGCGGCGACCTCCTCCCGCGCGCGCGGGTCGGTGGCCGGGCGTCCGCCCGGCAGCAGTGACGGCAGCGCGCCCGCCTCGATCGCGCCGCGCTCTCCCGCCCGGCGCGGAATCCACACCAGCTGGGCGCCCGTCGCGGACGCGGCCCGTACGGCCGCGGTGAGCCCGCCGACCACGGAGGCGAGGCGTTCACCGACGACGATCACGGCGCCCTCGGTGCGCAGCGCCTGCGCGGCCTCTGCTCCGTCGCCCTCCAGGCCGACGCCACTCGCGAGGGCGTCCAGCCATTCGGTCTCGGTGCCGGGCGCGGCGGCCAGCAGGATGCCGCCCGCCTTCTCCAGTCCGCGCGTCGCGTGCGTGGCGAGCGAGAAGGTCTTCTGGCGGTGCCCCCGCCAGGCCTTGCGCAGCCGCAGGAAGACGCCGGGCGCCTCCTCCTCCGACTCGAAGCCGACCAGCAGGACGGCGGGCGCCTTCTCCAGGGAGGTGTACGTGACGCCCGAGCCGTCCAGGTCCCGGCCCCGTCCGGCGACGCGGGCCGCCAGGAAGTCGGCCTCCTCGGCGCTGTGCACGCGCGCGCGGAAGTCGATGTCGTTCGTGTCGAGGGCCACGCGCGCGAACTTGCTGTAGGCGTAGGCGTCCTCGACGGTGAGCCGGCCGCCGGTCAGGACACCGGTCCGTCCCCGGGCCGCGAGCAGCCCCCGCGCCGCCGCCTCCAGGGCCTCCGGCCAGGAGGCGGGCTCCAGCTCACCCGACGCACCGCGCACGAGGGGCGTGTCGAGGCGGTCGCGCTGCTGCGCGTACCGGAACCCGAACCGTCCCTTGTCGCAGAGCCACTCCTCGTTGACCTCGGGGTCCGGGGCCGCGAGGCGCCGCATGACCTTGCCGCGCCGGTGGTCGGTGCGCGTGGCGCAGCCTCCGGCGCAGTGCTCGCACACGGAGTGCGAGGAGATGAGGTCGAAGGGGCGCGAGCGGAATCGGTACGCCGACGACGTCAGCGCGCCGACCGGGCAGATCTGGATGGTGTTGCCGGAGAAGTACGACTCGAAGGGGTCGCCCTCACCGGTGCCGACCTGCTGGAGCGCACCGCGCTCGATCAGCTCGATCATCGGGTCGCCGGCGATCTGGTTGGAGAAGCGGGTGCAGCGGGCGCACAGCACGCACCGCTCCCGGTCGAGCAGCACCTGCGTGGAGATCGGCACCGGCTTCTCGTACGTCCGCTTCCTGCCCTCGAAGCGGGACTCGGCGTTGCCGTGCGACATGGCCTGGTTCTGCAGCGGGCACTCGCCGCCCTTGTCGCAGACCGGGCAGTCCAGCGGGTGGTTGATGAGCAGCAGCTCCATCACACCGTGCTGGGCCTTCTCCGCCACCGGGGAGGTGAGGTGAGTCTTGACGACCATCCCGTCCGTACAGGTGATCGTGCAGGACGCCATGGGCTTGCGCTGGCCCTCGACCTCGACGATGCACTGGCGGCAGGCGCCCACCGGGTCGAGCAGCGGATGGTCGCAGAACCGGGGGATCTCGATGCCGAGCTGTTCGGCGGCCCGGATGACCAGGGTGCCCTTCGGCACGCTGATCTCGGCGCCGTCGATCGTCAGCGAGACGAGATCTTCCCGCGGGACGGCCGCCTCCCCGCCTCCGGAGGGAGCGCTGGTGGTCACTGTCATGCGTTCACCTCCGTGCGGTCGGCCCAAGCGGTGGACTTGGCCGGGTCAAAGGGGCAGCCGCGGCCCGTGATGTGCTGCTCGTACTCCTCACGGAAGTACTTGAGCGAGGAGAAGATCGGCGAGGCGGCGCCGTCGCCGAGGGCGCAGAACGACTTGCCGTTGATGTTGTCGGCGATGTCGTTCAGCTTGTCGAGGTCGGACATGAGCCCCTTGCCGGCCTCGATGTCACGCAGCAACTGCACGAGCCAGTACGTCCCTTCACGGCACGGTGTGCACTTGCCGCAGGACTCGTGGGCGTAGAACTCGGTCCACCGTGTGACGGCCCGCACCACGCAGGTCGTCTCGTCGAAGCACTGGAGCGCCTTGGTGCCGAGCATGGAACCCGCGGCGCCGACTGCTTCGTAGTCGAGGGGGACGTCGAGGTGCTCGTCGGTGAACATCGGCGTGGAGGAGCCGCCGGGCGTCCAGAACTTCAGCCGGTGGCCGGGCCGCATTCCGCCACTCATGTCGAGGAGTTGGCGCAGGGTGATGCCGAGCGGGGCCTCGTACTGGCCGGGGTTCGCGACATGGCCGCTGAGCGAGTAGAGCGTGAAGCCCGGGGACTTCTCGCTGCCCATCGACCTGAACCATTCCTTGCCTTTGTGCAGGATTGCGGGAACGGATGCGATGGATTCGACGTTGTTCACCACAGTCGGGCACGCATAGAGGCCCGCGACGGCAGGGAAGGGGGGACGGAGCCGCGGTTGGCCCCGGCGGCCTTCGAGCGAGTCGAGCAGTGCGGTCTCCTCGCCGCAGATGTACGCGCCCGCGCCCGCGTGCACGGTGAGCTGGAGGTCGAGTCCGCTGCCCAGGATGTTCTCGCCGAGGTAGCCCGCCTCGTAGGCCTCACGCACGGCCTCGTGCAACCGCCGCAGGACGGGGACCACTTCACCGCGCAGATAGATGAAGGCATGCGAGGACCGGATGGCATAGCACGCGATCACGATGCCCTCGATGAGGCTGTGCGGGTTGGCGAAGAGGAGCGGGATGTCCTTGCAGGTTCCCGGCTCCGACTCGTCGGCGTTGACAACCAGATAGTGCGGCTTGCCGTCGCCCTGCGGAATGAACTGCCACTTCATTCCGGTGGGGAATCCGGCACCGCCGCGGCCGCGCAGTCCGGATTCCTTGACATAGGCGATGAGGTCGTCCGGCGACATCGCGAGCGCCTTGCGCAGACCCTCGTATCCGTCGTGCCTGCGGTAGACGTCCAGCGTCCAGGACTTCTCCTCGTCCCAGAAGGCCGAGAGCACGGGCGCCAGCAGCTTCTCGGGGCTGGACTCTCCCCCGGCCTCCGGCTGCGACGTGCTCCCGTATTGGGTGGACAAGGTCATCACTCCCCCTCCTCGGCTACGGGACCCGCCGGGTGGGCCGGGTCGGAGGCCGATGTGTCCTGCGGCGCGTCGTGCGAGCTCAGGTGCTCGGCGGGCGGCTGGTCCTCAGGCGCCCCGGCGCCGCGCGGGTGCACCACGCGCGCGGGGGCGCCCTCTCCCTTGGCCAGCCGGAGCCCGATCAGCGACGCGGGGCCGGCGCTGCCGCTCGCCTCGACGGCTCCGGCGCGCTCGTCGGGGAAGCCCGCGAGGATCCGGGCGGTGTCCTTGAAGGTGCACAGCGGGGCACCACGAGTGGGCTCGACCTGTGCTCCCGCGACCAGGTCGTCGACGAGGCGCTTCGCGGAGTCCACGGTCTGGTTGTCGAAGAACTCCCAGTTGACCATCACGACCGGCGCGAAGTCGCAGGCCGCGTTGCACTCGATGTGCTCCAGGGTGACCTTGCCGTCCTGGGTGGTCTCGCCGTTGCCGACGCCCAGGTGGTCCTGGAGTGCCTCGAAGATCGCGTCGCCGCCCATGACCGCGCACAGGGTGTTGGTGCAGACGCCCACCTGGTAGTCGCCGGAGGGCTTGCGCCGGTACATCGAGTAGAAGGTCGCGACGGCGGTGACCTCGGCCGTGGTCAGGCCGAGCACCTCCGCGCAGAACCGCATTCCCGTCCGCGTGACGTGGCCCTCCTCCGACTGCACGAGGTGCAGCAACGGCAGGAGCGCCGAGCGGGAGTCCGGATAGCGGGCGACGACGTCCCGCGCGTCGGCTTCGAGCCTGGCCCGGACGTCGTCCGGGTAGTCGGGCGCGGGCAGGTGGGGCATGCCCAGGCTGACGCCCTCGGAGGGGGTGGTGGTCACCGGTCGACGCCTCCCATCACGGGGTCGATGGACGCCACGGCGACGATGACGTCGGCGACCTGGCCGCCCTCGCACATCGCCGCCATGGCCTGGAGATTGGTGAAGGACGGGTCCCGGAAGTGGACCCGGTAGGGGCGGGTGCCTCCGTCGGACGCGACGTGCACCCCGAGTTCGCCCTTGGGCGATTCGACCGCCACGTACGCCTGGCCCGGCGGGACGCGGAAGCCTTCGGTCACCAGCTTGAAGTGGTGGATCAGGGCCTCCATGGAGGTGCCCATGATGTTCTTGATGTGGTCGAGGGAGTTGCCGAGACCGTCGGGGCCGAGCGCGAGCTGGGCGGGCCAGGCGATCTTCTTGTCGGCGACCATGACCGGGCCCGGCTGGAGCCGGTCCAGGCACTGCTCGACGATGCGCAGCGACTGCCGCATCTCCTCCAGGCGGATCAGGAAGCGGCCGTAGGAGTCGCAGGTGTCGGCGGTCGGCACCTCGAAGTCGTACGTCTCGTAGCCGCAGTACGGCTGGGACTTGCGCAGGTCGTGCGGCAGGCCGGCGGAGCGGAGGATCGGGCCGGTGGCGCCGAGGGCCATGCAGCCGGCCAGGTCGAGGTAGCCGACGTCCTGCATGCGGGCCTTGAAGATGGGGTTCCCGGTGGCGAGCTTGTCGTACTCGGGAAGGTTCTTCTTCATCTTCTTCACGAACTCGCGGATCTGGTCCACGGCGCCCGGGGGCAGGTCCTGGGCGAGGCCTCCGGGGCGGATGTAGGCGTGGTTCATCCGCAGGCCGGTGATCAGCTCGTAGATGTCGAGAATGAGTTCACGATCACGGAATCCGTAGATCATGATCGTGGTGGCGCCGAGCTCCATGCCGCCGGTGGCGATGCACACCAGGTGGGACGAGAGCCGGTTCAGCTCCATCATGAGGACGCGGATGATCGAGGCGCGGTCGGGGACCTGGTCCTCGATGCCGAGGAGCTTCTCGACCGCGAGGCAGTACGCCGTCTCGTTGAAGAACGGCGTCAGATAGTCCATGCGCGTCACGAACGTGGTGCCCTGCGTCCACGTGCGGAACTCGAGGTTCTTCTCGATGCCGGTGTGGAGGTAGCCGATGCCGCAGCGGGCCTCGGTGACCGTCTCGCCGTCGATCTCCAGGATGAGCCGGAGCACGCCGTGCGTGGACGGGTGCTGCGGACCCATGTTGACGATGATGCGCTCGTCGTCGGAGGTGGCCGCGGTCTGGGCGATCTCGTCCCAGTCACCGCCGGTGACCGTGTAGACGGTGCCCTCGGTCGTCTCGCGGGCCGACGCGGCTGATGCAGAAGAAGGGGTCTGCGTGCTCATGAGTACGACCTCCGCTGGTCCGGAGCCGGGATCTGGGCGCCCTTGTACTCGACGGGGATGCCGCCGAGGGGGTAGTCCTTGCGCTGCGGAAAGCCTTGCCAGTCGTCCGGCATCATGATCCGCGTCAGTGCCGGGTGGCCGTCGAAGATCAGCCCGAAGAAGTCGTACGTCTCGCGCTCGTGCCAGTCGTTGGTCGGATAGACGGAGACGAGCGAGGGGACGTGCGGGTCGGCGTCGGGGGCGCTGACCTCCAGCCGGATCAGCCGGTTGTGGGTGATCGAGCGCAGGTGGTAGACGGCGTGCAGCTCACGGCCCTTGTCGTGCGGGTAGTGGACCCCGGAGACACCGGTGCACAGCTCGAAGCGGAGGGCCGGGTCGTCGCGCAGGGTCTGGGCGACGCGGACCAGGTGCTCGCGCTCGATGTGGAAGGTGATCTCGCCGCGGTCGACGACCGTCTTCTCGACGGCGTTGTCGGGGACGAGGCCCTGTTCCTCCAGGGCGCCCTCCAGCTCGTCGGCGACCTCGTCGAACCAGCCGCCGTAGGGGCGGGTGGCCGGGCCCGGGAGCCGGACGGAGCGGACCAGGCCGCCGTAGCCCGAGGTGTCGCCGCCGTTGTCGGCGCCGAACATGCCCCGCTGGACGCGGATCTCCTCGCCGCCCTCGCCGCGCTGGCCGGGGAGGTTCGAGGCCTCGAGGTCCTTGTCGGGGTTGACTCCGTTGCCGTTCACGTCGCTCACCGCAGCAGGCCCTTCATCTCGATGGTGGGGAGCGCCTTGAGCGCCGCTTCCTCCGCCTCGCGGGCCGCCTCCTCGGCGTTCACGCCGAGCTTGGAGGTCTGGATCTTCTGGTGGAGCTTGAGGATCGCGTCCATCAGCATCTCGGGCCGTGGCGGACAGCCCGGCAAATAGATGTCGACCGGGACGATGTGGTCGACTCCCTGCACAATGGCGTAGTTGTTGAACATTCCACCCGATGAGGCACAAACCCCCATGGAGATGACCCACTTGGGGTTGGGCATCTGGTCGTAGACCTGCCGCAGCACCGGCGCCATCTTCTGACTGACCCGGCCGGCCACGATCATCAGGTCCGCCTGTCGCGGCGACCCGCGGAAGACCTCCATGCCGAAGCGCGCCAGGTCGTAGCGCCCGGCGCCGGTGGTCATCATCTCGATGGCGCAACAGGCGAGTCCGAACGTCGCGGGGAAGACGGACGCCTTGCGCACCCATCCCGCGGCCTGCTCGACGGTGGTCAGCAGGAATCCGCTCGGCAGCTTTTCTTCGAGTCCCATGTCTTAAGGCCCCTCAGTCCCATTCCAGGCCGCCGCGCCGCCATACGTACGCGTACGCGACGAAGACGGTGAGCACGAAGAGCAGCATCTCCACGAGCCCGAAAACACCCAGGGCGTCGAAGGTGACGGCCCAGGGGTAGAGGAAGACGATCTCGATGTCGAAGACGATGAAGAGCATCGCCGTCAGGTAGTACTTGATGGGGAAGCGCCCGCCGCCGGCCGGCGTGGGGGTCGGCTCGATGCCGCACTCGTAGGCTTCGAGCTTGGCGCGGTTGTACCGCTTCGGACCGATCAGCGTGGCCATGACCACGGAGAAGATCGCAAAGCCTGCCCCGAGGGCTCCCAGTACGAGGATCGGCGCATACGCGTTCACGCTCCTCGCTCCTCTCAGTCGGCACTGACTGGTGGCGGTTCGACGGGCAAGCACTCCCGCCCCACAGGCCCCACGAGCTCCACCCGTACCGGCGAAGATCGGGAACATGTGAAGCAGGTCACAAGCCCAACTGCCTCGCATCTTATGCCCGCCGGTCTGTGATCTGCGACACGGGGTATTACACAAGCTTTGTGATCTCCACCACCTGACGAACGATCATGAAGTCGTATGAGCAGTGATCTTCGTACGCGAAGCGTCCGGTCGATCACCAGAGGTGACATTTCCGCTCGTCGTCGCAGGTCCGAGGCGGCGTCTCCATATCAAGAGACTTCCTCTGCATGCAAATTCGAGTTGGACGCAGACCCTTGATAGAGGACCGCGTTCACACTTCGGAGGGAGCTCCGCGGCCGATGTGGACGCGTGCACGCGTTCACGAGCGGGGGGCGGGTGGAGCTCACGCGCGTGACGCCGTCGCCCCGGTGACCGTTCCGTGACCTGCGCCACATCTGCCTGGGGGTCAGATAAACCGGGCTTGGCCATCGGCTTCAACCGGTGGTAGGTGGCGGGCAATTCGGACGTAATGCAGAAAGCCCATGATCACGGGCTTGTCGAGGGCTGTCCGCAATGCCCGTTACGGCGTCAATAAAGAATGACGCGCATCGATTTCGGCGGCCGATTGAACAACTGTGGCGCACCACACGTTTCTTGAAGGTATGGAGGAGCCCCTGGTACCGCTTGTACCCATGTCCCACACCGCTCACATACGAAGCCACCGGAAACCCCGTCGCAACGCGTCGGCGCTCGCGATGCGCGCCGGTGTTGCCGGTGGCGTTCTCAGCACCCTGGCCGTGGCCGGTGCGTCCGGTTCGGCGAACGCCGCCGAGCCCGTGACGCAGACCCTCGAACTGCCCACCCTGACGGCCGACCTGGCCACCCAGGTCGCGCAGTCCGCGGACGCCACCCAGCAGGCCGCGGCCAACTACGAGCTGCAGGCGGAGCGTGACGCGGCCGCCGCAAAGGCCGCGAAGCAGGCCAAGGCGGACCTCGCCGAGGCCAAGCAGAAGGCCGAGGCCAAGAAGAAGGCCGCCGCCGAAGCCGCGCGCAGGGCTGCCGCCTCCGAGGCCGCCTCGCGCTCCTCGGAGCGGACCACCCTCTCCGCCTCCGCCTCCACGTCCACGAACGTCTCCGCCCCGGCCAGCGGAAGCGTCGCGACCGTCGTCGCCTTCCTCAAGGCCCAGGTCGGCGACGCCTACGTCATGGGCGGCACGGGCCCGAACGCGTGGGACTGCTCGGGCCTCGTGCAGGCCGCGTTCAAGCAGGTCGGTGTCGACCTGCCGCGCGTCTCGCAGGACCAGTCGACGTCCGGCACGCCGGTCTCGCTGTCCAATCTCCAGGTCGGCGACATCCTGTACTGGGGTTCCGCCGGCTCGGCGTACCACGTGGGTGTGTACATCGGGAACGGCCAGTACCTCGACGCCGCCAACCCCTCCAAGGGTGTGGTGATTCAGGACCTTTCGGGCTATCCGGCCACGGGCGCGGTCCGCGTCCTCTGAGCCCTCGCCGTGAGGGCCGCCGCCTCAGGGGCCGGCGGCCCTTTCGCGCTGCCCGCGCCGTCTCCGCCGTCCCGCCTCCCTCCGGCTCCGCGCCCCGTGCCCGGGGTCGCCTACCCGAGGTCGAAGGTGTTCGGCAGGCCGAGCTTGTGGCGGAGTTCGTCCACCCGCTTCAGCGGCTCCATCTCCGGGGGGCGGTACAGCTCCTGGACGCGACACCGCTCGGTGTCCGAATCGTCCGCTTCCAGCAGCGCGTTCACGGCCCGCCGCGCCGATTCGTTCGCGCCCTCCATCGTCGCCAGGTCGACGTCCGTGCGGACGTAGTCGCCGGCGAGGAAGAAGTTCGGGACCGCGGTGCCGGCGGTGGGCCGGTTGTAGAGCGTGCCCGTGGGGTGGATGAGGAGCTGCTCGCGGTTCTGCGGGTCCGGGCCGCCCAGACCCGTCACGGCCGGGTCCATGAACCAGCCGACCCGGTCCTCGTCCCTGAGCGTCGTCTTCCCGGAGTCGTTCAGCCCGTCCTTCAGTTGCGCCCACAGTTCGGCGACGATCTCTTCCCTGGTGCACTCACGGGCCGTCCTGCCGTACAGGATCCCGGGCTTGTCCCACTCGGAGACGATCACGGACAAACAGTCGTGGGCCTCGCCGTCGCCGTAGTCGCGTGAAAAGTCACGTACGTCCCAGAACTGGGCCTGGCCGATGCCCGTCACCGACCACGGTGAGTCGAGGCAGTTGATGTGGCCGTGCACGACCGGGGTGGGCGTGCGCAGGTAGAACATCACGCCGGTCATCCAGTCCGTCCTCAGCGCGTCGCACCGGCCGAGCTGCCGGTCCGCCGCGCGCAGGGCGGGGCCCCAGGTCGCACGGGCGTGCTCCACGGGCATCGCGGAGAGGTAGTGGTCGGCGGTGACCGTCCGTTCCCGGCCCCCGTCACGGTCCGACACACGGACCCCCGTCACCCGGCCCTGCGCGTACAGCACCTCCCGGACCTGGGTGCCGAGGACGAACTCGACGCCGAGGGAGCGCAGATGCGTCTCCCAGGGGTCGATCCACGCCTCGCTCGTCGGCGCGTTCAGGACGCGGTCGACGTCGGCGTCGCCGTCCATGCCGCGGCCCAGCAGCCCCCACAGCAGCAGGGCCTCGATGATGACGCGGCCGACCGTGCGGGTGGAGGCGATCTCGGCGCGGGTGGCGACGAGGTTGCGGGTCTGCCCGATGCCCAGCAGGGTCTGGTACTCCGTGCTCATCTCGCCGGCGCGGATGAAGTCCCACCAGGACACCTTCTCCCACTGATCCTCACGGCGGGCGTCGCAGCTGGTGAGGTGGACGAGCAGCCGTTCGGCGAAGTAGGCGGCCTCGTGGGCCGGCAGGCGGGTGCCGAGGTCGAGGACCGACAGGATCTGGTCGCGGAGCCAGGAGGGCGTGATGTCGCCGGGGGCGGGCGGAGTGGTGGCCCGGCGCAGCGGGAAGTGGAGGTCGGGCCGGCCCGAGTCCCGGGCGAACAGCGCCTCGGTGGCGCCGCGGAGGTTGTCGTGGACTCCGCCCGCGTTGCCGGGGAAGGGGATGCGGCGCATCGTGTCCGGGAGGTTCCGGTAGAAACCGGGAAAGAAGCGGAAGCCGTGCTCGCCGGGGAGCGGTCCGCGTCCGCCGGCGCCGGTCCCGGGGACGTCCATCGAGCGGGCCTTGCCGCCGAGTCGGTCGTAGTACTCGTAGACGGTCACCGCGTAGCCGCGCTCGGCGAGTTCGTGGGCGGCACTGAGGCCCGAGACCCCGCCGCCGAGGACGGCGACCCGCCTGCCCGTGGCCGGGGCGGCCGCGGCGCTCCCGGCCGGCCCTAAGGAGACGGCGGCGGCCGTGGCTCCGACCGCTCCTCCGGCCGCGGCCAGGAAGCGTCTGCGGGTCTGTCCGGTGTGCTCCTGGGACTGCTGCGCGTGTTCTGTTGTCATGGGCAACGGAGGGTAGGGAGGGGCTCCGGAAGCCGGAACCCCGACGGCCCGCCACCCACAGCATCCTCACAATCACCGGGAGAGACCGTCATGCCACGTGTGTTCGTCCAGGGAAGCCCCGTCGACACGTATCCGCGGCTCGCGCCGGAGGCCCGGCGGGGTGCGGTACGGCGGATCACCGAGGTCGGCGAGGAGGTGCTGCACAAGCCGTGCCGGGACGTGACCGAGTTCGGGCCCGATCTCGCCGCGCTCATCGACGACATGTTCCTGACGATGTACGTCGCGGAAGGCGCCGGTCTCGCGGCGAACCAGGTCGGGGTCGCGCTGCGCCTGTTCGTCTACGACTGCCTGGACGACGAGGGGGTCCGGCACGTCGGGCACATCGTCAATCCGGTGCTGGAGCCGCTCGACCCGGCCGGGCGCCGGCTGCTCGACGAGGGCGAGGGCTGTCTGTCGGTGCCGGGCGCCGTGATGGACGTACCGCGTCCGGACCGGGCCGTCGTGCGCGGGCAGGACCGGGACGGCCGTCCGGTCCGCGTCGAGGGCACCGGGTACTTCGCCCGCTGCCTCGCCCACGAGACCGACCATCTGGGCGGGCAGGTCTATCTGGACCGGCTCTCCGGGCGGGAGCGCAAGGAGGCCCTGCGGCAGGTCGCGGACCGGCGCGAGGAGGTCTTCGCGCGCCGGGCCGCCAACCTGGAGGCGCTCGGTTCCTGAGAGGGGCCCTGCGGGCCGCCTTCCCACGGCCGCGGGCGGGCGCCCCGGTGAGCGGCCCGGGCCTGGAGCCGCCCCTCGCGCAGGACGGCCGCGGGGCCCCGCCTTCGATCGAGGCGTCGCCGGTGCCGCCCGCTCGCACGGAGCGGGCGGCACCGGGGCCTAGGCTTTCGGCGCGACCTTGCTCAGGCCGTTGATGATCCGGTCCATCGCGTCGCCGCCGGTCGGGTCCGTCAGGTTCGCGAGCATCTTCAGCGTGAACTTCATCAGCATCGGGTGGGTCAGTCCGCGCTGCGTGGCGATCTTCATGACCTTCGGGTTGCCGATGAGCTTCACGAACGCGCGGCCGAGCGTGTAGTAGCCGCCGTAGGTGTCCTTGAGGACGCGCGGGTAGCGCTGGAGGGCGAGTTCGCGCTGGGCCGGTGTGGCGCGCGAGTGCGCCTGGACGATGACGTCGGCGGCGATCTGGCCGGACTCCATGGCGTAGGCGATGCCCTCGCCGTTGAAGGGGTTCACCAGACCGCCGGCGTCGCCGACCAGCAACAGGCCCTTGGTGTAGTGCGGCTGGCGGTTGAAGGCCATCGGGAGGGCGGCGCCGCGGATCGGGCCCGTCATGTTCTCCGGGGTGTAGCCCCAGTCCTCCGGCATGGACGCGCACCAGGCCTTGAGGACCTCGCGCCAGTCCAGTTCCTTGAAGGAGTCGGAGGTGTTGAGGACGCCGAGGCCGACGTTCGACGTGCCGTCGCCCATGCCGAAGATCCAGCCGTAGCCGGGGAGGAGACGGTCCTCGGCGCCGCGCCGGTCCCACAGCTCCAGCCAGGACTCCAGGTAGTCGTCCTCGTGACGGGGCGAGGTGAAGTACGTGCGGACCGCGACGCCCATCGGCCGGTCCTCGCGGCGGTGCAGCCCCATCGCCAGGGAGAGGCGTGTGGAGTTGCCGTCGGCGGCGACGACGAGCGGGGCGTGGAAGGTGACCTCGCGCTTCTCCTCGCCGAGCTTGGCGTGGACGCCGGTGATGCGGCCGGTGCGGTCGTCGACGATCGGGGCGCCGACGTTGCAGCGCTCGTGCAGCCGCGCGCCCGCCTTCTGCGCCTGCCGCGCCAGTTGCTCGTCGAAGTCGTCCCGCTTGCGCACGAGTCCGTAGTCGGGGAAGGAGGCGAGATCCGGCCAGTCCAGCTGGAGGCGCACACCGCCGCCGATGATCCGCAGACCCTTGTTCCGGAGCCAGCCCGCTTCCTCGGAGATGTCGATGCCCATCGAGACGAGCTGTTTGGTGGCGCGCGGGGTCAGGCCGTCACCGCACACCTTCTCCCGCGGGAACGCGGTCTTCTCCAGGAGCAGGACGTCGAGTCCCGCCTTCGCGAGGTAGTACGCGGTGGTGGAACCGGCTGGCCCGGCCCCGACGACGATGACATCGGCGGTGTTCTCGGAGAGGGGCTGGGGCTCGGTCACGGCAGGGTCTCCCCAAGACTCGAAATCAACGTGCCGACGGGCACTGGACATGGGCAGTCTATGCAGCGGTACTGATCACCCGGCTGAAGGGCTGCCCCCGTGAACCGAGCTCTCCCCGACGTACGGCTGCGCGTCCCCACCGACGAGGACGCCTTCGCCTGGCACCGGATCTTCGCCGACCCGGAGGTCATGGAGTTCCACGGGGGCAGGGCGGCCGAGCTGTCCGTGTACGAGGAGCTCACCGCGCGGCAGCGGCGGCACGACGCCGAGCACGGCTTCTGCCTGTGGACGATGGTCGGCCCGGAGGGCGAGGTGCTGGGCTTCACGGGAGCGCAGCCGTGGCCGCACGGGTGGGGGCCGACCGGCGAGATCGAGATCGGCTGGCGGCTGGGACGGGCGCACTGGGGCAAGGGGTACGTCACGGCGGCGGCCCGCACCACCCTGGAGCGGGTCCGCGCGGCCGGCGTCCGTGATGTCGTGGCCATGGTCAACGCACGCAACGAACGCTCCATCGCCGTCACGAAGCGGCTCGGCATGGAACTCGCCGAGCGGTTCACGACTCCGGTGACGGGCCAGGAGGGCCACCGCTACCGCCTGACGCTGACCTGAAGCGCCCGGCCCCGGCCCCCGCCCGCGCGGACGCGGCGACACCCCCGGCACCGGCCCGCGGGACCCGGCGGCGCCCGGCATCCGGCCCGCGCGGGGCTGCGCCCGTGCATTGGCCCGCGCGGGACCGGCGCCACTCCCTGCCGCCGGTGCGGGCACTCGCCCGCACCGGCCCGCGCGGGACCGGCGGCGCTTCCGACGACTTCCGGATGGCACCGGCGGAGGCTTACCCTTCCGGTACCGCTGGGGGTGAAGCTTGTGCAGATAACACCCAAGACACCCGAAGTGCGCGTACCGCGGCTCGTCGGCCTGATGGCCGTGGACGCGCGTGAGACGGCCGAGGCGCAAGGGGTGCTGCTCGTCGCACCGGACCGGCCCGACTTCCTGCGCACGGTCGTCGACTACGTCGTACGGCAGTACCCGCCACCCGGCGTGGAGGTCCCGCGCGGTGCCCTGGTCACCGTGTGGTTCGACATCGGTGACGCCGAGGGCGGCGCGGGGGTGCGCGAGCCGCGCCTGCCACGCCCGCCGTCGGGCGGGATGCGCCGCGAACTCGACAAGCCCGGTGATCCGTTCGTGGTGCCGCACTGAGCGACCGCGCCGGTACGCCGCCGCGGCCCGCGCGCCGGCCGCTCCGTGGCCGGGCCGCGCCGCGGTCAGGCCTTGAAGCCCCGGTGCAGGGCCACGACCCCGCCCGTCAGGTTCCGCCAGGCCACCTTCGACCAGCCCGCCTTGCGCAGCCGCTCGGCCAGCTCGGGCTGGGTCGGCCAGGCACGGATGGACTCGGCGAGATAGACGTACGCATCCGGGTTGGAGGAGACGGCGCGGGCGACCGGCGGCAGCGCGCGCATCAGGTACTCGGTGTACACCGTGCGGAACGGCGCCCAGGTGGGGTGCGAGAACTCGCAGATCACGACCCGCCCGCCGGGCTTCGTCACCCGGTACAGCTCGCTCAGCGCGGTGTCGGTGTCCTGCACGTTGCGCAGCCCGAAGGAGATGGTGACCGCGTCGAAGGTGTCGTCCTTGAAGGGCAGCCTCGTCGCGTCACCCGCGGTGAGCGGCAGCCACGGGTGGTTCCTCTTGCCGACCCGCAGCATCCCGAGGGAGAAGTCGCAGGGGACGACGTAGGCGCCGGTGCGCGCGAAGGGCAGGGAGGAGGTCGCCGTACCGGCCGCGAGGTCGAGGATCTTCTGCGCGGGCCGCGCGTCGACCGCTCTGGCGACCTCTCTGCGCCAGACCCGGTCCTGGCCCAGCGACAGCAGGTCGTTCGTCAGGTCGTACCGTTCCGCCACGTCGTCGAACATCGAGGCGACTTCGTGCGGCTGCTTGTCCAGGGATGCGCGGGTCACGGGCCCATTGTGGCAGTACGGGCCGGGCGGCTCTCCGGCACCCGGCCCGTACGCCGCCCTCACGTCCCCCCTGGAGGCCTCCGCCGGGTCCCGCTCAGGGAAGGAGTCCCGGCTTCCTCCCGGCCGCCACGTCCGCGACCCAGCCGAAGAACGAAACGGCGACCCAGACCGGCAGCCGGCCGATGCCGGACATGAACCACTGGCTCTCCAGCGGAAGCCACTTCTCGAAGGCGGGCACCTTCCAGAACTGATCGATCAGCGGGACCGCGAGCACCAGGGCGATCTCGGGCCAGAGGCAGATCGTCACGGCCCGGCCGTCGAAGATCGGCGGGACGTACGCCCTCGGCGACTCGGCCGTGGCGTCGCGGATACGGCGGGGTGAAGCAGAGTTCGGGCGTTCGCGAAAGCCCCCGCCGGCCGAGCCGGCCGCCGTGCGGGCGGGGGCGTGCACGTGAGGTCGGGGCAACGCACCTGCGGGAACGGGGTGTTCGCGGTCGGGCCCAGGGACGCGCGGGCAGGCCCGGGGTGTTGGCGGGCAGGCCCCAGGTCGTGCGTGGCCCGGCGGCCGGTCTAGCGGCGCCGGTGCACCAGGCGCCCCGCGCAAACGGTCGCGAGGCACGTCCCGTCCGCGTCGAAGACCGCGAGGTCGGCCCGCCCGGCGTCGGTGATCACCGGCGTCCGGGGGTGCGCGAGCACGGCGATGTCGTTGCGCGCGGCGGCGGCGCGCAGGCCGGCGTCGTCCGCGTACGCCTCCAGCACCGCGGTGGCGCCCGACTTCAGTACGGCGTGGACGCGTTCACGGGGGCTCGGTGCCACGGGCAGGACCCCTTCATGGACGCGGGCGGGTCCGAGGGAGCCGGGCCAGCGGCGCACGCGCGCGCCGGGGAACCGCTCCAGCAGCTCCTCCAGCGGCCCCACGCCCGCGACACGGTCCCCCTCGACGGCCACGGCGCCGTCCTTGAGCGGCGCCGTGTCGCCCCAGCTGCGCCGGAGCTCGTCGGCGGTGTGGATCGTCAGCACGGCGCGGCTAGTTGGAGGCGAGCAGCTTCAGCTCGGGGTGTGCCGTACCGCCCTCGATCGCGGTCGACGAGATGTGGGACATGACGCGCTCGTCGACGGGGTCGTTCGCCGGGTCGTCGTGGACCACGATGTGCTCGTACGTCGTCGTCCGCTGGGCGGGCACGCGGTCGGCCTTGCGGATCAGGTCGATGATCTCCATGCGGTTGGAGCGGTGCTTGGCGCCCGCGGAGGACACCACGTTCTCCTCCAGCATGATCGAGCCGAGGTCGTCCGCGCCGTAGTGCAGGGAGAGCTGGCCGGCCTCCTTGCCGGTGGTCAGCCAGGAGCCCTGGATGTGCGCCACGTTGTCGAGGAAGAGGCGGGCGATCGCGATCATCCGCAGGTACTCGAAGAGCGTGGCCTGCGTACGGCCCTTGAGGTGGTTGTTCTCGGGCTGGTACGTGTACGGGATGAAGGCGCGGAAGCCGCCCGTCCGGTCCTGCACGTCACGGATCATCCGCAGGTGCTCGATGCGCTCGGCGTTGGTCTCGCCCGTGCCCATGAGCATCGTGGACGTCGACTCCACACCGAGCCGGTGCGCCGCCTCCATGATCTCCAGCCAGCGCTCACCGCTCTCCTTCAGCGGGGCGATCGCCTTGCGGGGCCGCGCCGGCAGCAGCTCGGCGCCGGCGCCGGCGAAGGAGTCGAGTCCGGCGGAGTGGATGCGCTGGATCGCCTCCTCGACGCTCACCTCGGAGATGCGGGCCATGTGCTCGACCTCGGAGGCGCCGAGCGAGTGGATGACGAGCTGCGGGTACGCGGCCTTGATCGCGGAGAAGTGCTTCTCGTAGTACTCGACGCCGTAGTCCGGGTGGTGACCGCCCTGGAACATGATCTGCGTGCCACCGAGTTCGACGGTCTCGGCGCAGCGCCGCAGGATGTCGTCGAGGTCGCGCGTCCAGCCCTTGGCGGTGTCCTTGGGGGCCGCGTAGAAGGCGCAGAACTTGCACGCGGTGACACACACGTTCGTGTAGTTGATGTTGCGCTCGATGATGTACGTCGCGATGTGCTCCGTACCGGCGTACCGGCGGCGGCGTACGGCGTCGGCGGCGGCGCCCAGGGCGTGCAGCGGGGCGTCCCGGTACAGGTCGAGCGCCTCCTCGGGGGTGATCCGCCCGCCTGCGGCGGCACGGTCGAGGACGGACTGGAGGTCGGCCTTCTCGGTCACCGGGGCGTCCCTTTCGGAGGGGTGTGGGCGGACCGATCCAGCGTACGCCAGCCACCTCGGGGGCCCGACGCCAGCCTGCGTGCCCGTGGCCACGGCCCCGTTCAGGCCGCGTACGCACCGATCAGCAGCCCCACGTAGGCGCCCGCGACGAGGAAGGGCCCGAAGGGGATCGACGTCTTGCGTCCGGCGCGCCGCACCACGACCAGGCCCATCCCGTACAGCCCGCCGAACAGGAACCCGGCGAAGGTGCCCAGCAGCACCACGCTCCACCCGTACCAGCCGAGCACGGCCCCGAGGCCCAGCGCGAGTTTCACGTCCCCGAACCCCATGCCGTTCGGGTTGATGAGGAAGAGGAGGAAGTACGCGCCGCCGAGCGCGAGCGACCCGTACAGCGCCGTCGGCCAGTCCCCGGCGTGTTCGGGCACGAGCGCGACCGCCCCGAGCAGTACGAGCGCGGCCCCGGCGAGCGGCAGGGTCAGCACGTCCGGCAGCCGCTGCACCCGGAAGTCCACCACGGCCAGGAGCACGCCGAGGGGCGCGAGCAGCAGCCAGACGGCGAGCTCCGGCCGGGTACCGGTGGCGAGGGCGAGACCGGCGCAGACCACTGCGGTGGTGAGGGAGACGAGGGACACGCCGGGGCCGTACGCGGGCGGGGTGCCGCCCAGGGCCACCCGGCCCGCGTCGCCGGACACCTCCGACGCCCTGCGCGGGATGCCGGGCGCACGCCCCCGGTCGCCGCCGCACTCCGGGCAGCGGGCGAGCCCGAGCCAGCCGCGCGCCGGGCCGGTGAGGGCGTGCCCGTCGGGGCAGCGGTCGCGCCACGGCTCGTCCGGCCGCACGGCCAAGCGGTACGCGGGCCGGGGCACCAGCAGCCCGGCCGCCGCGCCCCAGAGTGCGGCCCCGACGGCCACCCAGAGTTCGAGGTCCACGCATTCACCCCATGAGTTCGTTTGCTGCCGCGGGTCATCGTCGCGCAGGGCACGCCGGGCGGGCCATCGTCCGCTGGGCGGATCAGCACGGGCGTCGACCCGCGGACCGGTCAGCAGACCCGCGTCGCCCGGTGGCGTGCGGTCCAGCACGGCCGTCGTCCGCGGGCCGGATCAGCCGGCCGGACCCACGCGGCGCGGACCGCACAGGCCCACGGCCCGGGCTCGGGCCGCGACGCGGATCACCAGGGTCAAGTCGCCACCCGCGGGCGGGACCGGCCCGGACCGGACCGGGCGGCCTTCCGCAGGGGATGGATCGCCTCGGCGCGTTCCCCCGCAGGGACTGATCTCGTCGGCGCGTCTCGTCACGGGGGGCTGATCGCGTCGGCGCGTCCCGTCACGGGGGGCTGATCGCGTCGGCGCGTCCCGTCACGGGGGTGCGGCGCCGTCGCGCGGGCGGGTGTCCCGTCGCCCGGGGCGGGTCGCCGGCGGGCACGGCGGGTCGCCGGGGGGCACTGCTGGTCCCCGACGGGCACGGCGGGTCCCCGACGGGCACGGCAGGTCCCCGACGGGCACGGCAGGTCCCCGACGGGCACGGCGGGCCGCCTGGCGCGGGCCCCGGCGGGCACAGTGGGCCCACGGCCGACACGGCGTGCCGAAGGTCGGCCCCACGCACCGCCCGGCTCATCCGACGGCGGCGACACCGCTCCGCCACATCGGCAGAAGCTCGTCCAGCAGCGCCTCGGTGCGCGGCGGCAGGCCGCGCG
>NZ_AUKV01000047.1:0-50519 GCF_000424945.1 Streptomyces sp. 142MFCol3.1
ATCACATGCCCGTTGCGGACGGCAACACGAACCCACCGCACCGACACACCGGACCACACGACGGCTGCAACGGGCGGATCACCGGCACGGACCCGACCCACCCACCGGACAAACGGCGAAACGGCCCAACAGCCGGCCCCGGCCCGGCGGGCCCGACAGCCAGCCCCGGCCCGGCGGACACGCCCCGGCGACCGTCAGTCCGTCACATCGATCGCGTACCGGTTCGTCTCGACCCCGGCAGCCGTCACCACCTGCACCTCGACCCGTCCCGGCTCCACATCCACCGGCACGGGCACCGTCAGCAAGGCGTCCGTGGGGTTGCTGAAGCCCCCGGCCACCGGCACCAGCGGCACATGCACATGCACGGCCCCGATCCGGACCACCATCCGCGACAGCCGGTCCGCCGCCTGCGCCCCGGGCGGCACGAACCCCGCCCCCCGGATCTCGATGTCGTCACCGGTACGGATGGGCGCGTCGAGATCCCCAGCTTCCCGGGACCGCACCACGGAGAGGATCACCGGCCGCCCGCCCTCGGCGTACTTGCCCGCGAGATACGTACCGGCCGACACCAGCACCAGCAGCGCCAGCCCCCACGGAAGGTCCGGCAACTGCGCCGGCCGCCGAGCCAGCCGCACCCCCGCGAAGACGAGCGCCACCGCACTGATCACCACGTACTGGATGTCCGCGAAGCCCCCCTTCCCCGCATCGTCCGTGAGCAGATCGGCGGCCCGCGGCCGATCCGCCCGCACCTTCTGCAACCGTTGCCCCAGAACCCGCAGCCCCACCACCCGCCGCACCAGCACCGCCACCCCGCACACCACGGCGACGACAGTGACCACACCCGCGCCCCGCGCGAGCTCCAGCCCGGCGATCAGCTCGTCCCGGCGGCCGTGCGCGGACGCCGCCGCGAGCTGCCCGACGATCACCAGCACCGCGTACACCACGAACAGCACCCACCCCCCGGCCACCGCCCGGGACGTGGAGAGCCGGTTGTCCTCACCGATGACGGGTGCGAGCGCACCCCCACGGCTCCGGTGCAACCAGGCCGCGCCCGTCAGCAGCCCGGCCACCACGACCGCCGCGACCAGCCCGGCGGTCCGCGCCGCCGTCCACCCCGCGCCGATCGCGGTGAGCGCCTGCGCCAGCAGGAACACGCCCACACCGCCCCAGACCGCGTACGCGGTGTACCGCCACAGCCGCGCCAGCCAGGCCGTGCCCTCCAGCCGCCCGCGCTCGGCGACGAGGTCCGCGGACTGGGTCAGTTCGTCGGAGACCCACTGCCGGGACGCGGAGACCGAGTGCGCGACACCGGCCGGCAGCCCACGCCCGGACGCCAACTCCTCGCGCTTCGCCAGGAATTCGGCGACGGCACGCCGGTGCCCCGCCCGAGCCCCGTGCGGGCAGTCCCCACAGGTGCAGCCCCCTTCATGGGCACCATCGTGGGCACCTCCCCGGCCTCCCCCGGACGCACCCGAGAACGCCCCGGGATCCGCCCCTTGCCCGGCCCCGGCACCGCGCCCCGCACCGTGTCTCGCCTCCTGCACCGCCACGCCCGTTGCCGCCTTCCCGCGCCGCACATCTCCGCCCAGCCAGACCTTCCGTACGCCTGACTGCCGCCCAACTGCCTTACAACTGCCTTACAACTGCCCCGCGATGACAGCGAATTGTGCCGTACGGAACACGGCGCGAATCCGGCAGGTCCGGTCAGCGTGGGTGAAGCACGGGCGCCCGTGTTGACCGGGCTGCGAGAATTTCCCCATGGCCGAGATCATCCAGCGCGACGGGACCTGGGCCTTCGACGGCAGCACGGTCCGGATCACGCCGGGGCTGCACCGTTCCGTGCCGCTGTTCCGCCAGACGTACGGGGAGATCGCCGTCCCGCTGGAGGCGGTGTCGGGCATCGTCTACGAACCCGAGCGCAAGCGGGGCCGACTGCGGCTCAGGCTGCGCGAGGGCTCGGACCCCCTGCTTCAGGCGACCGGGGGCAGGCTGCCCGACGCGGCGGACCCGTACCGGCTCACGGTCGACGTCGACCGGTCCGGCGTCGCGGAGTACGTCGCCGAGGAGGTCCGCCGTGCGCTGCTGCTGGACCAGATCCCCAAGGAACCGGCGCGGTCGTACCTCCTGTCGGGCCCACCGGTCCCGGTCTCGGTGCGCTCCAGCGACGGGACGGTCTCGTTCGACGGCGTGCAGGTGCGGATCGACTGGTCGGACACGTCGGACCGGGTGAAGCGGGCGACGGGCCCGCGGATCATCGCGGTGGGCGACCTCGTACAGGTCGAGTGGCTGCCCAACTCCGGTTACGAGGACGGATTCCTGCGTTTCGTCACCCGCGAGACGGCGTTCTCCAAGCTGCCCACCGAGAAGGACCCGTACGCCCTGGACCTGTGGGGCAGCACGCGCCGTGACCTGCTGACCGCTCTGGTCGCCGCGGCGGTGACGGCGCGTCTGCCTCATCCGTCCACGCGGACGGACGAGCACGTGGCCCGGGAGCGCCCCGCGCTGACGGCAGCGGCACCGCCCGCGTCGGATCGGCACGACGTACTGCTGCGCCGGCTCAGGGAGTTGGGCGAGCTGCACCGTGCCGGGGTCCTGACGGACGAGGAGTTCGCCCTGACGAAGGCGGCGGTCCTACGCGACTTCTGACCCGCAACCCGGCACCGCCCCACAACCCACGCCCCATTGCGCCGCCCCTCCGATGCACGGTCCCTCAACGCACCGTCCCCCGACACACCGCGCCCGACACCACGCCTACGACAACAGATCCGGCTCACTCCGACTGATGTCCTGCCACAACGGCTGGTAGTTGATCCACGCCACCAGATCACCGCCGAGCTGTTCACGCGTGGCGACCGCCTGCTTGTGGTCGATGAGGAGGGGACGCCCCGCGGCCTTGGCGGTGAGCTGGACCTGGCAGGACCGCTCCATGGACAGGAACCACCAGGCGGCGGCGTCCACCGAGTCGCCCACGGTCAGCAGCCCGTGGTTGCGCAGGACGAGCGCCTTGCGGGTGTCGAGCGCGGCGGCGATCCGACGGCCCTCCTCGGCGTCGACGGCGACGCCGCTGTACGCGTCGTAGAGTGCGTGATCTTCGTAGAAGGCACAGCTCTCCTGGGTGATCGGGTCGAGCAGGTCGCCCAGCGCGGCGAGGGCGCGCCCGTGCACGGAGTGGCAGTGCGCGACGGCGACGACGTCGGGCCGGGCGGCGTGGACCTGCGCGTGCACGGTGAACGCCGCCTGGTTCACGTGGTAGCGGCCCTCGATCACCTGCCCGTCCTGGTTGGCCAGGACCAGGTCGCCGACGGTCACGTGCTTGAAGGGCATCCCGAACGGATTGACCCAGAAACAGTCGCTGTACTCGGGGTCGCGCGCCGTGATGTGTCCGGAGACCCCGTCCTCGAACCCGAGCCGGCCGAAGACGCGCAGCGCCCCGGCCAGCCGCTCCTTGCGGTGCCGCCGCTCGTCGTCGACCGAGTCGTGCATCGGCGGCATGGCGAACCGGAGCCGGTCGGTGGGTAGGGGCAGGGGCGGGGTGGGCCCGTGCATATGTCCTCCAGCACTGGCGTGTGCGGTACGGAGCGGAAGTTACCCGGGGTCAGCGCAGGAGAACAGAGTCGTCCGGTGAAGAGATGGCCACAACCGCGGCCGGAGGTCACTGGTCTGTCTGGTTGACACCGACCCACGCCTGGGACACGGGAGGCACTCATGAACCGCGCGGAGCGGCGGATCCTCGTCCTGCTCGGGCAGCTCGCGGAGCGGGACTTCGTCGTCGTCGACGATCTCGGCGGCTCACCGCGCCGGCTCGCCACACTCGCGTACGTGGCCGAGCAGCACGGTTTCCGTTACGCGCGGGCGCACCGGGTGGGACGTGCGCTGCAGATCCAGCTGGTGCGCACCGAGCGCGCGGGAACGGCACCGAAGGGCGAGGACTCGCGCACGGAAACGGGGCCGAGGACCGAGGACGCGCGTGCCGTGCCCGGGCTGCGTCCCGGCACGCTCCGGCCGCTCGGGGAGGCGGCACGGACAGTACGCGGGCTCCGGGACCGGATCGAGTTCGACGCGATGGCCGAGGACCCGAGCGCGTGGTCCCGCGCGGCGATCATGACGGGCTGCGCGCTCTTCGTCTCCCTGGTCTGCGCGGTGTACGGCTGGCGTGCGGCGCTGATCGGGTTCGCCGTCGCGGAGGCGTTGTCCATGGGCTTCCTGGCCCTGGAGGTCGTCCACCGCCGCAAAGTGGCGCGCCGCGTCGGTACGGCGGGCCTGGCACCCGGCTGACAGGAAACAGGGCATCCGGCCCCGAGGCCCCGACACCGGGCAGGGAAACCCAGACGGAAACGCAGACGGAAACCCAGACAGAAGACGTCCGGTATCCACGCCACACTCCTCGCATGACCGAGCACCCCACTCCCCGCCCGCCGACCTCCGCTCCCTCGTCGCCGTCGCCCTCGTCGCCCTCGGCACCGGCGGCACGACCGGCACGACCGGCACCCATGAAACCGGCGAACTGGGCAGCCTTCGCCGCCGCGGAACCTGATCTGGCCAGGACGGTCGAGGACCGCTTCGGCGGCTTCACGCACCACGTCCTGGCGACCCTCCGCAAGGACGGCTCGCCCCGCACGACCGGCCTGGAGGTGCGCTTCCTGAACGGCGAGTTGTGGCTCGGCATGATGCCCGGCTCGCTCAAGGCCCTCGACCTGCGCCGCGATCCGCGCTTCGCGCTCCAGGCGAACCCGGGGCCGGGCACGGGCATGGGCGGCGGGGACGTGCGGATCAGCGGCCGAGCGGTGGAGGTCGGCGACGAGGACGCGACGACGAAGGCGGCGTACGTGAAAGAGGTGGAACCGCCGCAGCCGTTCCACCTCTTCCGCACCGAGTTGACGGAGGTCGTACGGACCTACATCGAGGACGACACGTATCTGGTCGCCGAGGTCTGGCGGCCCGGAGAGCCGGTGCGGACTCTCAAGCGGACGTGACCTGGGGATCTACTCCCACTCGATGGTGCCCGGGGGCTTGGACGTGACGTCCAGGACGACGCGGTTGACGTCCGCCACCTCGTTCGTGATCCGGGTGGAGATCTTGGCGAGGACCTCGTACGGCAGGCGGGACCAGTCGGCCGTCATGGCGTCCTCGCTGGAGACCGGACGCAGGACGATCGGGTGACCGTACGTGCGGCCGTCGCCCTGGACTCCCACGGAGCGGACGTCGGCGAGTAGGACCACCGGGCACTGCCAGATGTCGCGGTCGAGGCCGGCGGCCGTGAGCTCCTCGCGGGCGATGGCGTCGGCCTCGCGCAGCAGGTCGAGGCGCTCCTTGGTGACTTCGCCGACGATGCGGATGCCGAGGCCGGGGCCGGGGAACGGCTGGCGCTGGACGATCTCGTCCGGCAGGCCGAGCTCCTGGCCGACCATGCGGACCTCGTCCTTGAAGAGCTTGCGCAGCGGCTCGACGAGCTCGAACTCGAGGTCCTCGGGGAGACCGCCCACGTTGTGGTGGGACTTGATGTTGGCCGTGCCGGTGCCGCCGCCGGACTCGACGACATCCGGGTAGAGGGTGCCCTGGACCAGGAAGGCGACGTCCTCGCCCTCGGCGGCCTCGGCGATGATCTCCGCCTGGGCCTGCTCGAAGACGCGGATGAACTCGCGCCCGATGATCTTCCGCTTCTCCTCGGGGTCGGAGACCCCGGCCAGCGCGGCGAGGAAGCGCTCCTCCGCGTCCACGACCTTCAGCTGTACGCCGGTGGCCGCGACGAAGTCCTTCTCGACCTGCTCGGTCTCGTCCTTGCGCATCAGACCGTGGTCGACGTACACACAGGTCAGCTGGGAGCCGATGGCCTTCTGGACGAGGGCGGCGGCGACGGCGGAGTCCACGCCGCCGGACAGGCCGCAGATGGCGCGCTTGCTGCCGACCTGCTCGCGGATGAGGGCGACCTGCTCGTCGATGACGTTGCCGGTGGTCCAGTTCGGCTTGAGGCCGGCACCGCGGTACAGGAAGTGCTCCAGCACCTGCTGGCCGTGCGTGGAGTGCATCACCTCGGGGTGGTACTGCACGCCGTAGAGCTTCTGCTCGTCGTTCTCGAAGGCCGCGACGGGGACGACGTCCGTGGACGCCGTGACGGTGAAGCCCTCGGGGGCGGCGCTGCACGCGTCGCCGTGCGACATCCACACCGACTGCTCGTCCGGCGTGCCCTCGAAGAGGGTGGAGCCGGACTTCGAGACGTGCAGGGGCGTGCGGCCGTACTCGCGGGCGCCGGTGTTGTCGACCGTGCCGCCGAGGGCCGTCGCCATCAGCTGGAAGCCGTAGCACATGCCGAACACGGGGACGCCGGCCTCGAAGATCTCGCGGTCGAGGCGCGGGGCGCTCTCCGCGTAGACCGACGACGGACCGCCGGAGAGGATGATCGCCGCCGGGTTCTTGGCGAGCATCTCCGCGACGGGCATGGTGCTCGGCACGATCTCGCTGTAGACCCGGGCCTCGCGGACGCGACGGGCGATGAGCTGGGCGTACTGCGCACCGAAGTCGACGACCAGGACGGTGTCGGGGGCGGCGGCAGCGGGGGTCGCTGATGACACGGGTTGCCTTCCGGCGGTGAGCATGGTGGGTGTGGTGCCGAGTCTACCGGGGGCCGGGACCGGGGCGCCGACGCCGGGTTTGTCACCCCGCCCGGGGCCCGCGGGAGCGCGCCGCCCGGGGTCTCAGCATCCGAACGAGCTTGGTGCGCGTCCGCCGCCGGTGCATACTGGCCGCATGTTCACGCACCAGACCACCGCGATCTTCGCGTTTACCTATGGCAACCGGCCCACCGGCTGCCATGGTCGTGCTGCTTGAGCAACTGACAAGCGACTTCCCAGGCGCCCCGGGCCGACAAGGCCCGGGGCGCCTGCCGTTTCCGGGCCCTGCCGCCCCGGGGCACCCCTCCCACGGACAGAGGAGCCCCACCATGGCCGACGTACTCGGCAAGACCGGTGCCCGCACCGACGAGGCCGCCGATGTGATCACCGGTGCCCGTGAGCGCATCGACGCGCTGGACGACCGGATCATCGGTCTCATGCAGGAACGGATGGCCGTCTCGGCGGTGATCCAGGAGGCCCGGATCTCGTCCGGCGGCCGCCGGGTGAACCTCTCCCGCGAGATGGAGGTGCTCGGCCACTACCGGGAGGCGCTGGGCAAGCCCGGCACCTCCCTGGCCATGACGCTGCTCGAGCTGTGCCGGGGCCGCGTCTGACCACGTCGGGGCCGCTTCTGAACCCGTACACGGCGTACGCACGTACGCATTCCGTCTCACCCGTACGGCGCGTGACCGGGCCGCCGCGGGCTTCGTTGGTCCCGGTGTCCGTGTCATCCAGGGGCGGGCCCGAAAGAACCACGCGTGGCTCCACTGGAGCGATGAGACGTACGGATCGTGCTGTGCGTCGTGGGACCTCGCTCCAGGGGTGTGACCGGACGGCAGGGGACAGCAGCCCGGTCACTCAAGAGAACGGTCGGCTCCGGGGACGCCCGGGGCCGGCCGGCGGAATCCGTTCGGAAGCGGTCGCGACGGTTGCGGAGGCCGTCGCCCGTCCAGCACGATGCGCGAACGGCTCCCGTACGAACCCTCCGGCCCCGTCAGTCCCGCACGACCACCGGTCCCGCACGACGACCGGTCCGGTACGAACAGCCCTGCACGACTCAGTCCCGTAGGCATCAGTCCCCCAGGCGTCAGCCCCGTACGAACGGCCCACCGTACGAGAACACCCGCCGTACGAGAACGACCCCGGCTCTCATGGCGGACACCCCGTAGCCGACCGATCAGCCAACCGGATCCACTCCACACCGCAGTACGCCCGTACCACCCGCTCGCCAAAGGTCGACACCACGTGCGCGCCTCGAACGCGCCGGGGCGCACGACCGGCGGTCACACCGGAACACCCCCGGACCGGCGACGCACCCCCCGGCGTCGCTCCCAGGCACCGGCGCTGCCCTGACGCCGGTGCTGACGAAAGAAGGGCCCCGCGGCTCCTCCCTGATCTCGGCTCCGCCCGAGCAGGGACCCACCGCGGGGCCCTTCGCCGTGCAATGACGCGTGCGGGTCTAGGTCCGGGACAACGTGCCGCAGGTGCCCGGCTCGTCGTGCTGGATGCCACGGCTGCGGTCGTACGGGTCGACGGTGGGGCCCGACGGGTCCGGGCCGCCGGGGTCGGCCGCGTCGAACCGCGGGTGCAGGAAGCCGTCGTAGACGTCGCAGGCCGAGTTGGCCAGGTCGCGGTCGTAGCGCCGGACCGAGAGTCTGCCGGGTGTGACCCGGTACTTCGTCGGGTCGGAGACCTCCAGGTCGAGGACGCGGCGCACGATGGTGCGGGTCACCGCGGTGGAGTTGTTGTCGGCCCGGGTCACGGGATACACGAAGCTGTAGTCGGCGTGGACGACGACGGAGGCGTGCTCGCCCGCCTTGAACGTGATCCGGCCGCGCGTCTTGACCACGTCCCCGACGAGCCGGACCTCCTTGGGGTCGAACCGGCTGAACAGTGCCAGCGGATCGTGGTCCTTGTCCGGTGACCGCAGCCAGCCGTTCACGTCGTCGAGCATCTTCGGCTGCTTCGGGTCGAGCGTGGCGATCGCCGCCTCGGGGCGTTCGCCGCGCAGCGTCGCCCGGTCGAGGTTGGCCTCGACGAGCAGGGTCTTGGTGCGCCGCAGCGCGGTGGCGACCTGCGCCTCGGTGAGCGGGCCGACCGCGGTGGCCCGGGGGACGACGATGCCGTCCGCGCCGTCGGCCCAGCGCTCGGCGGGCGATCCGGCGAACGGCCTGTCCAGCGTGGGGGTACCGGGCGACCGGGAGGGTACCGCCGTCGGGGGTGCGGTCTCGTCGGGGAGCCGGGAGGCCGCGGGGGCGTCGTCGGACGACGTGCCGAAGGGATCGCCCGGCAGGAGCGACGGCCTCATCGCGACGACCGCCACCACGACGGCGAGCGGCACTCCGATGACGGCCCACACGCGCCGGCGCCGCGTGGAGCGGCGCCTCGTCTCGTGCACCGAGGGGCCCACCCGCCAGCTCTCCGGCCGGTCGCCGCGCTCGTCCTGCTGCCGCAGCCGCTCGGTCACCATGCGCGCCCGCGCGGACGGCTCCTTGGGAGCCGAACTCCGGATGTCGCGCTCGGTGTCGCGGGCGAACTGCTCCCACACGTCGTCGCTGAAGGACGAATCCCCGTTCCCACCCGGCTTGTTGTCAGACACGAGGGACATTTCTAAGCGGTTCGAAAGGGCTTGCACAAGTCGCACCCGGATGTGACTCACCACACATAAAAATCATGTGAGGTACAGGACAACCATTCCCAGGTCCCACCGGTCACACCTGCAGAACCAACGGCCACACCCGCGCCCCACACGCGGAGGCCTCACCCAGACAAGCCCACTCGAGCGCCCGCGAAAGCGCGGCGCACCGGACTTTCGAGGTCTTCATGAAGCTTCGCCGTGCCATGGCCGCTGCGGCCGCGACGGCTGCCATAGCCCCGCTGGCGCTGCTGTCGGCGCCGGCCGCGTTCGCGACGGACGACACCGCCAGCCCGACCGCGAGCGCAACCGCATCCCAGTCTCCGAGCGAGTCGGCATCGCCGAGCGCCACCGAGACCACCCCCGAGGCGACCGCCTCCGCGACCGCCTCGGCGTCCGCGACCGAGTCCGCCCCAGCTCCGAGCGACTCCGCGTCCGCTTCCGCCACGTCCCCGGCGCCGAGCACCTCCGCTCCGGAGGAGTCCGAGTCGCCCGACCCGGAGCCGTCCGAGTGCGAGGACTCCAAGGTCGACGTGTCCATCACCGGCCTGCCCGGCAAGATCTCGGTGGGCAGCGGCTGGCACAAGTTCTCGCTGAACGTGGCGAACAACTCCGAGTCCACCCTCAGCGACCTCGGCTTCTTCGCCGGCGCCTCCTCCGACAAGGCGGGTGAGGACCTCTTCCAGAGCAAGAAGGTCCAGCTCCAGGCCTACAACCCGGACGACAAGGTCTGGGAGGACGTCGACTCCGAGGGCTACGCGGTCGGCTTCGTCGGCTACACCGACGAGCTCAAGCCCGACTACGAGGTCAACATCCCGATGCGCATCAACGTGAAGTCCAGCGCCCCGGTCGGCGCCGGCTTCTCCCTGGGCGCCAGCATCTACGGCGACGCCGACGGCGAGTGCACGGGCTTCGGCGAGGTCGCGTACAAGTTCCAGATCGTCGCCGCGGGCACGAACACCGACGGCACCAAGCCGCAGGAAGGCGGCAAGGTCCCGGTCTCGGACAAGCCCGCCGACAAGGGCAACACGCCCGAGGTCGACGGCAGCCTGGCCGAGACGGGCTCCAGCTCCGCCCTGCCGATGATCGGTCTCGTCGGCGGTATCGCCGTCGTCGCCGGTGCCGGCGCGGTGTATGTCGTCCGTCGCCGCAACTCGGGCGGCGCGACCGCGTAACGCGGCCGGGCCCGTACGCCTGGGCAGTACGCCTGATACGAGAAGAAGGACCTGCGCTCGGAGGGGGGCGCAGGTCCTTCTTTCTTTCTTCCGTGAGGGGGCGGACTTGCTTCCGTGAGGGGGCGGACTTGCTTCCGTGAGGGGCGCACCGGGTGCGCGGGGACCGCGCGCCGGGCGGGTGGCGCCGACGCGCACAGGGCCCCCGCGGGTCACTTCTTCGGCGGCACCGCGGGTATCCCCAGGAACGGCAACTTCAGCGCGCCGAACGCGTCCGCCGGGACGGCGGGGTGCAGCGGCTCCACCGGCTTCAGCCGCTCGTACGCCGCGCCCGGCGCCGGACGCGGGTCGGCCTCGCCCTTGTTGGGCCAGTACGACATCGCCCGCTCGGCCTGGGCGGTGATGGTGAGCGACGGGTTGACCCCGAGGTTCGCGGAGACCGCGGCGCCGTCGACCACGGAGATGCCCGGGTGGCCGTACAGCCGGTGGTACGGGTCGATGACGCCTTCCTCGGCGTCGGCGCCGATCGGGCAGCCGCCCAGGAAGTGCGCGGTCAGCGGCGTCCCCATCAGCTCGCCCACGTTGCTGCCCGCGAAGCCGTTGATCTCGGCGGCGATCGCGGAGGCGCTCTCCGAAGCCGCCTTGATCTGCTTGGGGTTGGGCGCCCCGTGGCCCTGCCGGGCGGTCAGCAGTCCCTTGCCCGCGCCCTTCGGCTTCAGGTACGTCGTCAGGGAGTTGTCCAGCGACTGCATCACCAGGCCGATGATGGTCCGCTCCGACCAGCGGCGGTTGGACAGCGAGCGGGCCACCAGGACCGGGTGCCGCGCCGCGTTGGCCAGCCAGCCCAGCACCCTCGACGAGCCCTCCGCGTAAGGGACTTGGAGGATGGACAGGCCGCCCATCGAGTTGGAGCCCTTGCCGTAGCGGACCGGCTCGATGTGGGTGTTCTCGTCGGGGTGGATGGACGACGTGATGGCGACACCGCGGGTGAAGTCGACGCGCTGCTCGCCGGTGGCCTTGCGGTAGCGGCGGTTGTCGGTCTGCGCGCCCACCAGCGCCTCGGAGTTGGTGCGGGTCAGCTCGCCCAGCTTCTGCGACAGGTGGGGCAGCTGGCCGCCCGCCTTCATGCGGTGCAGCAGGGTCTGCGTGCCGTAGGTGCCGGCCGCGAGGACGACCCGCTTCGCCTTGAAGGTCCGCCCCTCTCCCTTGCGCTTGCGGTCCGTGGGGAGGGTCTGGACGGCGTATCCGCCCTGCGAGTCGTCGGTGACGGACACCACGGTCGTCATGGGGTGGACCACGGCGCCCGCCTTCTCGGCGAGGTGGAGGTAGTTCTCGTTGAGGGTGTTCTTCGCGCCGTGGCGGCAGCCGGTCATGCACTCGCCGCACTCGGTGCACGCCTTGCGGCTGGGTCCGGCACCGCCGAAGTACGGGTCGGCGATCTCCTGGCCGGGGGCCGCCTTCGCACCGCCGTCGGCGTCCTGGCCGTCCCCGAAGAAGACGCCCACCGGCGCCATGTGGAAGGTGTCGCCGACGCCCATCGCCTCGGCCGCGGCCTTGAGGTGGACGTCCGACGGGGTCATGGTCGGGTTGAGCCGTACGCCCAGCATGCGCCGTGCCTGGTCGTAGTACGGCTTCAACTCCCCTTCCCAGTCGGTGATGTCCTTCCACTGCGGGTCCTCGAAGAAGGGCTTCGGGGGGACGTAGAGGGTGTTGGCGTAGTTGAGGGAACCGCCGCCGACGCCCGCGCCCGCCAGCACCATGACGTTGCCCAGCAGATGGATGCGCTGGATGCCGTACATGCCGAGCTTCGGGGCCCACAGGTAGTTCTTGATGTCCCAGGAGTTCTTGGGCAGGGAGTCCCGGGTGAAGCGGCGGCCCGCTTCGAGGACGCCGACGCGGTACCCCTTCTCCGTCAGGCGCAGGGCGGTGACGGAACCACCGAAGCCGGAGCCGACGACGACGACGTCGTAGTCGTACGCCGCCTCGTCAGGCTGATTCTGGGCAGAGCTCTCCTGTGACACGTGCTGCTCTCCTCGTTTCTCCTCGTCGAGAACCGCTGTGAGGAGCGGTGCGAAAGGGTGGGACGGACAGGGGGACGATCGGGACGGGGCGAAGAAGGGCGGGCCGACCGGCCCGCCCCGGGGGCCGCGGCGTCTAGCGGAGCCGGAACGCCTTCATGACCTTCAGG
Organism: Streptomyces sp. 142MFCol3.1; assembly: GCF_000424945.1. Lineage (NCBI taxonomy): Bacteria > Bacillati > Actinomycetota > Actinomycetes > Kitasatosporales > Streptomycetaceae > Streptomyces > Streptomyces sp. 142MFCol3.1. The sequence goes on from NZ_AUKV01000047.1 coordinate 12,604, forward strand.
CTCCGGCTCATGAACGCCGCGTACTTCTCGTCGTCCATGCCGAGCGACGGCGCCATCGGCAGCAGCCGCTGCTGGGCGACCGTCTGGGCCTCCGTGTACTTGAGGATGCCCTCGGAGCCGTGCCGGCGGCCGAGACCGGAGTCCTTCATGCCGCCCATCGGCGACTGGACGCTGCCGTACGCGGGCGCGTAGCCCTCGTTGACGTTGACCGTGCCGGTGCGCAGCCGGGCCGCGACCGCGCGGCCCCGGCGGCCGTCCTTGGTCCACACGGAAGAATTGAGGCCGTAGGGCGTGGCGTTGGCGAGCTCGACGACCTCGTCCTCGGTCTTGAAGCGGTAGAGGGAGACGACGGGCCCGAAGGTCTCCTCGGCGCAGACGGCCATCGGCGCCTCGACGCCGTCGAGAATGGTCGGCTCGTAGAAGTAGGGGCCGATGTCGGGGCGGGCGACTCCGCCGGCGACGACCTTGGCGCCCTTGGCGACGGCCTCCTCCACGTGCCGGGTCACGGTCTCCAGCTGCCGCTCGCCGACCAGGGAGCCCATGTCGGCGCCGTAGGCCAGGGAGGTGCCGAGGCGCATGGCCCTGGTGCGGGCGGCGAACCGGTCCGCGAACGCGTCGGCGATGGACTCGTGGACGTAGAGCCGCTCGATGGATATGCAGAGCTGGCCGGCCGAGGAGAAGCAGGCGCGGACGGCGCCCGCGGCGGCCTTGTCGATGTCGGCGTCCTCCAGGACCACCATGGCGTTCTTGCCGCCGAGTTCGAGGGAGACGCCTACGAGGCGTGCCGCGGCGCCCTGGGCGACCTCCCGGCCGGTGCGCGTCGACCCGGTGAAGGAGACGTAGTCGGCGTGCTTGACGACCTCGGGACCCACGACGGGCCCGTCGCCGATGACGACCTGGAATACCTCGGCGGGCAGCCCCGCCTCGATGAGCAGGTCGCGCGCCCACAGAGCGGTGAGGCAGGTCTCGGTGTCGGGCTTCATCACGACGGCGTTGCCCGCGACGAACGCCGGGAGGGCGTCGCCGACGGACAGTTCGAGCGGGTAGTTCCAGGGGGCGATCTGGCCGACGACGCCGCGCGGGTGGCGCAGCTCGGTGACCTTGGTGAGGGTCGGCACGGCGCCGGTGTGCCGCTTGGGCCTCAGGTACGCGGGCGCCTTGCGTCCGTAGTGCCGTGCGGCGACCGTGACGGCCTGGACCTCCTCGTGCGCGTGCAGCCGGGCCTTGCCGGTCTCCAGCTGGATGAGGTCCAGCACCTCGGCCTGCCGGGCGAGGACGAGGTCGTGGAAGCGCAGGAGCACGGCGGCGCGCTGCCGGACGGGCGTGGCTCCCCAGGCGATCTGCGCCGTGCGGGCCCGCGCGAACGCCTCGGCGACGTCCTCGGGGGTGGACTCGGGCAGGTCGGCCAGCTTCTCGCCGGTGAACGGGGTGTGGTTGGCGGTCCGCCCGGATCCGGCCACACCCTTGGTGAGCTGGGCCACCAGCTCGGGCGTCACGACATCGGCCGCGGTGCGGGCTCCCGCGGGGGCGGGCGCGAGGGGGTTGGTACCGGGCCTGCCCGTACCGGCTTCGTCGCCGCTGGTCGTTTCCGTGGCCTGCTCCGTGGCCTGCGAGTCCGTCATGAGCCGCAGGGTATGCCTGCCCGGCCCCTTTGGGTACCCGTCGGTAATCGGCTTTCACGGACTGCACACACGCTGCCAGTGATCGCTGGCAACAAACGCCCTGATCAGGGCGTTGTTCGCCCGACGATCACGGGTTGATGACATCGCGGGGACGTCGCCGGGACACCGCGGGGACGACCGGGACGCCCGCGGTGGCCTTCCGGGGTGCCCTCGGCGGAGGACCCGGGCGTCCTCCGCCCTCGGCGGACGGCCGGGGCCGCGTACGGCGGAAGACCCCGGCGCCGTGACCGGAGGGCCGCGCCGCCCACGCCAGGTCCACGTCGCCCGACGGCCCCTCAAAGTCCCTTCGGCAAGCGGGCGATGCAGGAGCGAACACTTCCGACCTTGATCGGTTGACGATTCCTTGACCCTTCCCTCATAGTCCTTTCACTCTCGGACAGATCGAAGGATCGACAAAAATGAAGAGACTCGCGCTGTCGCGCGCAGGCATGGCCGCGGTCGCCTCGGCCCTCACCCTCACCCTGGCCACCGGCTGCTCCGACAGCGGCTCCGGCGACAGCGGCGAGAGCACCGGCGCGGACAAGGAGACCACTGCCGCGAAGGCCCTCAGCAGCGCCGAGCTGGAGCAGCGGATCATCGTCACGAGCGACGTCGACGGCTACAAGGTCGAGTCGGCGGACAAGTCCGACGGGTCCACCACCACCAAGGACGACCTCGAGGTGGAGGACGCGAAGTGCGCGCCGGTCGCCTACGTCATGGCAGGGCTCGCGCCCGGTGACTCCGCCGCCGACGTCAAGCGCGTGGTCACGCAGGACCCTTCGGCCTCCCCCAGCGTGTCTTCCTCCAAGAAGCTGGAGGACATGACCGACGAGGAGCTCGACGACGCGATGAAGTCGATCACCGACGCCCTGACCGGCACGGTGACGATCGTCTCGCTCTCCTCCTACGAGGGCGACGGCGCCGAGAAGACCCTGTCCTCGGTGTCCGACGCGGTGAAGGGCTGCGCGGGCGGCTTCAAGGTCGCGGACAAGGGTGACACCCAGAAGATCACCAAGGTGGAGGGCGAGAAGGCCTCCGGCGACGGCGACGAGGCCCTCGCGTTCGCGGTGACCGTGGATGCCGACGGTGGCGACGTGACCGTGCACGGCGAGGTCGTCCGCCACGGCAGCACGGTCGCCACGTACTACACGCTGAGCCTGGCCGCCTTCGCGGGCGAGACCCCGGACGGCGCCGCCGACTACGACATCCCGTCCGAGATCGTCAAGGCCCAGACCGCCAAGCTGGCCTGATCCCCGCGCGGGCCGCCGGCCGGTCCGGCTCGCCCGGGGTCGCCGGTCGGCCGGGCTCGACCGGGGCCACCGGTCCGCCCCGAGCGGGACCGCCGGGACCGCGGGTCCGGCCCGAGCCGGACCCGGGCCGCTGGAGCGGCCCGAGCGCAACCCCTCGCCCCCGACGGGGTCCTCAGAGCCTGTCGATGTCCAGGTTCGCGATCGCCGCCTTTGCGACTTCACGGCCGCGTGCCGTGAAGTCGCCCTCACCCGGGTAGCTGATGGTGAGCTTGTACATGTCGCCCGCGGACGACTTGTAGTAGAAGATCCTCACCTCGCGGGGGCGGGGGTTCTGGCTGTCGGTGGTCGTGTACCTCACCGTGTTCTCCGCTGCGGGCTTGCCCTCGTACTCGGTGCTCCCGTCCGTGGACGTCCGCGGCCCCTCGGGCATGTTCAGGGTGTACTCGCCGCTCTCCTTGAACCCGTCGTTGTCGGCGTACATCTCGGCGGCGGCCGAGCCCTTGATCTGCTTGCCGGTGTCCTCCTCCGTCTTTCTAGCCAGCGTGAGACCGACCCAGATGCTGCCGCTCAAGTCGGTGTACGTGACCCAGTGGGTCTTGTCCGACGAGCGGTCGGGCCGGCTCACCCGGTAGCCCTTGGGCACCGCGAGCGTCGCGGCGACGTCCTTCTCGTGCACCTTCTTCCAGCCGTCCGGCAGCGGCCCCGCGAAGGGGTCGGCGATCACCAGGTACGCCGCCACGGCCGCCGCGACGACCGCCGCACCGAGGCCGAGCAGGGCCTTGCGGCCCACCCGGATGCCCCTGCCGTCGGGCAACGCGACCTGCGTGACCTGCGCGACCTGGGTGGGCGCCGGGGCCGGCGGCCGCGCCGCCTCCTCCAGGAGCCGCCGCACCCGGTCCGCGCCCGGCCGGCGTGAGGGGTCCTTGTCCAGCAGGCCGTTGATGACCTCGGCGAGCGCGCCGCTCGCCGAAGCGGGCGCCGCGGGCGTGGAGTTGAGGACCGACTGAAGCGTCGCGGGCGTGTTGCTGCGCCGGAACGGGGAGACGCCCTCGGTGGCCGTGTAGAGCACCACGCCGAGCGACCACAGGTCGGACGCCGGCCCGGGGCGCTGCCCCAGCACCCGTTCCGGAGCGATGTACTCGGGTGAGCCGACGAAGCCGCCGGTGTCCGTCAGATCGGTCTCGCCCTCGATCTGCGCGATGCCGAAGTCGGTGAGGACGACGCGGTCGTGACGGCCCAGCAGGACGTTGTCAGGCTTGACGTCGCGATGCAGGATGCCCGCCGCGTGCGCGGCCTCCAGGGCTCCGAGGACCTCCAGGCCGACGCGTGCGGCCTCGCGGACGCCGAGCGTGCCCTCCTGCAGGGCGTCTCCCAGCGAGCGGCCCTGCACGAGCTCCATGACGATCCAGGGCTGTCCGTCCACGACCGCGACGTCGTGGACGTTCACGACCGCCGGGTGGTCGAGCCGTGCGGCGGCGCGCGCCTCGCGGCGCATCCGCTCGAAGGCGTTGGAGCGTTCACGCTCGGGAAGGTGGTCCGGGACGCGCGGCTCCTTGACGGCGACCTCGCGGTCCACCGTCTCGTCCTTGGCCCGCCAGACCGTTCCCATGCCGCCGTGCCCGAGCTTGGCGAGCAGGCGGTAGCGGCCGGCGATCAGCCGGCCCGTCCCCGGGTCCTGCGCGGGGCGGGCCTGCTGCTCGGGGACGACCTGGGTGGGCGTGGCGTAGGGATTGCCCGGGTACGGGACGGCCGACCGCGGTGCCGGTGCCGCCGGGCGCGGTGGTTGCAGACCGAAACTCGTTGGTTCGTCGGCCCCGTGCGGGACTCCCCCGTTGTTGCTCATGCCTCCATCTCTATCGCGGTGGGGGCTTCGGCTTCCAGACCCGCCGGCGGCCGGTCACAGACCCGTGACGCATGCCATCCCTTATCTCCCGTTTACGGCAGTACGTGCGGCCTGTGCCCGGGCTCATGCTCATGCGGCCGTCACGGCACGCGCGGACGGCCGTCCAGGTCACCGTGAACCGGCGCGCGGACGGCCGTCCAGGTCGCCATGAACCGGCGCAGACACCCGTCCAGGTCGCCATGAACCGGCGCGCAGACACCCGTTCAGGACGCCGTGAACGTGTCCACCGCCACGTCGAAGTACTCCTTCGCCTCCGTCGCCTTCCCGACCGGCGCCGAGACCCACACGTCGTACATCCGGCCGCCCTCCTCCCAGCACAGGTCGTAGGTGTGCCGGGCCCCCTCCGCCTCGTCGAAGCCGTCCCAGGTGAACTGCCACAGCGCGGCGGGCGCTCCGGCGTGGGTGGTCCGCTCGACGACGCCGTCGCGGTAACCCGGGTTGTTCGCGGGGCCCTTGGCGGCGGACTCCCGCATCACCGCGAGGGGGCCGCCCGGTTCGGGGGCGGCCACCTTGATGCCGATCCGGAAGGTCTGTCCCGGTGACATGTAGAAGACCCGCTCCCCCTGCGGATCGCGGGTGAACCCGTCGGGCACGGCGAGCGAGAAGCCCTGGTCCCGCGCGACGTGGTAGCCCGAGGGCGCGGCGGTACGGGAGGTGTCGGCAGGGCTCTGCCGCCGGGTCACGGTCACCGTCGGGGCGGGGCGCTCCGGCGACGCGGACGGCGTACGCGAGATGCTGGGCGTACTCGGGGCGCCGGACGTGTGGGCCGTGCCCGACGAGGAGGGCCTGCCGCCCCCGCCACCGCCGTCGTTCATCAGCAGGGCCGCCGCCGACACGCCCGCACCGGCCATCGCGGCGACCAGGGCCGCGGCGACCAGGACACCCCGTGTGGACTGCTTCGGCGGGCCGTCCGCCGCGGTGCCGGTCGATACGGACGGCACCGGCTTCGGTCTCGGCACGTCGCGCTGTGTCGGCGTGTACGGCACCGCCGGCCGCGGCGTACGCCCGGTATCCCGGAAGGCGCGCAGCATCCGCTCCGCCTCGGCCGCGCCGAGCCGCCGCTCGGGATCGCGTTCCAGCAGGCCGCGCACGACGGGCAGGAGCGGAGCGGCCTGGGCGGGCGGACGGATCTCGTCGACGACGACGGCGTGCAGGATGCCGCCCAACGAGTCGCGGCGGAAGGGCGATTCGCCGCTCAGGATCGTGCACAGCAGCGCGCCGAGCGACCACAGGTCGGACTCGGGTCCCGTCCTGACCCCGGACATCCGCTCGGGAGCGGTGTACTCGGGCGAGCCGACGAACGCGCCGCTCTCCGTCAGCGTCGTCGCGCCCGCCACCTGGGCGATGCCGAAGTCGGTGAGCACGACCCGGTCGCTGCCCGCCTCCAGCAGGACGTTGGCGGGCTTGAGGTCGCGGTGCAGGACACCCGCGTCGTGGGCGCGGCGCAGCGCGCCGAGGAGGTCGATGCCGATGCGCGCGGCCTCGCGGGCGTCGACCGGACCGTGCGCCGAGATCCGTTCGGCGAGGGAACCGCCGTCGATGAGCTCCATCACCATGTACGGCCGCTCGTCGTCCTCGACGACGTCGTGCACGACGATGATGTGCGGGTGACGCAGCTGCGCGACGGCACGGGCCTCGCGCAGGGTGCGGTCGCGTTGCTGCCGGGCCTCGTCCGCCGAGAGCGAGTCGTCGAGGGAGAGTTCCTTCACCGCCACCTGCCGGCCGAGCAGCTGGTCGGTGGCACGCCAGACGACCCCCATGCCGCCGCGCCCGATCCTGGCTGTCAGCCGGTAACGGCCCGCGATCACACGGACGTTCTCCCCCTCGGTCCCCATGGGCCCCATCATGCCGCACCGGACGTGGACCCTCCGGGGCGGCGACGACGGCGTGGGCGGTATCAGGCCTTGGGGCGCCAGCCCCGCAGCATCACGTCGAACTGCTCGCGGGCGGTGTCCCAGTCCGCCGCGGGCGCCGACATGTAGATCGCGTACTCGACGCCGTCACGGTCGAGGTAGGTCTCCTCGATGGCGCGGCGGGGGCCCGGGAACGGTGTCTGCTTGGGCAGTGCGGTCCAGGTGAAGTCCCAGAGGGAGCCGGGGCAGTCGCGGAAGGTGTTGGACTGCAGGCTCACCCGCGAGTAGGCCTGGAGCTTCGTCAGCTGCTTCTCCAGGTCGAGCTGGTGCATGTACGGGTTCTCGAAGTCCGGCGAGTCGTCCACGGCGATGCGGATGAAGTGCTTCCCGCCGTCGGGCGTGTAGTCGACCTGCGTGCCGTTGGCCTGCCGCTGCCACTTCTTGCTGGGCAGCGCGAGACTGAAGCCGTCCACGTCGTGCACGCGCACCCAGCTGTCGGGGACGGCACCGGCGGGGGTGGAGGTGGACTGCTCGCTCTTGCCGGTCCCGCCGGTCTCCTTGCCGGTCCGGGTACCACCGGTGCCGGTGACCGAGGTGTCGTCCTTGCGCCAGTCGCTCACGTACTTGACGCCGATGGCGGTGCCTCCGCCGACGAGCGCCGCCAGCACGACGACGAGGGCGCTGATGGGGCCGCGCCGCCGCTTGCGCGGGGTGGGCGCGGCTCCCGCGTGCAGGGTCTGGTGCGCGGTGACGCCGGGTCCGCCGTAGGCCGGCCCGGGGCCGCCGTAGGGCACGCCCGGCCCGCCGTGCGACGGCGGCACGTGCGCACCGGTCCCGTGGTCCGGTTGCCCCGGACGGTGCGTGACGTCGGTGTCCAGGTGCTCCGTCGGCACGTACGCCTGCGCGGCCTTCGGCCGACGTCCCTCCATGGCCTCGGCGAGCATCTGCTCGGTGTCCTGGGGGCTCGGGCGTGTGGCGGGGTCCTTGCGCAGCAGCGCGGTGATGACGGGCTCCAGCGGGCCGGCGTACTGCGGCGGCGGCGGTTCCTCGTCGACCACGGCCTGCATGGTGCTCAGCGGCGAGGTGCGCCGGAACGGCGACCGTCCCTCCACCGCCGTGTACAGGGTGGCCCCCAGGGCCCACAGGTCGGAGGACGGACCGGGATCGTGGCCGCGCACCCGCTCGGGCGCCAGATAGTCCACGGAACCGACGATCTCGCCGGTGCGCGTGATGGTCGTGTCGCCCTCGACCTGTGCGATGCCGAAGTCGGTCAGCAGGACGCGCCGGTCGGCGGACAGTAGGACGTTGCCCGGTTTGACGTCACGGTGGAGTACGCCGGCGGCGTGGGCCGCCCGCAGCGCACGGAGCACCCACAGCCCGATCCGGGCCGCCTCGGCCGGTTCGACGCGGCCCTGTTCCTTGACCTCGTCGGCCAGCGAGTTGCCCTCGACCAGCTCCATGACGATCCATGGACGGTTGTCGTGCTCCAGGACGTCGTGCACGGTGACGACGGCCGAGTGGTTGATCCGGGCGGCGGCCCGCGCCTCCGCATGGGTGCGGGCGAGCAGCCTGGCCAGGTCGCCCTCGGCGACGTACAGCGCGGCGGTCAGCTCTTTGACCGCGACCGCGCGGTGCAGCACCTCGTCGTGTGCGCGCCACACCCGGCCCATGCCACCGCTGCCGATGGAGTCGACAAGCCGGTAGCGGCCCGCGAGGAGCAGGCCCTGCATCTGATTCACGTTTCCCCGCAATGGTCTTGACAGGGTCAGACTAAAGAGCGGTCCCCGCGCAGGGAACAAGCGGGGTCGTACGGAGACCGCACTGTGACGGTTCTCCCTTCCGTGTACGGAAGGGAACCAACCGGTGTTCACGTCTCTCGCCTGCGCACACCGGTGTTCAGGGGCCGGACGCCCGTACGGTCCGTGCTCAGCCGGTGACTTGGTAGGTCTGCGACGCCTGCTCGTACAGACGGGTCACCTCGTCCCGCTCGGCCTCGGGGCCGCGTACCTGCACCACGTGGTAGCGCCCGCCGACGAGGATCGCGAGGTTGCGGACGTAGAGCGAGCGGCCCTGGGAGTCCTGCCAGGTGAACTGGCCCTCGGCCATGGCCCGTCCGCCCACGTCGATGCGCCGCATCCCGCTGGACGTCGCCCAGGTCGAGTCCCGGAACGGCTGCAACTCCTTCTCGCTCTCACGCTGGTACGTCATCGGGTCGCTGCCGTACGTCCCCGTGCCGTCCCTGCCGGGCACGACGACGAGCTCGAAGTCGCCCTGCGAGTAGACGACCTGACCTCGGCCGTTCTTCGGTGTGCGGTCCCAGCCGCTCGCCACGGCGACCCGGAATCCCTCGGGGTCCTCGCGCAGGGTGAAGCCCCGGGCGACGTCCGGGTCGTCCGGGTTCTGCGAGGCGGCCGAACTGGACGCCCCCGACGGACTCTTGTCCGTGTCCGGGGAGGTCTGGTCGGGACGTGGCTCGCTGCTCGCCTTCGCGTCCCCGCCGGTGTCGGGCGGGGAACCGATGTCCCCGGCGGAGCCGGTCCGCTCGCCCGCCGAACCGCCGCTCCGGTCGGTCTTGGGCATGAAGACCATGGCGTACGCGATCGCGGCGGCCAGCAGGAGCAGGACCAGCAGGAGCAGGTTCCGGCCCAGCCGGCGGGGTTTCGCCGTCCGGTCCTGTCTGGCGCGCTTGTGGCGGGCGTGCGGGCTGGTCGCGGGCAGCCCGGCGCGGCGCCTGCGGACGAGCTCGCCCCGGCGCCGCACGATCGGCAGCCGGCTCGGGTCGAGGGGGGGTGCCGCGACGACATGAGCCCCGGCCTCCGGTTCCGGCGCGGACCGTACCAAGGACCGCAGCCAGCCGCGCAGCTCCTCGAAGTCGAGGCGCTCGGTGGGGTCCTGGCGCAGTAGCGACTCCACGACGGGCCTCAGCGGCCCGCATTCCTCGGCGAACGCGGGCGGCTCCGCGCACACCAGCTGCACCAGCTCGGCGGTGTTCTCCTCCGGGTAGGGCGCGTGGCCCTGCACGGCGCGGAAGAGCAGCGCGCCCAGCGCCCACAGGTCGGTCGCGGGGCCGATCGGTGCCGCCAGCTGCCAGTTCTCGTGGACGGGGCCGGCCTGTTCGGGTGCCCACCGCTCGGTCACGGGGCCGACCACGGCCATGCGCGCCTGCCGGGCGCGCTCCGCGGCGAGCGCCGTGCCGGGCCCGCGGCGCGAGGGCGTGGCGCCGACGAGCTCGCCCCAGCCGCCGCCCCCCGCCTGCACGTCCCGTGCCTGCGGGCCCTGCCCCGGCCCGTCCTCGGTTCCGTAGGGCCGGCCCTGCGCACGTCCGTCACCGGGTGCCCGGTCGGTGTCGGCGCCCCGAGGGGCGCCGTGGGTCCGCGCGGGCACGCCGGGGCCGCCGCCCTGTCCGGCGGCGGAGGTCTGCTGTCCGGGTGCGAGCGGGGGCAGTCCGCTCCGTGTGACCGCCCCGCCGTACGGGCCTTCGGGGAGCGCGCCCTGCCGGCCGTCGCCCCCGCCGGCCCCGGTACGCGGCTGCGCGCCGTGCCAGCTGCCGCGGCCCCCGACGCCGTACGGATCGGCGATCCGACCGGGAGGTGCGGTGTGGGGGCGCTCCACGCCCTGGCCCGGCAGCCGGGGCGGTCCGCCGTGTCCGGTCTCGTGCGGGCCGGGGTTCCCCGGCACCTGGGTGTCGGGCTGTCCGGGGTGCTCCGAGGTCCTGGGCGCCGGGAGCGCGAACCGGTCGCCCCGCTGTTCCTCCTGCACACGTGCCGCGGCGCGCGCACCGGCACGGTACGCGGCGATGGCTCCTGCCCGCGCCGCCCGGATGTCGCCGCCGGGTCCGCCCGCTCCCCGGCCGCCCCCGGCGGCCGGGCCGCCCGCTTCGAGCGCCCGTGGTCCGGCGCCCGCGGCGGCTCCGGGCATCCCCGGAAGGGACGTGCCGTGCTCCGCCCGCGCCTCGATCGCGGCCCGTCGTGCCGCCTCTGAGTCGGCTCCGGACGAGGCGGCCACGGCGACGCCGGGCACCCCGCCGTTCCCGGAGACGGGACCGCCGGGGCCCCGGCCTCCGGCACCCCGGGGCGCTCCCCGCGTGCCGGGTCCCGAGGCATCGCGCGAGGCATCGCGCGAGGCGTCCGCGCCCGCCGGACCGCCGTGCCCCGAGGGTCCGTTACCCGCCCGACCGGCGCCGTCGGCTCCGGTCCCGGATCCGTCGCCGACGTCCTCGCGGGCGGGCACCGGGTCGTACCCGCACAGCGCTTCCTCGGCGGCCCCCGCGGCGAGACCGGTCAGCATGACCCGGCCGTCGTCGCAGACGAGCACCGTGCGCACGGTGATGTTGCGGTGCACCCAGCCGTGCGCGTGCAGGACGCGCAGCGCGGTGAGGACGTCCGAGGCGACCTCGGCGGCGCGGTACGGGCTCAGCGGCTTCTCGGCGAGCAGTGCGGCCAGGGGCCTGGCCGGCACCAGCTCGCTCACGATCCACAGCGACCCGCCCTCGGCGAACACGTCGAACACCTGGTCGAGCCGGGGATGGTCCGGGATCTGCGCGGCGGCCTGGGCGGCCTCGACGGCCCTGCGCACGGCCGGTTCGGTGGGTCGGCGGGTGGTCCTGGCGGACGCCCGCCGTGCCCCGCCGTCCCGGGCCACGAACCCCTCGGGCAGGCCGTCCGCGTCGAGCACCTCGGCCTCGACGACCTCCGGCAACGGCACCTGCCGTACCAGGACTTCCTGCCCGCTGTAGGTGTCGAAGGCGCGGGACTCGGCGAACTCGTACTCGTCGGACGGGGGCAGCGGCAGCCGGTAGCGGTCGGCGAGGACCCGTCCCGCATAGTCGTCCACGATGCCTCCCCCGGCCGATCGGTTGGTCAATTCCGTTCGCCTTGCGTTCCGTTACGGCTTCGTACGGTCCGCAACCACTCACGATACGTGCCGGAGGCAACCCGCAAGCGGGGATGCGAGATCTCAGGGCCACCATCCGTGGCAGAACGTCACACCGGTGAGCGGTACGTCACGACTTCGGCTGGAACGTCTTGGTCAGCGTCTTCCAGGTGTCCTTGCGCAGATCGCTGTCCCAGTCGGCCGCTTTGGCCGTGTACATCAGGGCATATCCCTGATGCGAGTTGACGACGAACCCACGGTCGATGGACCGGTACGCGGTGCCGCCCTCCGAGTAGGTGAACTCCCAGTCGGCCGTGTTCCAGCCGCGATAGTCCACCTTCTCTATGCGCACCCGCTGGTACTGCGAGCGCACCATGTACCGCTCCTGGTTCTTCCAGTCCGCGACCGGGTCGTCCTTCGGCGTCGTCGTCCAGCCGACGAGGAGCTTCTGACCGTCGGGGCCGGTGAAGCGGGCACCCGCGGCGCCCGTGGACTGGTACTTCCACCCCTTCGGAAGCCCGATCGAGAAGCCCTGCGCGCTCTTGTACTTCGACACGGCCGTGGAGTCCGACGCCTTGCCGCCGTCCGAGCCGCCCGACGGGGCCTCCGCGCTCGCCGACGGGTCCGACGTGTCGCCCGCGTTCCCGTCCCCGTCGGAGCCCTTGCCCTTGTCCTTGTCCTTGTCCGACTTGTCGTCGCTGTCCGTGTGGGCGGCGCCGCCCTTGTCCTTGTCGTCGCTGCCGCTGCCGCCGGCGGTCACACCGCCGGAAGCGGCCGACTTGGTGTCGCCGCTCTTGCCGCCCTTGGCCCCCTCGTCGTCCCCGCCGCCGAGCGTGAGCGCCAGCACGGTCCCGAGCACGGCCAGCGCGACGAGCACCGCGACGATCACCAGCGTCCGGCGCGGTACGACATCCGTGAGCGACGCCCGCGGCGCCGGCCGCGGCGGCCGCTCCGGAGCCACCGGCCAGCCCGACCCGGAGACACCGCCCGGCGAGCCCGCGGAACCCGCCGCCGTGGCCGCCGAACCGGAGTCCGACGACGCCCCGTCGCGAGCCCCCGCCTTCCCGGCGGGAGCCGCACCGGCCCCGGACGCCTTCCCGGACACCGGCGCCGAGGGCGACGGCGAGGTGGCCGCACCGGCACCGGCGGTGGCCGCTCGCTCGCTCCCCGCCGTACCGGCGGACTCCTTCGCGCGCGCCGTCGCCGCCGCGGTGGCGGCTCCGGCGGCCGAGGCGGCCTTGCGCACCGAACGCAGCGCTCCGCGCAGCCGGTCCCCGGCCTCCTCGCCCCGCTTGCCCGAGGCGCCGCCCGAACTTCCCTTGCCGGGTCCCTCGTCGGGCACCGGTGGCAGGGCCACGACCTTCGTCGCGTCGGCCGGCTCCGGCTCCGCCTTCTTCGGCTCGGGCGTGTGCAGCACCTCGTTGAGCAGGGAGCGCGCTCCCGCGTCGTCGAGCCGCTGCGCGGGGTCCTTGGCCAGCAGGCCGTAGATCACGCTCTCCAGGGGACCCGCGTTCTTCGGCTGCTCGACCGGCTCGGTCATCACCGCGGTGAGCGTCGCGATCGCGGAACCCTTGTCGTACGGAGGGACACCCTCCACCGACGCGTACAGCAGACCGCCCAGCGACCACAGGTCGGCGGCGGGGCCGGGCTTGTGCCCGCGGGCCCGCTCCGGCGAGATGTAGGAGGGGGCGCCGACGAGCATGCCGGTCGAGGTGATGGACGGATCGCCCTCGACCTGGGCGATGCCGAAGTCGGTCAGCACGACCCGGCCGTCGTCGGAGATCAGCACGTTCGACGGCTTCACGTCCCGGTGCAGGATGCCCTCACGGTGCGCCGAGCGGAGCACGTCGAGTATCGCCAGACCCACCTCGGCGGCGCGCCGCGGCGTGAGCAGCCCGTCCTCGCGGATGACCTCGGCGAGCGACTTGCCCTCGACGAGCTCCATCACGATCCACGGCCTGTTGTCCTCGTCGACCACGTCGAAGACCGTCACCGCGCCGTTGTTGCGGATCCGGGCGATCGCCTTGGCCTCGCGCAAGGTGCGCGTGACCAGCCGTCGCTTCTCCTCCTCGTCGATGCTCGACGGGAACCGCAGCTCCTTGACGGCGACCGTGCGGCCCAGGGTCTCGTCCTTGGCCCGCCACACCGTGCCCATGCCGCCGCGGCCGAGAACATCCCCCAGCCGGTAGCGCCCGGCGAGGAGACGTTCGCTCTTGTCCTGACGGGATGCTCCCGCCCGCTCCGCCTCCGACATGCGTCCCCTCATGCAACCCGCCCTGACAGAGCCTCCATTGTCCCTCACCCGACAAGCGCTCAGCGCCCAGGGTGCCTCTCACGCGGCGACGGCCCGGCGACCGCGACGTCACTCGGGCCGGGACCGCCGCAGACCCGCGGGACGACGTCCCGCATGATGGACCGCGACAAGGAAGGACCGCCGATGCCTGCGCGCCGGACACCTCGGACACTCCTGGCCATACCCGTGTCCCTGACGCTGTTCCTGCTGGTCCCGGCCGACCTGCCCGACCTGGCTCCGACGAGCTCGCCGACAGGGCCCTCGGTCCGTTCCCGAAGTCCTGGCGCAGCCGCGACGGACGCAGCGCTCGCCCGTCTCGTCACCCGGGGCGGAGCCCCGGCCGCCGCTCTGCTGGCCCGCGAGGAGTCCGGCACGCGCTTCGCCACCACCGGTGGCGCGATGGCGCGCTCGGACCACTTCCGGGCGGGCAGCGTCACCAAGACGTTCATCGCCACGGTCGTCCTGCAACTTGCCGCCGAGCACCGGCTGTCCCTGTCCGACACCGTGGACGACCACCTACCCGGTCTGGTGCGCGGCGCCGGCAACGACGGCCGCGAACTGACCCTGCGCGCCCTGCTGACGCACACCAGCGGCCTGCACGACTTCACCGCGGACACCGGGGGCACCGTCCCCGTCACCCCGCTTCAGGCCGTACACATCGCGCTCACCCACCCTCCGGCCGACCGCGGCCGCTTCGCCTACTCCAACACCAACTACGTACTGCTCGGCCTGGTCGTCGAGCAGGTAACCGGCCACTCCTACGCCGCCGAGGCGGAACGGCGCATCATCACCCCCCTCGGTCTGTCCGGAACGTCCTTCCCGGGAAGCCGCCGCTCCCTCCCCGCGCCGCACGGCCGGGCGTACGCCGCGGACGGGTCGGACGTCACCACGCTCGACCCGCGTGTGGCCGGCGCGGCGGGCGAGCTGGTCAGCACCCTCGCCGACCTGAACCGCTTCTACACGGCCCTGCTCGGCGGTGACCTGCTGCCCCCGCGTCTGCTGCGCGAGATGCGCGACACCCGCACCGCACATGGCTCGTACGGCATGGGGCTGTTCCCCGTGAAGCTGTCGTGCGGCGTCACGGTGTGGGGGCACAACGGCCGGATCAGCGGCAGCTACGTGCGCACCGCGGCCACCGGCGACGGCCGCCACGTCCTCACCTTCCGCGTGAACACGGACGGATTGACAGATCCCGACCTCGAACCCGCGCTGCTCGCGGCCGAGTTCTGCCCCCGCACCTCGTAGAACGACTGGATTCCGGACAAAGATCCCCACTACCGACACTCGTTCGAGTGAGGAGCGCGGTCTACAGCGGCACGATGTCCGGCGCTCCAAGCCGCGCCGCGTCCGCCGTCAGGTCGTCGGGCTGCCGCTGCGACTCCCGCTCGGCCTCGACGCGCTTCTCGTAGTGCTCGACCTCGCGCTCGATCTGGTCCTTGTCCCAGCCGAGGACCGGGGCCATCAGTTCGGCGGCCTCGCGGGCGCTGCGGGTGCCGCGGTCGAAGGTCTCGATGGAGATGCGGGTGCGCCGCGTCAGGACGTCGTCGAGATGCCGGGCGCCCTCGTGCGAGGCGGCGTAGACGATCTCGGCGCGGAGGTAGTCCTCGGCGGCCGCCAGGGGCTCGCCCAGGGAGGCGTCCTCGGCGATGAGGTCGAGGAGCTCCTCGGCGAGCGACCCGTACCGGTTCAACAGGTGCTCGACGCGCACCACATGGATTCCGGTGCGCTGCGCGATCCGCGCCCGCGCGTTCCACAGGGCGTAATAGCCCTCGGCTCCGAGCAGCGGCGTCTCCTCGGTGACGCATTCGGCGACCCGCTGGTCGAGGCCGTGCACCGCCTCGTCCACCGCGTCCTTGGCCATCACCCGGTACGTCGTGTACTTGCCGCCCGCCACGACGACGAGCCCGGGCACGGGGTGGGCGACGGTGTGCTCGCGCGAGAGCTTGCTGGTCGCGTCCGACTCCCCGGCGAGCAGCGGCCGCAGGCCCGCGTAGACGCCCTGGACGTCGTCGCGGGTGAGCGGGACCGCCAGCACCGAGTTCACGTGTTCCAGGAGGTAGTCGATGTCGGCGCTGGACGCGGCGGGGTGGGCCTTGTCGAGGTCCCAGTCGGTGTCCGTGGTGCCGACGATCCAGTGCCGGCCCCAGGGGATCACGAAGAGGACGGACTTCTCGGTGCGCAGGATCAGGCCCGTCGTCGAGGTGATCCGGTCCTTCGGCACGACCAGATGAATGCCCTTGGAGGCCCGTACGTGGAACTGGCCTCGCTCCCCGACCATCGCCTGGGTGTCGTCGGTCCACACGCCCGTGGCGTTGACGACCTGCTTGGCACGGATCTCGTACTCCCCGCCGCCTTCGACGTCCTGGACGCGGGCGCCGACGACCCGTTCGCCCTCGCGCAGGAAGCTGGTGACACGGGCGCGGTTGGCGACCTTCGCGCCGTACGACGCGGCGGTGCGGACCAGGGTGGCGACATAACGGGCGTCGTCCATCTGTGCGTCGTAGTACTGCAGGGCGCCGACCAGGGCGTCCTTCTTCAAGGCGGGTGCGACGCGCAGGGCCTGTCGGCGGCTCAGGTGACGGTGCCTGGGCAGGCCTCGGCCGTGGCCCCGGGCCAGCGACATGGCGTCGTAGAGCGCGACGCCCGAGCCCGCGTAGAACCGCTCCCAGCCCTTGTGCTGGAGCGGGTAGAGGAACGGGACGGGCTTCACGAGGTGCGGTGCGAGCCGCTCGAGGAGGAGGCCTCGTTCCTTGAGGGCCTCGCGAACCAGGGCGAAGTCGAGCATCTCCAGATAGCGCAGCCCACCGTGGATCAGCTTGCTGGACCTGCTGGACGTGCCTGATGCCCAGTCACGGGCCTCGACCAGGCCCGTGGACAGGCCGCGTGTCACGGCGTCGAGCGCGGTGCCCGCGCCGACCACGCCCGCCCCCACGACCAGCACGTCCAGCTCACGCTCGGCCATCCCCGCCAGTGCCTCGGCACGCTCGGCCGGCCCCAGTGTCGCTGTCCTCATCGCTGCCTCCCGCTGTCCGTCGCGCTGGCCGCACCTGTCCGGCGAGACCGGGCCCGCATCTCCCCGCCCTCAAGTCTGACCGCGATGCCCTGCTTCGGCCACCGTCCGCTCCTCAGCCTGTGGACAACTCTCGACGACGCGCAGGGAATCTCAGCCAAACAATCCAGCAAATCGGTCATATTTACTCCTAGTGTGACATTGCACTCGCTCGTTCTGTCCACCGGGCTTGCGCACCTGTCCCGCTTCGGCTACTGGGAAGGACGGCCAACGCCATGCCCGCAGATCTCGCCGTCATCGGACTCGGTCATCTCGGCCTGCCTCTGGCCCAGGCGGCCGTGGCCGTCGGCATCCCCACACTCGGCTACGGAACGGGGCCGGAAAGCGGACCCCTCACCCCGGCCGAGCTGCGTCGGATGCTCGCGGGGGGCTTCCGGCCGACCACCAACCCGGCCGAACTGGGCCGGGTGCGCACCGCGGTCATCTGTGCGCCGGCCCCGCGAGGTGCGGACGGCGGCCTCGACCTCGGCCAGGTGGAGGCCGCCGCCCGCACCCTGGCCACCCGGCTGCGCCCGCACACCACGGTGATCCTGGAATCACCCGTGTACCCCGGAACCACCGAGGATTTCCTGCGTCCTCTGCTCGAAGAGGGTTCGGGGCTGCGCGCGGGGCGCGACTTCTTCCTCGCCTACTCACCCGGCCGGGTCGACCCCGGCAACCGCGACTTCACGCCCGCCAACACACCGAAGGTCATCGGCGGCCTGACCCCCGCCTGCACCGAGTCGGCCGCCGCCTTCTACGGCCGCCTCACCGACAAGGTGGTGCGCGCGCGTGGACCGCGGGAGGCCGAGACGGTGCAGCTCCTGGAGACCAACTACCGCCACGTCAACATCGCGCTCGTCAACGAGATGGCGGTGCTCTGCCACGGGCTGGGCGTCGACCTGTGGGACGTCATCCGGTGCGCCGAGACGAAGCCGTTCGGCTTCCAGGCGTTCCGTCCGGGCCCCGGTGTCGGTGGGCACGGCACGGCCCAGGACCTCGGCGGCCACACGGGGCGCACCCTGCGGATGGTCGAACTGGCCCAGCAGGTCAACGACCAGATGCCGCAGTACGTCATCCAGCGCGCCGCCGCACTCCTCAACGAGCACGGGAAATCGGCCCGCGGCGCGCGCGTGCTCCTCCTCGGCGTCACCTACAAGGCGGATGTCGTCGACCAACAGGGCTCCCCGGCCCACGAGATCGCGGTCCGGCTGATGGAACTCGGCGCCTCCGT
Organism: Streptomyces sp. 142MFCol3.1; assembly: GCF_000424945.1. NCBI lineage: Bacteria > Bacillati > Actinomycetota > Actinomycetes > Kitasatosporales > Streptomycetaceae > Streptomyces > Streptomyces sp. 142MFCol3.1. The sequence goes on from NZ_AUKV01000047.1 coordinate 30,719, forward strand.
CAGCTATCACGACCCCTACGTGCCGGCGTGGAGCGTCCTGGGCCGGCCCGTGCCACGCGCCGACTCCCTCTACGAGGCCGCGGCCGACGCCGACCTGACGATCCTGATCCAGCAGCACCGCACCTACGACCTGCAAGGTCTGTCCGTGAAGGCCCAACTCCTCCTGGACACACGGGGAGCCACTCCGACAGGAGCGGCGCACCGCCTCTGACCTCCCGGTAATCCCCTCCCACCCGGTCACTCGGGCCTGCTACTGTGCGGCAGCTCCGCACACAGGTGCGCCCGGGTCCCGGGCGCCCACAGGTGTGCTCCCACATCTTGCGCACACCACAGGTGCGCCCGCATTCCCTGGGGGGAACCACATGAGTCAGTCGACTCCGCCGCCGTCCGGCCCGCCGCTCGAGAACCCGTACGCCGGTCAGGCACCCGCCCCCGGGCAGAGTGCCCCGCAGGGCGCGCCCCAGCCGGGCTTCCCGGTCGCCCCGGTGGCGCCGGCCGCTCCGGTGCGCGACAACCTGGTGCTCGGCCTGGCCGCCGCCTTCGTCGCCGCCCTGGTCGCCGCCGGCGTCTACGGCGCCATCATCGGCCTGACCAAGCACGAGATCGGCTGGGCCGCGGTCGGCGTCGGCTTCCTCGTCGGCCTCGCCGCGGGCCGCGTCGGTGGCCGCAACCAGATCCTGCCGGTCGCCAGCGTGATCCTGTCCGTCGCCTCGATCTACCTCGGCCAGCTCGTCGGCGAGGCCATGATCGGCGCCAAAGAGCTCGGCGTCGGCTTCAACGAGGTCTTCATCGACCACTTCGACGTGGTCCAGGAGGCATGGAAGGAAGAGGCCGACCCGCTGACGTTCGTCTTCTTCGCGATCGCCGCGTACGTGGCATTCCAGAGCGCCCGCAAGGTCGGGGACTGAGGGTGCCCCCTATGTGTTCTTGATGCTGCTCGGCCTGCCGGCCGCGACAGCCGGCGGCTGGATCGCTTTCAACATCCGGGGGGCCGCCGACGCGCTGGAGGCCCTCCGGCAGCGCAACCTGGACCTGAACGCCCTGGCCGCAGGCCGCTTCGCTCCGCCGGCCGGCTCGACCCTCGGTCTCCGTCACCGGGTGTACGGCACGGTCACCGGCATCGGCGGCGTCGGCCTGGTCCTCGCGAGCATCGCCGAACTGCTGACCAACGGCTGACAGGCCGGTCTCACGACGAAGGGCCCGTTCACCGAGTGAACGGGCCCTTCGCGCGTACAGGCTTCGTGCCCGCGGACTACCGCTTGTGCTGGGAGTCCGCGACCGTCACCTCGACACGCTGGAACTCCTTGAGCTCGCTGTACCCGGTGGTGGCCATGGCGCGGCGGAGGGCGCCGAAGAAGTTCATCGAGCCGTCGGGGGTGTGCGAGGGGCCCGTGAGGACCTCCTCGATGGTGCCGACGGTGCCGAGGTCCACCTTCTTGCCGCGCGGCAGCTCCTCGTTGACCGCCTCCATGCCCCAGTGGTGGCCACGGCCCGGCGCGTCGGTCGCGCGCGCGAGCGGGGAGCCCATCATCACCGAGTCGGCGCCGCAGGCGATCGCCTTGGGGAGGTCACCGGACCAGCCGACGCCACCGTCCGCGATGACGTGCACGTACCGGCCGCCGGACTCGTCCATGTAGTCGCGGCGGGCCGCGGCGACGTCCGCGACCGCGGTGGCCATGGGCACCTGGATGCCCAGGACGTTGCGCGTGGTGTGCGCCGCGCCGCCGCCGAAGCCGACGAGGACACCCGCCGCGCCGGTGCGCATGAGGTGCAGGGCCGCCGTGTACGTGGCGCAGCCGCCGACGATCACCGGGACGTCGAGCTCGTAGATGAACTGCTTCAGGTTCAGCGGCTCGGAGGCGCCCGAGACGTGCTCGGCGGAGACCGTGGTGCCGCGGATGACGAAGATGTCCACGCCCGCGTCCACGACGGCCTTGGAGAACTGGGCCGTGCGCTGCGGGGACAGGGCCGCGGCGGTGACGACGCCGGAGTCGCGCACCTCCTTGATGCGCTGCCCGATCAGCTCCTCCTTGATGGGAGCCGCGTAGATCTCCTGGATGCGGCGGGTCGCGGTGTCCGCGTCCAGCTCGGCGATCTCGTCGAGCAGCGGCTGCGGGTCCTCGTACCTCGTCCAGAGCCCTTCGAGGTTGAGGACGCCCAGGCCGCCCAGCTCGCCGATGCGGATCGCGGTGGCCGGGGAGACGACCGAGTCCATCGGGGCGGCCAGGAACGGCAGCTCGAAGCGGTAGGCGTCGATCTGCCAGGCGATCGAGACCTCCTTCGGGTCCCGCGTACGGCGGCTCGGGACGACGGCGATGTCGTCGAAGGCGTACGCCCGGCGGCCGCGCTTGCCGCGCCCGATCTCGATCTCAGTCACGTGTGTGGCCTTTCCCTCTTCGCTTCTGCGCCTCCCAGTATCCCCGACGCCCACGCCGAGGGCGGCCCCGGAACCTCCGGGACCGCCCTCGGGACGCGGATCGGCGCGTGTCCACGCGCGCGTGGACGACGATGGGCCCCCGCGCGCGGGGGCCCATCGATGCCGTACGGGTTACTTGCGGCTGTAGTTCGGCGCCTCGACCGTCATCTGGATGTCGTGCGGGTGGCTCTCCTTGAGACCCGCCGAGGTGATCCGGACGAACCGGCCGCGCTCCTGGAGCTCGGGGACGGTGCGGCCGCCGACGTAGAACATCGACTGGCGCAGGCCGCCGACCAGCTGGTGGACGACCGCGGACAGCGGACCCCGGTAGGGCACCTGGCCCTCGATGCCCTCGGGCACGAGCTTCTCGTCGGAGGCGACGCCCTCCTGGAAGTAGCGGTCCTTGGAGAAGGAGCGCTGCTCGCCGCGGGACTGCATGGCGCCCAGGGAGCCCATGCCGCGGTACGACTTGAACTGCTTGCCGTTGATGAACAGCAGCTCGCCCGGGGACTCCTCGCAGCCGGCGAGCAGCGAGCCCAGCATCACCGTGTCGGCGCCCGCGACCAGGGCCTTGGCGATATCGCCGGAGTACTGCAGGCCGCCGTCGCCGATGACCGGGACTCCGGCCTCCTTGGCGGCGAGCGACGCCTCGTAGATCGCCGTCACCTGCGGCACGCCGATGCCGGCGACGACGCGGGTGGTGCAGATGGAGCCGGGACCGACACCGACCTTGATGCCGTCGACGCCCGCGTCGATGAGCGACTGGGCGCCGTCACGGGTGGCGATGTTGCCGCCGATGACGTCGACGCCGGACGAGTTCGACTTGATCTTGGCGACCATGTCGCCGACGAGCCGGGAGTGGCCGTGCGCGGTGTCGACGACGATGAAGTCGACACCCGCCTCGATGAGGGCCTGGGAGCGCTCGAAGGCGTCGCCGGCCACACCGACGGCCGCACCGACGAGCAGCCGGCCCTCGGCGTCCTTGGCGGCGTTCGGGTACTTCTCGGCCTTCACGAAGTCCTTGACCGTGATGAGGCCCTTGAGGACGCCGGAGTCGTCGACGAGCGGAAGCTTCTCGATCTTGTGGCGGCGCAGCAGCTCCATGGCGTCCTGGCCGGAGATGCCGACCTTGCCGGTGACCAGCGGCATCGGCGTCATGACCTCGCGGACCTGACGCGAACGGTCGGTCTCGAAGGCCATGTCGCGGTTGGTGACGATGCCCAGGAGCTTGCCGCCGCCGTCGGTGACGGGCACCCCGGAGATGCGGAACTTGGCACAGATCGCGTCGGCCTCGGCGAGCGTCGCGTCCGGGTGCACCGTGATCGGGTCGGTCACCATGCCGGACTCGGAACGCTTGACCAGGTCGACCTGGTTGGCCTGGTCCTCGATGGACAGGTTGCGGTGGAGGACGCCGACACCGCCCTGGCGCGCCATCGCGATCGCCATGCGGGACTCGGTCACCTTGTCCATGGCTGCGGAGAGCAGCGGGATGTTCACCCGCACGTTCTTCGAGATGTACGAGGCGGTGTCGATCTGGTCGGGCGCCATGTCCGACGCGCCCGGCAGCAGCAGCACGTCGTCGTAGGTCAGCCCGAGTGTCGCGAATTTGGCGGGCACTCCGTCGACGTTGGCAGTCATGACACCTTCCCCAAATGGCCTTGATCGGTGCGGATGTCCATGCTAACGGGAAGCATGGCTCTCTCATTCCACGGTTGAGGGTGCGCTTCGGCTTCGTATGTTCGTACGGGACCGGTGACCTCGACGTTCATCGCGGGTCCGGTCGGGGGCGCGCGCAGCGGGCCACCTCCCTCCGCTCCCGTCGCCCTTCGCACCTGTGCGACGGGGAATCCCGTCGGCGCCGGCACGCGGCGCGTGCCGCGGCCGACGGACCGCTACTGCTCCGCGAGCGCCCGCAGACGGCTGAGCGCCCGGTGCTGGGCCACTCGTACGGCCCCGGGTGACATTCCCAACATCTGGCCCGTCTCCTCGGCCGTCAGGCCCACCGCGATGCGCAGCAGCAACAGTTCGCGCTGATTCTCGGGGAGGTTGGCCAGGAGCTTCTTGGCCCATTCGGCGTCACTGCTGAGCAGGGCGCGCTCCTCGGGACCGAGGGAGTCGTCGGGGCGCTCGGGCATCTCGTCCGAGGGGACGGCCGTCGAGCCGGGGTGGCGCATCGCGGCGCGCTGAAGGTCGGCGACCTTGTGCGCGGCGATGGCGAAGACGAACGCCTCGAAGGGGCGCCCGGTGTCCTTGTAGCGCGGCAGCGCGAGGAGGACGGCGACGCAGACCTCCTGCGCCAGGTCCTCGACGAAGTGCCGCGCGTCGCCCGGAAGCCGGGACAGACGGGTGCGGCAGTAGCGCAACGCGAGTGGGTGCACGTGGGCGAGCAGGTCGTGCGTGGCCTGCTCGTCGCCGTCGACCGCGCGATGGACGAGCGCACCGATCACCGTCGTCTCGTCTTCGCGCATCGGTCCATGGTGCCTCGGCGTCGTCCGTTCCGTGGCACCGCGTCCATAGTTGTGCACCGAAGCGTTATGAGCAGGTGCGCCGGAACTCATCTCCTGCGCCCTCCCCTTCCGCTCGACCGACCTGTCCCCGAGGAACTCCACACCTCAAGGATGCGGCATCCGCCGGGAAACGGGGATCGGGCACCGAAGAGGCTCTCTCTGAGGGCCCGGCCCCGCCCGCCGTCGAGCGGGCGGGGGCTACTGCCGTCATACCCTCGGGGCCGCTCACCTAGCGAACCAGACCCCACCGGAAGCCGAGCGCCACGGCGTGCGCGCGGTCCGAGGCACCGAGCTTCTTGAAGAGCCGCCGGGCGTGCGTCTTGACCGTGTCCTCGGAGAGGAACAGCTCGCGGCCGATCTCGGCGTTGGAGCGGCCGTGGCTCATGCCCTCGAGGACCTGGATCTCCCGCGCGGTGAGGGTGGGCGCGGCGCCCATCTCGGCCGAACGCAGTCTGCGCGGCGCGAGCCGCCAGGTGGGGTCGGCGAGCGCCTGCGTCACGGTGGCGCGCAGCTCGGCGCGCGAGGCGTCCTTGTGCAGATAACCGCGGGCGCCGGCGGCGACGGCGAGCGCCACACCGTCCAGGTCCTCGGCGACGGTGAGCATGATGATGCGCGCACCGGGGTCGGCGGACAGCAGCCGCCGGACGGTCTCCACGCCGCCCAGGCCGGGCATGCGTACGTCCATCAGAATGAGGTCCGAACGGTCGGCACCCCAGCGGCGGAGGACTTCCTCGCCGTTGGCCGCCGTCGTCACACGCTCGACGCCGGGCACGGTCGCCACCGCGCGGCGGAGCGCCTCTCGGGCAAGCGGGGAGTCGTCGCAGACGAGGACGGATGTCATGGCCGTCCTCCGCAGCTGATGCGCGTCACCTTGAGCCTCCAGGCTGGTACGAATCGTCACCTGTGCGGTCGACACTCGCCGACGGATTCTTCCGTCTTCCCGAGCGCTTGTTCCTTCAACCGCCTCCGCACTCTCAACGATGGTCACTCGAAAGAGTTACGGGGCACTCCGTCGTCTTCGGCACTGTACGTGAGGGTGCGGACACGGTGCAGACATGCACAACGGACCCTCAATGTTTCATCACAACCTATGCCCCATTTAGACCGATTTCTTCCCATTTGTTGGTGTCTGCGGCTAGATTCGCAATGAGTCATATTTTCATCTCCTTAGATCGTAGATGTACGGTCGGTGGGGCATAGCAGCCCAGAACGGCAACAAGGGGACACGCAATGGCAGATTTCTCCCGCCTTCCCGGTCCGAACGCGGACCTCTGGGACTGGCAGCTCCTCGCGGCCTGCCGCGGGGTCGACAGCTCGCTCTTCTTCCACCCGGAGGGCGAGCGCGGTGCGGCACGGAGCGCTCGCGAGAACTCGGCCAAAGAGGTCTGCATGAGATGCCCGGTACGCGCCGAGTGCGCGGCACACGCGCTGGCGGTGCGCGAGCCGTACGGCGTGTGGGGCGGGCTGACCGAGGACGAGCGCGAAGAGCTCATGGGGCGGGCGCGCAACCGGCTGGTCTCGGCATCGGCCGGTGGAAGCAGTCACGCCTCGAACAACTGAAGGAACGTTTCTTCACTCCGGGCACGTGTGCGCGTGCCCCTGCATCGACGTGCACGCACGCGTGCCTCCCGACGTCCGCGACCGGACCGTCAGCGGGCGGCGGCTCGCGCCAGCCTGTCGAGCGTCGCCGCCACCGCCGGCACCTGTGCCAGATCCGGCAGCGTGAGGGCGACGATCTCGCGACGCACCGGCGGCTCCACCGTCACCGTGCGGGCCCGCTTGGGCCGGACGGACTCGATGGCCAGTTCCGGGAGGACCGCGACGCCGAGGCCCGCACCCACGAGACCGACCACGGCCGGGTAGTCGTCGGTGGCGAAGTCGATGCGGGGCTCGAAGCCCGCATCCCGGCACACCTCGACCAGCTGTCCGCGACAGCGCGGGCAGCCCGCGATCCACGACTCGCCCGCGAACTCGCCGATGGCCACCGACCCGGCCGCGGCCAGAGGGTGACGCTCGGGCACCAGCGCGACGAGCCGGTCCGTCAGCAGGGGCCGGACCACGAGGTCGTCCCACTCCTCACCGCCCGTGCCCTCGTAGCGGAAGGCCAGCGCGATGTCGCAGTCGCCGTCCCGGAGCTTCTCCACGGACTCCGGCGGTTCGGCCTCCTCCAGGAAGACGCGGGTCCCCGGGTGCGCGGCGCGCAGTGCGGCGAGGGCGGTCGGCACGAGGGTGGAGCTCCCGCTGGGGAAGGACACCAGCCGGACCCGGCCCGCGCGCAGGCCGGCGATCGCGGCGACCTCCTCCTCGGCGGCCGTGAGACCGGACAGGATGCTCGCGGCGTGCTTGACCAGCGCCTCGCCCGCCTCGGTCAGACGCATCTCACGACCGGTGCGGATCAGCAGAGGGGTGCCGACGGAGGCCTCCAGCGCCTTCATCTGCTGGCTGACGGCCGGCTGGGTGCAGCCCAGCTCGCGCCCGGCCGCGGAGAAGGAGCCGGTGGCGGCGACGGCGCGCAGGACACGGAGATGACGGGCCTCGATCACCCTCCGAGCATAAGCGAGCCTTGGGGTGCGCCGCCAATATTGCGTCGACGCTTTGGCCGTGGTCGCCTAGCGTGGAGGACATGAAGCTTCTGTCGCTGAATCTGGGCCGGGCACAGGCCGTTGCGTACACCGACCAGCCGGAGGGCCTGACCGGCATCGACAAGCAGCCGGTGGACGGCGCCGTGCGGGTGACCGCGCCCGGCCCCAAGTCGATCGGCGGCAGCGGACTCGCCGGGGACGCGGTGTGCGACGGGCGCCACCACGGCGGGGACGACCAGGCGGTGTACGCGGTGGCCCGCGAGGACCTCGCCGCCTGGGAGCGCGAGCTCGGCCGGCCGCTGCGCAACGGCGTGTTCGGCGAGAACCTCACGACCGAGGGGCTGGACGTCTCCGGCGCGCGGATCGGCGAGCGCTGGCGTATCGGCTCCGAGGTCGTCCTGGAGGTCACCAGCGGACGCATCCCCTGCCGCACCTTCCAGGGGCACCTCGGCGAGAAGGGCTGGGTCAAGCGCTTCACCCGGAAGGCCGCGCCCGGCGCGTATCTGCGGGTGATCGAGCCCGGTGAGATCCGCACGGGCGACGCGATCGAGATCGTGCACCGGCCGGACCACGACGTCACGGTCGCCCTCCAGTTCCGCGCCGTGACGACCGAACGGGAGCTGCTGCCAAGGCTGTTGACGGCCGGCGACGCGTTGCACCCGGAGGCGCGGGCGAAGGCCCGGAAGTATGTGGCCGCCCAGGGCGACCGGTAGCGGGCGGGCCACGGCGCGGGGAACCCTTCGGGCACGGCCGGGTGTTGGACGGCGGCGGGCGCCGGACGCCTGGCCAGGTCACTAACCTTGCGCCATGACAACGGCTCTGATTACGGGATCGACCGCGGGGATCGGTGCCGCCTTCGCGCGGCGCCTGGCGGCTGACGGGCACAACCTCGTTCTGGTGGCGCGCGACACGAAGCGACTGCACGAGCAGGCCACCGAACTGCACGACCGGCACGGCATCGAGGCGGAGGTGCTGACGGCGGACCTGGCGACCGACGGCGGCATCGAGGCGGTCGCCGCGCGCCTGGGCGACCGGAAGAACCCGGTCGACCTCCTGGTCAACAACGCGGGCTTCGGCAACAAGGGCCGCTATCTGGACGTATCGATGGCGGACGAGCTCAAGATGCTCAAGGTGCACTGCGAGGCGGTGCTCCGGCTGACGTCGGCGGCGACCGAGGTGATGTGGGAGCGCGGCCGGGGCGGAGTCGTCAACGTCGCCTCGGTGGCCGCGTTCGTGCCGCGTGGCACGTACGGCGCGTCGAAGGCGTGGGTCGTGCAGTTCACGCAGGGCGCGGCGCGGGACCTCGCGGGCAGCGGGGTGCGGCTGATGGCGCTGTGCCCCGGCTTCGTGCGCACCGAGTTCCACCAGCGCGCCGGGATGGGCACGGACAGCATCCCGAAGTGGATGTGGCTCGACGCGGACAAGCTGGTGGCGGCGGCGCTCGCGGACCTCGCCCGGGGCAAGTCGCTGTCGATCCCGGACCCGCGGTACAAGGCGCTGATGGGCGTGGTGAAGGTGACACCGCGGGCGCTGCTCGGCGGGATCACCTCGAAGACGGGGCGGAAGTACGGGCCCCAGTGAGCTGGGCGGGGCCGTTAGGGCCTGTCCGCGCCTTCAGGTGATATCCCCTTCAACCACGACAGTTGAGGGGGATTCTCACTAAAATGGACGCATTCATCCGGACCACGTGGGCCGGGAGGCTGCGCCATGACATTCGTGCAACTGATCGACTGCAAGACGAGTCGGTTCGACGAGATGAACCGGCTGATGGACACCTGGGTCGAGCAGACCCGGGGGAAGCGGACCGCGACGCACAGCGTCATCGGCAAGGACCGGTCCGACGCGTCCCACTTCATCGAGATCGTGGAGTTCCCCTCGTACGAGGAGGCCGTGCGGAACTCGAACCTGCCGGAGACCGACAGGATCTTCCAGGAGATGGTCGCCCTCTGCGACGAGACGCCGACGTTCACGGACCTGGACGTGATCCGTGACGAGCAGCTGTACGAGGCCACCGTCCGCCGGTTCTTCGACACGGTGGCCACCACGGGCGACCTGCCGCCGCTCAACGACCTGATGGTCGAGCACTACCACGACCACGATCCCGCCAACGAGCAGGACAACCTGGGCCTCGACGCCATGCGGCGCGAGATCGAGATGTGGCGGGGCGGGTTCGACTTCTCCTTCACCGTGGACGACCAGCTGGCCCAGGGCGACCGCGTCTGCACGCGGTGGACCTGGAACGGCACCCACACCGGCGACTTCATGGGGATCCCTCCGAGCGGGATGACGGTCACCATGACGGGTACGACCGTCTTCCGCTGCCAGGAGGACGGGAAGATCGCCGAGGGCTGGTGGCAGTACGACCGGCTCGGGCTGATGGCCCAGCTCGGCGCGCTCGACGCACTGGAGACCTAGGGAGCCGCGGTCCCCGGACACCCCGTGCGGCCACGCGAGCTCCGGCCCCTGTGGAGCATGAGGCTCGCACGGCGCCGGCAACGCGGGAGGCCCCCGCTCCCTGTCGGGAACGGGGGCCTTCGCGAGGCACTGCTCGACGTCGTGCCCAGGGCATCACGCCGTGCGGCGCGTCGTCTCAGTGGGCGTGCCCGTGGCCGTGGCCGTGGCCCGCGTCGGCCTCCTCCTCGGCCGGCTTCTCGACGACCAGGGTCTCGGTCGTCAGGAGCAGGGAGGCGATGGAGGCGGCGTTCTCCAGGGCGGAGCGGGTGACCTTGACCGGGTCGATGACGCCGGCCTTGACCAGGTCGCCGTACTCGCCGGTCGCGGCGTTGAAGCCCTGGCCCTTGTCGAGCTCGGCGACCTTGGAGGTGATGACGTAGCCCTCCAGGCCGGCGTTCTCGGCGATCCAGCGCAGCGGCTCGACGGCGGCGCGGCGCACGACCGAGACACCCGTGGCCTCGTCGCCGGTCTTGCCGAGGTTGTCCTCGAGGACCTTCACGGCGTGGACGAGCGCGGAGCCACCACCGGAGACGATGCCCTCCTCGACCGCGGCGCGGGTCGCGGAGATGGCGTCCTCCAGACGGTGCTTCTTCTCCTTGAGCTCGACCTCGGTGGCGGCGCCGACCTTGATGACGCACACGCCGCCGGCCAGCTTCGCGAGGCGCTCCTGGAGCTTCTCGCGGTCCCAGTCGGAGTCGGTGTTCTCGATCTCGGCCTTGATCTGGTTGACGCGGCCGACGACCTCGTCGGAGCTGCCGCCACCGTCGACGATCGTGGTGTCGTCCTTGGTGACGGTCACACGGCGGGCGGTGCCCAGCACGTCCAGGCCGACCTGGTCGAGCTTGAGGCCGACCTCCTCGGCGATGACCTGACCACCGGTGAGGGTGGCGATGTCGCCGAGCATGGCCTTGCGGCGGTCACCGAAGCCGGGGGCCTTCACGGCGACGGCGTTGAAGGTGCCACGGATCTTGTTGACGACGAGGGTGGAGAGGGCCTCGCCCTCGACGTCCTCGGCGATGATCAGCAGCGGCTTGGAGGCGTTGGCCTGGATGACCTTCTCCAGCAGCGGCAGCAGGTCCTGGATGGAGCTGATCTTGCCCTGGTGGATGAGGATGTACGGGTCCTCGAGGACCGCCTCCATGCGCTCCTGGTCCGTAACGAAGTACGGCGACAGGTAGCCCTTGTCGAAGGCCATGCCCTCGGTGAAGTCCAGCTCCAGACCGAAGGTGTTGGACTCCTCGACGGTGATGACACCGTCCTTGCCGACCTTGTCCATCGCCTCGGCGATGAGCTCGCCGACCTGCGGGTCCTGGGCGGACAGACCGGCGACGGCGGCGATGTCGGACTTCTCGTCGATCGGGCGCGCGGTGGCGAGGAGCTCGTCCGAGACCGCCTTGACGGCCGCGTCGATGCCCTTCTTCAGCAGCGCCGGGGAGGCACCCGCGGCGACGTTGCGAAGGCCCTCGCGCACGAGCGCCTGGGCGAGCACGGTGGCGGTGGTCGTACCGTCACCCGCGATGTCGTTGGTCTTGGTCGCCACCTCCTTCACCAGCTGGGCGCCGAGGTTCTCGTACGGGTCCTCGACCTCGACCTCGCGGGCGATGGTGACACCGTCGTTGGTAATGGTGGGGGCGCCGAACTTCTTGTCGATGACGACGTTGCGGCCCTTGGGGCCGATCGTCACCTTGACCGTGTCGGCAAGCTTGTTGACGCCGCGCTCAAGGGCGCGACGGGCGTCCTCGTCGAACTTCAGGATCTTCGCCATAGGAGCGGTTCAGCCCTCTCGGAAAACTGGGAGAAACGAACGGCGCCCCCGGCGCCCGGCTTGTTGACGTCGCGGGGGCCAGGGGCGCAGTTCACTGCAATTCTGGGTGAATTACTTCTCGACGATCGCGAGCACGTCGCGGGCCGAGAGGACGAGGTACTCCTCGCCGTTGTACTTCACCTCGGTGCCGCCGTACTTGCTGTACAGCACGACATCGCCGACGGTGACGTCGAGCTCGACGCGCTTTCCGTCCTCGATGCGGCCCGGGCCCACGGCCAGGACGACGCCCTCCTGGGGCTTCTCCTTGGCGGTGTCCGGAATGACCAGGCCAGAGGCCGTGGTCTGCTCGGCGTCCAGCGGCTGGACCACGATGCGGTCCTCGAGCGGCTTGATGGCAACCTTGGAGCTGGCGGTCGTCACGATCCGACCTCCCCCTTCGGAGATCTCACGGGGTTAACTGTCTGAGGTGGCGACCAGGTCGATCCGTCGTCGCGGGTGCCGGACCTGCCCGTCGCTATTGGCACTCTCCAGGGGGGAGTGCCAGGGCCGAGACTATGACTGCGATTAGCACTCGGTCAAGCGGAGTGCCAACGCGGCGCTTACATGTCCGCAAAACCTCGGCGCGCGTCCGCGCGTGTTCTCGTCCGTTTCCCCCTCGACGAGGCGGAGCTCAGAGGTAGTCCTCCAGCCGGGCCACCGTGAATCCCTGCGCCTGGATACGGCGCAGCAGACGGGTCGTGGAGTCGATGAGCGTCACTCCGCCGGTGTCCTCCGGCCGGGCCAGGACGATGTCGCCCGGCCGCAGCTCGTGCCCCTGCTCGTAGCTCAGCCCTTCCGCCCGCATGGAGGCCCGCCACAGCACGACGGCGGCGACCCCGCAGTCGGCGGCGGCGCGCAGCGTGGTGTGGTCGTAGGTGCCGTACGGGGGCCGCAGCAGCCGGGGCCGGATGCCGAAGCGCTGTTTGAGCTTGTCCTGCTGGCCGCAGATCTCGGCGCGCTGGCCGGCATAGGGCAGGCCGCGCAGGGAGGCGTGGTCGAGGGTGTGGTTCTGCACGCTCGCGCCGACCGCGCGGAGCCGGGCGAAGTCGCCGTACCCCGGCCCCAGGACGGTGTCCGTGAGGAACATGCTGACCGGCAGCCGCAGTTCACGGACCATGTCGACGAACCGCGGATCGCGCTCGGCGCCGTCGTCGTAGGTCAGGAAGACCACTCGATCGTGGGTGGGGACGTGGTCCACGACGGGCGGCAGTCCGGGACCGGCGGGGCGCGCGACGGTCCGGGCGGGCGGGCGCGGCGGGCGGGCGAGCGGGGCGGCGAGGCCCCAGCGGCGGTACGCCGGCTCCCGGGGCCGTACCTTCTGTGCCGCCTTCTTGCCCAGCCGCTCGATGGGGTCGACGGACTGGGCGCAGCCGGTGAGCAGCACGGCGGCGAGCAGTCCGGCACCGAGCGCACGCACCCCGCCCCGCGCCGGGTGCGGTGGCCGCGGGCGCGCCGGGCGCCGCACCCGGAGCCTCACAGGTAGTCCTCCAGGCGCGCCACCGCGTACCCCTTGTCCGTGACCTTCTTCAGGAAGCGGCGGACCATGTCGGTCATCGTGCCGTCCCAGTCGGCGCGGCCCCGGAAGTGGGTGAGGACGATGTCGCCGGGGTGCAGGTCGCGGTCGTCCTCGCGGTACTCCCAGTGGTCGACGTAGACCTCCTCGTCCCAGATCGGGGCGTACTTGATGCCGCAGGACCTGGCGGCGCGCAGGGTGTCGCCGTCGTAGTTGCCGTAGGGCGGCCGGAAGAGCGTCGGGCGCTTGCCGAACTGCTTCGTCATGATGGCCTGCATGCCGCAGATCTCCTCCCTCTGCTCGTCGTACGACAGCCCGGGGAGGTACGGGTGGTGCAGCGTGTGGTCGTTGAGGCTGACACCGCGGTCGCGCATCTCGCGGAAGTATCCGTAGTCGTCCTTGATCAGGTAGTTGCTGAGGAAGGCGGTGTACGGGATCTTCAGGTCGCTCATCATCCGCAGGAACTTCGGATCCTTCTCCTCGCCGTCGTCGATGGTGAGGAAGACGACCTTGTCCTTGGTGGGGACGGTGGTGAAGACCGGGGGCAGCCCCTCCTCCTCCTGGCCGTCGACCTCGAACCCGTCGCGGGCCTTGATCACCGGCTTCATGGCGGGCGGCGCCGGGGGCACGAGCGGCGCCCTGTCCAGGCCCCAGCGCTTGGCGGCGGCGACGCGCTCGGCCTGGGTGTTGCTCACCCGGTCGGCATAGGAGCCGGCGGCGGGGGAAGCCTTCACCTTCGCCGGCTGGCCGGGGGTTCCCTCGACGCCGGATTCCTCGCCGGAGCAGCCGGAGACGAGAGCGGTGAGGGCGAGCACGGCAAGACCGACGCGAACACCGGCCCGCATTGCGGCGTTTTTATCATTTTGTCGCACTGATCGCATGGTGCGGGATCTTCCCCGCGCGAGCCCCTCACGAGGCCCCGACACCACCGCGGCCCCACTGCCGGACGCGCAGCATCCACCGACTGGCCCACAATGGGCCGGTGAACGACGTCTCCTTCGCCTCCCTCCTCACCCCCGAGGGCCGCGCCCTGCTCGACGAGGTCCGCGGCACCGACCCGGCGCGGGAACTGGCCGTGGCCACCCGGCTGCGCCGCGAGCACCCGGCCGAGCTGGTCTCCGCCGCCCTCGGGCAGGAGCGGCTGCGGCAGCGGGCCACGGCGAAGTTCGGGGCCGAGGACGCGGAGCGGATGTTCTTCACCTCGAACGGGGTCGAGCAGTCGACGCGGACGAGCGTGGCGGCCCACCGCGCGCGGCGGTTCCAGGAGCTGGGCATCCGCTCCGTGGCCGACCTGTGCTGCGGGATCGGCGGCGACGCGATCGCGCTGGCCCGCGCCGGCATCCGCGTCCTCGCCGTCGACCGCGACCCGCTGACCGCGGCGGTCGCCCGCGCGAACGCGGACGCGCTGGGGCTCTCGGAGCTGATCGAGGTCCGCGAGGCGGATGTCACCGCCGTCGACACCTCCGCGTACGACGCGCTCTTCGTGGACCCGGCACGGCGCGGCGGCCGCGGCCGGATCTTCGACCCGGAGGCCTATTCGCCGCCGCTGTCCTGGGCGGTCGAGACGGCGACGAAGGCGCCGCCGGCCGCCTTGAAGATCGCCCCCGGCATCCCGCACGAGACGGTGCCCGCCGAGGCCGAGGCCGAGTGGATCTCCGACGGCGGGGACGTGAAGGAGGCCGTGCTGTGGTTCGGCACCGAGCCGGGACTGGTGCGGGCCACCCTGCTGCCCGGCCCGCGCGAGCTGCGCGGCCGAGGCCTGCCCGATCCCGCCGTGCGTCCGGTCGGCCGCTACCTGTACGAGCCGGACGGCGCCGTCATCCGCGCACACCTGGTCGCGGAGGTGGCCGACGACCTCGACGGCGGCCTGATCGACGAGACCATCGCCTACGTCACGGCGGACGAGCTGCGCCCGACGCCGTACGCCTCCGCCTACGAGATCACCGACCTGCTGCCCTTCAACGTCAAGCGCCTGAAAGCGTTGCTGCGGGAACGCGAGGTCGGTGTGCTGACGGTCAAGAAGCGGGGCTCGGCCGTGGAGCCGGAGGAGCTGCGGCGGAAGGTGAAGCCGCAGGGGCCCGCTTCCGCGACGGTGTTCCTGACGCGGGTGGCGGGTGCCCCGACCATGCTGGTGGGGGCACCCGCGCAGCCGCCTACCGCTGGTGGCGACTGCTGAGCGGAGCGAGGTCCGGCACGGCGACGGACCGCGGCGCCGTGCCGTGGCACCCGCGGCCGGCCCGCCGACCGTGGCCGAGGAGTACGAACTCCCCTGCGGGGCAAGACCGTTGCAGTCCGGCGCGTACGTCCACCGGCCGCTGCTCGCACTGATCGCCGCGCCCGCGGAGTTCCGTGCCGCCGTCGGCACCGAGCCGGTGCCGCCGAAGGCCGCCGGAGTGCCCGGGTTCGCGGCGCCCTTGACCAGGTAGGACCTGGTGTCGGCGGTGCGGGCGGTGACGTCCGTCCACAGCAGCGGGCCGACACGTTCGTCGCGGCGCCCGCCGTGGTGCCGCCGCGCCGGCTGTCCGGGTATGCCCGCGCCGCGCTGCTCGGCGCGCGCCACCCCATCGTGGTCGCCCCGAAGTACCCGGTGTCCTCGTCGGTGGACGCGGTCACCGGGTACTTCGGGGCGAACGAAGAGCGTCACGCCCGTGCACGGCAGCGGCGCAGCTGTAAGTCTTCGCTGATCATTTTGGGAGCTGATCACCTCGGGAACGGAGTGACGGCGGTTCGATCACGCCCCGCCCAGCTCGCGAGCCCGGGCCGCCAGCAGCTCCCGCTCCCGTTCGTTGCGCGTCAGCGCTGCCGCGCGCTCGAACTCCGCCCGCGCCTGCTCCGTGCGACCGAGCCGGGCCAGCAGATCGCCGCGGACGCTGGGCAGCAAGTGGTAGTCGCGCAGGGCGGGTTCACCGGCGAGGGCGTCGACGATCTCCAGGGCCGGGCCGGGCCCCTCGGCCATCGAGACGGCCACGGCACGGTTCAGCTCGACCACCGGGGACGGCGTACGGGCCGCCAGCAGGCCGTAGAGGGTGGCGATCTGCCCCCAGTCCGTGTCCTCGTACGCGTACGCCTGCGCGTGGCAGGCGGCGATGGCGGCCTGGAGGGCGTACGGGCCCGGGCCGCCCGCGGCGACGGCGTTGGCCCGGCCCAGCGCGGTGAAGCCGCGGCGGATCAGCATGCGGTTCCAACGGCGGCGGTTCTGGTCCCTGAGCAGGACCGGTTCGCCCGAGGGGGAGGTGCGGGCGGGCGTGCGGGACGCCTGGAGCTCCAGCAGGGCGGCGAGCGCGTGCACCTCCGGCTCCTTGGGCATCAGCTCGGCGAGCACGCGCGCCAGCCGCAGGGCGTCCTCGCACAGGGCGGGGCGCAGCAGGTCGTCGCCCGTCGTGGCCGCGTAGCCCTCGTTGAAGACCAGGTAGATGATCTCCAGGACCGACCCCAGCCGGGCCTCCCGCTCGGGGCCGCACGGGACCTCGAAGGCGACGCCCTTCGCCGCCAGCGTCCGCTTGGCGCGCACGATGCGCTGGGCGACCGTCGCCTCGGACGTGAGGTAGGCGCGGGCGATCTCGGCGGTCGTCAGGCCGCCCAGGAGACGCAGGGTGAGCGCGATGCGGGCCTCCGCGGAGAGGACCGGATGGCATGCGGTGAAGACGAGGCGGAGCAGGTCGTCGTCGATGTCGTCCGGGTCGGAGGGTTCGTCGACGTGATGCGGCGCGGACAGCGAGAGGTCCCGGCCGACCTCCTCCAGCTTGCGCGCGTACCGCTCCCGGCGGCGTACGAGGTCGATGGCGCGGTGCTTGGCCGTGGCCGTCAGCCAGGCGCCCGGGTTGTCGGGCACGCCGTCCCGCGGCCACTGCTCCAGGGCCGCGACCAGTGCGTCCTGGGCGAGTTCCTCGGCGATGCCGACGTCCCGGACGATCCGGGCGACGGCGGCGATGATGCGCGGCGACTCGATCCGGAAGATCGTCTCGACGGTCTCCAGGGCGTTGCCGCCGGACCCGGCCGCGGTGAAGGTGGGCTGCTCTTCCACAGCCCACCATCAGACACCCTCCGGGCGGCCGGGCCAAGCGGCCCCCGGGGCGGGCGTGAGCCCGGGCGGCCGGGGCGGGGCCCCGGCCGACTCCCTGTCAGCCCTCCGCGATCTCCCGGACCTCACAGGTCACCGTCCAGTGCTCCTCGTGCACCTTCAGGAACCGCTTGGTCCACTCCAGGGCCTCGGCCATGTCCTTGCACTGCATGAGCGCGTAGCCGCCGACGACCTCCTTGGACTCGGTGAAGGGCCCGTCGGTGACGGACAGCTGGCCGCTCTGCCAGTGCACCCGCTTGCCCTGGGCGCTGGGCGTCAGCCCGGCGGTGTCGAGCATGACCCCGGCCTTCGTGATCTCCTCGATGAGCTCGCCCATCCGCTGCATCAGTTCGGGGCTCGGGCCCTCGGCGGGCGCGGTGCTCTCGTCGATCTGGACCAGCGACAGGTAGCGCGGCATGGTGACTCCTCGTATCCGTGACTCTTGGGCTTCGGAGGCGGAGCTCCTCCCCGCCTCTCACCCATGCGTCGAACGGGGCACGCCGGTATCGACACTGCTGCGGAATTTCTTCGAAGTTTTTCTGCCGAGGTCGTTTTCGCAGGTCAGGAGGGTGCAAAAAACGGGTGGGTGCCGGCTGACGCCCCGGCCGGCCGGTCGTCGCCGAGCGCGCTGTCGATGTCGACGCTCTTGATGTTGTGGTCGAGGTGCCGGTACGCCCAGCCGGCGCCGGATGCGCAGAGCACGAGGACGCCGGCGAGAACGGCGCCGGCCGCCTTCAGCAGGTGCCGTCTGCCGCCGTGTCCCGCGACGCCCTCGTGGTCGTCCCCGTGTTCGTCCTCACCCGTCACGCAGAGGAACGTAAGTCCGGATTATGACGAGCAGGAACCTGTTCTCGGGTTTCCTTGGGAAATTCCCAGACTTCTCAGGCGTACCTCAGCGATCGCGGTGCGCGCTCAGCCCAGGGTCACCGTCGGGGCCGGATTGCTCCCGCTCCACGAGGCGTTGAAGCCGAAGGACACCGAACCGCCGCTCGGTACGGTCCCGTTGTAGGACGCGTTGGAGCAGCTGACGGTGGCACCCGTCTGCGTGCAGGTGGCGTTCCAGGCCTGGGTGATCCGCTGGCCCGCGCCGTACGTCCAGTTCACCTTCCACGACGACAGCGCGGCCCCGGAGCAGGTGATCGTCACCTGACCCGTGAAGCCCGTGTTCCACTGGCTCGTGACGCTGTACGTCGCCGTGCACGCGCCGGTGGGAGGCGGCGTCGACGCCCCGCCCAGCGAGGTCGCGATCGCGGAGTACGCCGGTTTCGGGGCGTAGTTCTCGTCGTACGGGGTCGCCGCGCCGTAACCCGGGAAGACGTCCGGGATCCAGGAGTCGGAGTCCGTGAAGCCCCAGACGGTGACACCGGCGCACCGGGTGACCGCGACGCACGCGTCGAACACGGCCCTGTAGTCGGCGGCCTGCTGCGCCAGCTTCGCGCTGTCGGCGGGCAGTTGCATACGGATGTCCAGCTCCGTGACGGCGACGTCGACCCCGAGGTCGGCGAAGCGCTGGATGTTCTGCTGGAGTGTGCCGGGGACCTGGCCGAGGATCAGGTGGGCCTGAAGGCCGACGCCGTCGATCGGGACGCCGCGGTCCTTCAGCGACCGGACCAGGTTGTAGAGAGCGGTGCTCTTCGCGTTGACGCCCTCGACGTTGTAGTCGTTGATGTAGAGCTTGGCGCTCGGGTCGGCGGCGTGCGCCCAGGTCAGCGCCTGGGCGATGTAGTCGGCGCCGAGGCCGTTGTACCAGAGCGTCGAGCGGTAGGTGCCGTCCTCGTTGAACGGCTCGTTCACCACGTCCCAGGCCGCCAGCTTGCCCTTGTACCGGGTGACTTCGGTGGTGATGTGGTCCTGGAGCAGGCTGCTGAGCTGCGCCTGCGTCCAGGTGCCGTTCGTCAGCCAGCTCGGGTTCTGGCTGTGCCAGACGAGGGTGTGCCCGCGCACCTGCTGACTGTGGGCCTGGGCGAAGGCGACGATCTGGTCGGCCTCGGACCAGTTGAAGCTGCCCCGGGTGGGCTCGACCGAGCCCCATTTCATGGCGTTGCCCGGGGTCAGTGAGTTGAACTGCCCGCCGGCGATGTCGCCGTAGGCGCCGGTGAGCTTGGAGCCGGTGACCGCGGTGCCGATGACCTTGCCCTTGCGGCGGCGAGGTCGCGCAGCGGGGTGTCGGCTGCGTGGGCGGTCGTCCCGGCCGCGAGCAGGGCGACCACGGCCGCGGCGCCCGTGAACAAGGCCGAGAGTCGTTTCCCTAAGGATGTTCTGGAGGTTCTCATTGCGGGTTGCCTCCGAAAGTTTCGGTCGTTCAACCGATTGACTTCGGAGCAGTATGGGAGCGCTCCCATAGGTCGTCAAGACATCCGTCACGCCTGTCTCGCCGTCCTCGCCGTCCTCGCCGTCCTCGCCGTCCTCGCCGTCCTCGCCGTCCTCGCCGTCCTCGCCGTCCTCGCCGTCCTCGCCGTCCTCGC
>NZ_AUKV01000048.1:0-48491 GCF_000424945.1 Streptomyces sp. 142MFCol3.1
CGGAGTCACTGCCCGGTGGGTGCAGCCGCCACCAGTGGTGCGGCATTCAGCAGGGCGGTTGCCGCGGCTCGGGCGGTCGTTGCCGCGGAGGGGTCGCGGTCCAAGCGTGCGGACTGTTCCGCCCCGTCGTACAACTGGAGGAGTTGGCGGCCCAGCGTCTCGGGGTCGGTGTACCCGGACGCGGCGGCCAGTTCGGTGAGCAGGTCGCGCAGCCATGCGCGGTAGTCGTCGGCCACCTTGCGGATGGCGCTGTCCTGGTTCGCTTCGGCGGACGCCCGCGCGAAGGCGCAGCCGTTGAACTGAGGATCTGTGAATACCTCGCCCAGCGCGTCAAAGACGCCGAGCAGCTGCTCGCGCGGAGTGCGGAAACGAGTCAGGGTGCGGGCGATCTGCTCCTTCCTGCGCTCGAAGCGGCGTTCGAGGTAGGCGCAGACAAGGCCTTCCTTGTTCCCGAATGCTTTGTACAGCGACGCCTTGGCCACCCCAGCATGTTCGATCACGCGATCGATGCCGACGGTCTGCACGCCTTCACCGTAGAAGAGCTCATTGGCCGCATCGAGCAGCCGCTCGCGCGTCAACGCCCTGGCTTCGATCTTGGTCACCATGGCCATCTCCTTCCCTGTAGACGGTGCTGTTCACTGTAGCACAGAATCAGCCTTCAGTAGACAGATCTGTCCACCATGTTTCTCTGGTAAGTCGCGCAGGGAGGGGTCGGTACTCCGGAGGAGGCCGGAAGCGAGGTGACGATGGAGGTCAGCACGCCCTAGCGAGGCTTTAGGCTCCAGGCCCAAGACCCGGCGTCCGGGAGTCGCGTGCCTGGGGGCTGCTTGATCGGTACGTCCGAAGAGGCAAGGCGAGATGATCACTTTTTCGACGGGACCGAAATGGGCCACGCTAGACAGAGCTGTCTGTCTGTGTGACGCAAACACCGCTGACTCCGGGAAGGTCGACGGCAACCCACGTCGTGGCATCCGGTGACAGTCCGCGACGCCGGTCGGCCGGGCTCGGTGAGGTCGGGGGAAGCGGCCATCTCCGTGACCGCGCGCGGGAGCCCGCGCCGGAAACCGGGCGGTGGGGATGGGGGCTGCCGTGCAAAGCTGGCTGTCCGGAGCGGCCCATGGCGATCAGCCGCCTGCACGGCTGTGGACCGCTGGTTGGAGGACAGGACGAACGCCACACGGGCGCGTCGGTGGCCGCCGCTTGCGGCATGCGCCCTGCTCGGGTTGCCGCCGCCGGCCTCATGGCCCTCCTTGGGGCGTGCTGTTCAGCTGAGGTCTGGCCGATCAGCGGGGGGCGAGTGGGGCCTCGAGGCCGCCCACGGCCGGCGACCGTGATGCGCCCCGCTCTGCGGCCTCGGCGGCCCGCACTGCGCATCTGGCCTTCCAGGACGTCCGCGCACGCCCGCAGCGCGCCTGGTCCGTGGGGGCGTTGAGGGTGTGGACACTGCGGTCTGCGAAGCAGCATGCGGGCGGCGTCATCTATGTCCGCGGCGCCGGCCACGCCGACGGCGTCGTGACTCCCGGCCCTTCACGCCGGGCACATTCCCACGGTTGCGCCCATTGGCGGCTGCAGCCGATCGGCCTGCCGGGCCCTGCGGGTGGTCTTGAGGCCTGAGGGAGGAGCCGGCCCCGTGCGAACCCGCCCGCAGCCACAGCCGCATGCGAGCTCCGTCGCTCACGTGGAGCGGTGGAACCCTGTGCCGTGCTCCTCGGTCGCCGAGTAGAGATGGACCGGGATGGTGACCAGGCCGAAGCTCACGTAGCCGGTCCAGAGCGCGCGCATACCGACAGCGTGCAAGCCGGGGCAGTTCGCCGCGCGGCTGCTGCCCCGGGCCGGTGACTTGCGGCGAGTGCTTCCGGGCTGGGTTCAGCGCCGATGGGCGCGGCCCCGTTGGGGGCTACCACGTCGGTACGGTCAGGTCGGCAGCGGACTCGCCGCTTCGCAGCCGGGCCAGCAGGTCATCGGGGTCGTAAGGAACTCCGACCGGATTTCTGGTGAAAGAGTCCGATTCGATGAACTCCGTACCCTCTTGCGCGGTTTCGAAGTTGTCCACCTGAAGTTCGATCTGATTGCCGTCAGGATCCGCGTAGTACATCGAGGTGGTGGTGCCGTGATTGATCGTCGCGGTCGGCGTAATGCCTTCCTTCTTGAGCCGCTCGTAGTTCTCGAGGAGATCCTGGAGAGACGCGTAGGCGAAGGCGATGTGCGCCAGGCCGTGGAGGGGCAGAGAAGCGAGGTCGACGGGAAGATCAGTCGTCGCGCCTACGCCGACAATGCCTTCGTACCCGCCAGCGTGCTCAGCCGCCATCTTCGCCGCGCCATCGGGGTCCGTCACGGCGATCCTGTGGTGCTCGTCGTCGTAGGTGAGGAACACTGCGGCCGGGTTCTCGTGCACCACACGTGCTTGAAGAACACTGAGGTACCAGTCCCGCAGTTGCGGCACCTGCCTGGTCCACAGAACTACGTGCGCCAGCTTCATCGGTGAGGCCATGTTCTTGCCTTCCTGCAGAGGTGACAGACCGCTCGCCACCGGCCGCAGCAGGTAACGAGCGGAGTGCCTGCAAACCACAACGCCGTCGAAGGGATGCTACTCCTAAAACAAGAGTGGCAAGTAAAATCAGAGTTGCATCTAAGTTAGGGGGCGTTCCGTCGGTGACTCGAGCAACAACCTCTGGGGAAGGCCGGCCGCACAGGCGACGCCGCGTTGATCACGTGATCGGCCCTTGGTGGACGCCCCAGGGGAGGCAAACGGCCGGGCGGTCCGGATCGCGGTCGCGCTATGGACCTCTTGATTTCTCGATGGGCGTTGACACGACCTCACGCCGACAGCAGGCGCAGGGTCAGGGCGCCCGCGGCGACCGCGAGCAGGATGGCGGCGGGGGCGACCTTGAAATCACGAACGCGCACGTGTGACGCGACCGCACCCATGAAGTATCCGATGACACCGATGGCTGCAGCCGCCCCGAGCGGCCACCAGAAGAGGCCGACGGCCAAACCTGCGGCGCCTGCAAACTCCGCCGCCGCCAGGAGCCAGAGCTTGCTCGCAGGGAAGCCGACCTTGCGCATCGTCTCCATCTGCTTCGGGTCGTGCCGCAGCTTGCCGGAGGCCGAGGCCGCCAGGACGGCGGCCAGCAGGATCGAAACGATGGACGTGGCCAGGAACATGGGAACCTCCCAGTTGGAGTAACTATGAAAAACAGAGTAGCTCAGATCAGAGTAGTGGCTTGGTAGCATGGAGGGATGCAGGCGAGACGAAACCGTGATGCCCATGACGAGCGAGCGTGCGACGCGGCGCTAAAACGTGCCTTCGAGTTCCTCGGCAAACGCTGGAACGGCGTTCTCCTCGGCACCTTGATGGAAGGCTCAGCCAGCTACGCCGAACTCAAGCGATCCATCAAAGGGATCAGCGACTCGATGCTCTCCGACCGCCTCAGCCAGCTCGGAGCCGCAGACCTGATCCAGCGCGTCATCGACGCAGGGCCGCCCGTCTCCGTCATCTACAGGCTGACTCCAGCCGGCGAGGCTCTGCTTCCCGCCCTCCGAGAACTGAGCGCCTGGGCGGAAGACAATCTCGCCCCCTGACCCTCGGGCGGTTCGCGCGGCGGCGACAGCTGAGGGCGCCGCCGCTCACCTGCCCGCCTCAGCGGCTTCTCCCGCCAGCGTCACCACAAGCCACGAGGGCCCGCACACGCCACCCCGGTGGAGGTAAGGCCGCCGTCCACGAGACGCCGAAGAAGAAGAGCGCCGTGAAGGCAGCGTTGAGGAGGCAAGCCCGCGCAGGCGGCGGCCGCCGGGAAGACGAGGGCCCGGAATCCGGCAAGGCGGCGCTTACCCGCATGCGTCGTCGAAGTGCGGAGTGGGGCAGTCGGACTGGATGATGGGGAGGTGGGCCTCCGTCCCGTGTTTCCCCCGAGCGGGGACGGAGGCCCACTCTCTGCACAGCCCCTGCCGGATGGCCGGCCATGACGCTGGTGCGGTGGCTGCCGTGGCAGGTCGCCGTGGGGCTTCTCAAGCGGTCTCGGTGCGATCATCGCGTCGGTGGCAGCGATGCTCTCCCGCCGGACCGGCGCTCTATGCCTTTGCCGGCCCAGCGTCTGTATCTGCCGTGCTTGCGCCGTTGTGGTGGTTCTCGGCCCGGGCTGCGGCCGGTGTCTGAGCGGGGGCGCGAAGGGTGCGTACCTGTGGGGAGAGCAGTGTTGCCGCGGTGGCCAGGACGATGAGGGCTGCGCAGCCTGCCAGGGCCTGGCCGGTGCCGACGGCGGTCGCGATCGGGCCGGCGAAGAGCAGACCGAGGGGAGCGAAGGCCAAGGAGCCGAACCAGTCGTAGGAGCTGACACGGGACAGAGCCTCCTCGGGGACCTCACGCTGGATGGTCGTGGTCCACAGGACACCGAAGATGTCACTGGCGACGCCGGCGCCGAACATGGCCACGGCGATCAGCCAGACGGGAGCTGCGGCGCTGAGCAGAACGATCGGTGCGGCAGCCGGAAATGTGCAGAGCACGGCCACCAGAAGGGGACGCTCTACCCGGACGCGAGCGGCGAGTCCGGCACCGGCGACAGTGCCTGCCGCTTGCGCGGCAACGATCACCGACCACGCCCGCGCTCCGCCCAGATGCTGCTCGGCCGTCAGCGGGCCCAGGACTCCGACGTTTGCATTGAGCGCGGCCACCACGACCGCATACTGAGCAACCACGACCCACAGCCATTGCCGGGAGGCGAACTCCCGCCACCCTTCCCGCAGATCGTCCCAGCCCGACGCCTTCTTACGCGGCCGCGCGACAACCTTCAACCGGGCAGTCAGGGCCGCACTGACAAGGAACGAAGCGGCGTTGAGCGCGAGAGCCCAACCGGCACCGATCAGCGCCACGGTCACTCCGGACAAGGCAAGCCCCAGCAGCATGGAAC
This sequence comes from Streptomyces sp. 142MFCol3.1, assembly GCF_000424945.1. NCBI lineage: Bacteria > Bacillati > Actinomycetota > Actinomycetes > Kitasatosporales > Streptomycetaceae > Streptomyces > Streptomyces sp. 142MFCol3.1. The sequence goes on from NZ_AUKV01000048.1 coordinate 4,908, forward strand.
TGTTGGTGCCCATCCGCAACAGGCCGTTGGCCCGCTGCAAACGGTCCGTCGCCACGACGAGCGGCACCAGGCCGTCCATCGCCGGAGCGAACAACGCTGTGGCCGTTCCGGCCGCCACCGCCAGCAGGCACATCGCCACCAGCGGCGCGTGAGCAGTCAGCACCATCGCGGCCAGCCCCGCATACGCGACAGTTCCCAGCACATCGGCCACGACCATCAACCGCGCACGTGACATACGATCCGCGATCACACCGCCGACCAGGATGAGCACCAACTGCGGCAATGCTTGGCACGTCACTACCAGCGACAGCCGACCCGCACCGGCCCCCGGCAGTGCCAGTACCGCGAACGCCAACGCCACCCGCGCAAACCCGTTGCCCAGAACCGAGATGATCCGCGCACCTGCAAGCAACGCGAACTGCTGGTCACGCCACAACGATGCCCCACCCGAAACGGTTGTCACGGCCATGCACCTTAGGGCAACCACGCCCGTCCACAGCCCGAACCGGCCAACCCAAGCGCCACGGCCTCCATGCACGCAAGGCATCGCCGGCCGTGCTGTGAGCCGGAGACGTCGGAGTGTCCTTCACCGCGGGGGCCGGTGCGGGTGGCGCCGGCTTCTTGTTCGGCGTTCCCGTGACGGCTTCCTCGAAGTCCGCGGCGTGTGATCCTGATGGTGCACGACGTGACGTTGACGGTGGCCCAGACGCCGCCGCCTCGTTCCCGGGAACTGCCGCCGCCCACTGAGTGTTTGCGGTCGCACGAGCTTCATTCTCACTGATTGCCAGTAGGAACCGGCCAGTTCCTGCGGGGGCCATTGCCCTTCGCCCAACTCGCTGTTCGGATCAAGCGTTCCCCACAAAAGCACACGGCGGCGAAGCCCCGGCGGTGCCGTCCGCAGGAGGCATCACCGCTGGCCGGTTGGGGAGGCCGTGAGCGAGGCGCCGTCGTCGATCGGCGGGGCAGCCAGTCGTCTCTCCTCGGCCTTCTGCTGCCCCGCAATGTACAGGTCCGCCCAGTCGCTTCCGAACTGACCGGGGCATTCCTCGGGCGTCGCCTCTTCCCCCGGACTCCAGTCGTCGGGATGAGCGAGAATGGCGTCGGCCCACGCGTCGATGCATGCCTTCCGGCTGGCTACCTCGTTCTGCCCGGGCATCTCCGAGGCGATGCCGACGGGCGGCGCGGGCTCACCCCTTGCCGCAGAGGTGCATCCTGACGTCGCTGCAGCGAGAGCGAGCAGGGCGGCGCAAGCGGCATGACGGGCGTACATGGTCCCCCAAGGTGAATGTGATCAGCAGGGTGCATCCTGTGCGCAGACGGCCGGACACGTGCGTCGTGTTGCCGTGTTGTGATCTCCGCGCCCGTCGGCGTATGCAGGCCTCGTGTCGCTGCCCGGGACTGTCATGTTGCCTCGTGCCAGGGCTTGTTCGCGGCCCAGCGGCGGATCCAGCCGACGAAGCGGGCTGGGCGGTGGTGAACCCGAGGGGCTCCGAAAAGGATGGCGCCGATGTCGGCGATCCCCCGGACAACACCTCGGCCCGAGATCGCTGCCACTCGCCCATGCAAGCCTCATCCGTCGTCATACCGCGTTCGACGGCGTGCTCCTGCTCGTACACCTGGCTGTGCGCGCCTACCGTCGGACCATGGGTGGAGAACAGTGCTCGGCGCTGTGGATTATGAGACTGCCCGAGATTCGTAGTGAGTTAAGTCTATGATGATGGTGAGTTGGCGGGAGTTGAGGGAGATGAGTGAGTCGCCGCACAGTGAGCACACCCCGCCCGTCAAGAACGTGACCGAGGCCCGCGAAGAACTGCACGCCCTGGTGAAGCAGGCCGAGGGCCCGGATGCGCGACCCACGGTGATCGAGAATCGCGGCGTGCGCGCCCTGCTCGCACCTCTGGACCGGTTCCCTGCCGCCCGGCACTCGGGCAGTCTGCCCTCTCACTCCCTGAACTCCGCGCAGAGGGACCTCGGCGAGCTCGTGGCCCTGGCCGCGGACGGTCAGCCGCAGGTCCTCAAGCGGTACAAGACCCCCGTCGCAGTGCTGCTGCCCGCCGACGGGCCGATCAGCCTCACCCCACTCGACACGACCGCGCAGCATGGCGCGGCAACCGCAGGAGGCGCGGTGACCAGCCAGCCCAGTCCCAGTCGTGAAAGCGGGCGCAGGCTCGCCACCCTGGGCGATGCCATCGGCGCCATGTTCGCCTCCGGCCCGGTCGGCGGCCCCAATTTCGGGCTGGCCGGTCTGGACGGTGCGACGGGCGGTCTGCAGCAGGGGCGGCTGACGCTGGTCGCGGCCCCGCCGAATGTCGGCGGGAGCCTGCTGGGACTGGCGGCCGCACGGCAGACCGCGCTCGTCGACAACCGGCGGGTCCTGTACGCGGCGTCGGGACCGAACCGCGACGACATTCTGCGCCGGATCGTCTCCGCGGAGACCGGCGGCGACTACCCGCGCCTGAAGCAGGGCCGCCTCACCGAGCACGAACAGGACGTCGCCCAGCAGCTGGTCCAGGCACCGCTGCTCATCGACGACGGCAGCGACCTGACGGCCGAGGCCATCGCGGAGACCGCCCCGCACGTCCAGGACCTGGCCCTCGTGGTCGTCGACCGGCTGCAGGCCGCCCACAGTGCCCGACTCCCGCTGTCCGGGAACGGTCTCCCCGACGCCTCCCAGGTCCTGGCAGGCCTCGCCCGCACCCTGCGTGTCCCGGTCCTGGCCGTCGTCGACAGCGACGACCCCACCCTCCTCGCTCTCCTGGACGCCGACGTCCTGCTGACCCTCGCACCGGCCGAGGACCCGTCCAAGGTCCAGGTGACGGTCGCGGAGCGGGACTTCGGCGCGATCGGCTCCGCCTACCTGCAGCCCGACCTGCTGCACGCCCGCTTCCTCGACGCCGGCCCCGCACCCCTCGCCCGCACTGACAGCACGGCCACTCCCGCGGCGCCGCCGGCCACGGTCGATGCGGCGGCGCTGGAACTGGCCGAAGCCGCCCTGCCCTACACCTCCGGCGGCACCCAGGGCCTGCCCGCAGCCCTCACCCACGAACTGGCGGCCTGGCGCACGGCAGCCACCGGCGGCGACCACAAGGCTTTGAAGGAGATCCTGCCCTCCCTGCTCCAGGCCGCGGCGGCGGTATCGCGGATGCCGGACACCGCCGAGGGCCGTCGCCTGACCGACGCGTTGCACGCGTACGACACCGCCGTGTCCGCCGGCGCTCCCGGGCAGCCTGCCGCCGTTCAGCCCGCCGCGGGCAGCGGACAAGTTCCCGGCGACGGCGACGAAGACGACACGGCAGACGACGAGGACGGACTCGCGCCCGGCGATGAGGAGGAGCCGGAAGGAGCGGTTTTCCCCGCGCTGAAGATCCTCAAGGAGGGGGTTGCCCGCTCCAAGATGCATCCGATCCCGGTCATCCGCGTCGAGGAGCGGGAGAGTGGACCGTGGCCGCTGATCAGTGAGCGCATGGACGGCGAACCGCGCTGGGTCCACCCCGACGTCACCAGCACCCGCGTGCCCTACATCCGCGCCAACGGCAAGCGCGTCCGGCGAGACCAGCTCGACGTGCCCGACTCCTTCGGGGAGGGCGTGATGTGCCTGATCGACCGCAACGGCAGCTACCCGTCCGCGTGTTCGGCCGTCCCCCTGGCCCCGAACAAGCTGCTGCACACCGGACCGCTCACCGGATTCGACAAGGCCAGCGCCGGGATCTACCTCATCGACATCCCGGAGTGGACCCGCACGGACATGCCACACCCCCTGGGACGGATCATCGACCGGCCCGACGAGCAGGGCCGCGTGTGGGTCACCACCCCGCACATCAAGCAGCTGGAAAGACTCGTCCGAGACGGCCACCTCGCCGCGATGCCGGCCATCCACGACTCCTGGACCGGGAAAGCCAACGAGTCCCTCTTCAAACCGTTCTACGAGGCCACCCGGAAGGCACGCACCGACCTCGTCCAGGCCGGCGGCGAGCCCTACAAGGCGTACAAGACCAGGTTGTCCATCGCGCTGCGCCTGCTGTGGCCCAAGCGCCAGGACATGCGGTCCCCGTTCTGGCGGCCGGACTGGCGTATGAGCATGGTCGCCGAGGCATCCGTCCGCCACTGGGCCGTCGCCTTCAGGGCAGTCCAGGAAGGGCACAAACTCATCGCCCTGCGCAACGTCGACGCCGCCGTCTTCTGGACACCCGACGACACACCGCCTGCCACCTACCGGATCGGGACCGGCTTCGGCGAGGTCAAAGCCGACTTCGTCCAGCCCGGCGCATTCATCCCCGAGGGTGACGACTGATGGCCGGACCCACCGGACACGGAAACTCCCTGGGCGCCGCCCTCAACGACCTCCTACGCTCCCAGGTCACCCCCCGCCACCGGCTGTCCTCCTACAACGCCAAACACTGGCACGCCCAGCTCAGCCAGCTCACCGGAACCCACCGCGGCCACCAGGCCCTGGAAGACGCCGGACTCGACGTCAACGTCAAGACCCTTCTCAACTGGCTCTCCGACCCCGAGTACAACGTCCGCCGCAGCTGCCGCGACCTCATCCACACCGCCTACGAGAACGTCGCCGTCGTCCCGGCCGAGCCGATTCCCGACCAGTTCAAGAACGGCGACTTCGAGATCAGCGGCTGGGTCACCACCGGCAGCGACCGGCGCCGGCGCGGGACACGCGCCGCCGCGCCTCTGCGGATCGACGGCCAGATGGGCAACTGGGGCGAGATCGAAGCGCTCTGGAATGCCGGCGATCTCAGCGACGACGACTTCGAGGACCACTTCATCGACGACGTCATCGTGGAGGACATCGGCGAGGGCACCGACGGATGGACGTTCGACGGAGGCTCCTACTCCGTCGAGCTCAGGTAGCCCACCGGAAGGAAACCCGAGCAAGAGCAGCAGCCCTGAACGGTCCGTGTTACCGATGCCCACCGTGCACACCGAGGCAGCGGCGGCCAGAGTGGCCGCAAGGAGTTCGGCGTCCGGTTCGGGTTATGTGGGCGTGCAGTCCATGATGAGGTGCCAGAACGCGTCCTCGTTCATGCCGGCGAGCACGCCGCAGGGGACTGACAGTCCTGTCCGACGGGTCAATGACCTCCAGGAGCTGCCGGTGGGATGCCGGGCCTGGCGAACAGCGCGGCAGCCCTGGGCCGCTTCGGAGCGCAGGGCTGTCACAGATCAGGAGGCTGTCCTGTCTTCACTAGGGACACTTCCTGATTGGAGAAATACATGAGTGCTGAACAGGCACATCTGCCCCCAGGCGTCGAGGTGATCGCTACCCTGCCGAAGGCGACGGCCGGGATGCCGGCCGGCTCCGAGGCCAGGACCGTCCGGGTCACCCTGTCGCCCGGGGACCCCGGCGCGCCGCCTCACCGGCACCCCGGACCCCTCTTCGGCTACGTGACCCAGGGCGAGATCCTCTTCGAGCTGGAGGGGCAGCCGCCCCGGGTCCTCAAGGCCGGTGACGCCGTGTTCGAGCCCGGGGGCGACGTGATCCACTACCTGGGCGCCAACAACCTTCCGGACGCGCAGTCGGAACTGGTGGTGACCATGTTCGCGCCGCCGGGTACCCCGGTTCTGACCGTGGTGAGCGCAGAGGAACTGGCCGAACGACGACACCTGCGGTTCACCCAGCCTTGATGACCTCCGGTATCGCGGCTCTCTCTTTGCGCCCTGACCGAGGCATCTGAGGGCCGCCAGGGAGGCTGCTGCAGCGGCGCAAGCTTTTCGATGCCCCTTCTGGCCGACTAACGCGCTCATGGGGCGCTGGTGTGTGTCGAGTAGCAGGGGTCGCGCTCGATGAGGTCGACCCCATCCAGAGGAAGGGCCCCTGGTAGCCCCACATCGGCGTGGTGCGGGGGAGGGGCGACAGTCGGTGGTGAGGACCCGGTGCCGTCACGGTTCCGGGTCCTCACCGTTCGCGCATCGACCGGTGCGCGGTGCCCGATGTACGTGGCCGGGGGCGGCAGACACGTCGACCAGGCCGGGGAGGCCTTGAGGATCTGCGCCGGGCCGCCCGCACTCCACGGTGCTCCCGTCCCGTAAGTACCGCACGTCTCATCCGTACATCCGGGTGAGGTCCCTGGCCGGCGATCGCGCGGCCGCTCCTCTGGGGCCGGAAAAATCTGCCCGGCTGACAGCCAGCCACCCATCCTCACTCGGTGAGCTTGGCGACGCAGTCTCGGTCATTGTTCGACACGGAATTCTTCGGTGCGGAGGAGCTGCGATCCGGACCCGGCGCGAAAGACCGAGAGATCGACTGCTGACGTGAGTTGAACCCACTTGTCGGAGAAGGGGGTCACCGCAACTGAGGGAGGCAAGACCGTCATGTAGTCCACCGACGCTGTGCGTTGCGCTAGCCAGTCGGCGTCCTGCGGCCGAGGCTGGCGGAGACCACTCGAAGGCCAGTGAGCCCTGGGACGCGATCGCCGCGCGTCGCGCCCGTGTCGGACGCGCGATCCGTCGGCACGAGGGCAGTCGGGGCCTGGCTCAGCGGCCACTGGAACGCGGTCGGCTGACTGACGGGTCCTCGTGGTGGGTCTGATCACCGCCGACTCGACGTCCAGCGTCGCCCCTACCTCCGGCGGCAGCGGTGGCGGAGGTAGGGGCGACGGGTCCGGGTGAAGTGACCTCTGGTACTTGTAGGGGACTGGCGGAGGCTTCTACGCTGCCGCCGCGTTTTGCAGGGATGCGGCAAGCGATGGCTGGGACACGTCGCCTGCCGACATGGACGAGTAGTGACGGAGGTTTCGCTACTCCGGCAGTGCGGCGTTCAACTGCGGGCGAACTCGAGGAGGTCCTTGTTGAAGACCTCGGCGAACTTGGGGACCATCGCGAGACCGTGCGGGGCGCCCGGGTAGACCTTGTAGATCGCGTCCTTGACGAGCTTCGAGGACTTGTCTCCCGCTGCGATCTTGGGAACGATCTGGTCGTCGTCGCCGTGCACGATGAGTGTGGGCACGTCGATCTTCTTGAGGTCTTCGGTGGTGTCCGTCTCGGAGAACGCCTTGATGCAGTCGTAGGCGCCCTTGATCCCGACGGTCATGCTCCAGAGCCAAAACTCGTCGCGGGTGCCCTGGGTGACGGTCGAGTCGTCGCGGTTGGCGCCGTAGAAGGCTGCGCTGAGGTCCTGGTAGAACTGCGAGCGGTCTGTCTCCACGCCCTTGCGGATCTCGTCGAAGACCTCGATCGGCAGGCCCTCGGGGTTGGCGTCCGTCTTGAGCATGAGCGGGGGGATCGCGCCGACCAGGACGGCCTTGGCGACGCGGCCGGTGCCGTGCCGGCCGATGTAGCGGGTGACCTCGCCGCCGCCGGTCGAGTGACCGACGAGGATGACCTCGTGCAGGTCCTCGGCTTCGATGACCGCGGCCAGGTCGTCGGCGTAGGTGTCGAGGTTGTTGCCCTCCCAGGGCTGGCCGGAGCGTCCGCCACCGCGCCGGTCGTGGGCGATGGCGCGGAAGCCGTTGTCGGCCATCATCTTCATCTGCGGATCCCAGGCGTCGGCAGTGAGAGGCCAGCCGTGGGAGAAGACGACGGGCTGGCCCGATCCCCAGTCCTTGTAGAAGATCTGTGTGCCGTCCTTGGCGGTGGCGAAGGGCATGAAGGCTGTTCCTTTCGAAACCGGTCCAGAACACCGCAGGTCGCGCGAGTTCGGTGCCCGGTGCGGACTGGTCCCGACGCCAAGAGTCGACTCCGGCGTGCGGGGGACCGACGGATATGTCAGCAACGAAGAGTGACTGAGAGTGATCGCATCGTCGCCCTCACCCTAACCGAGGGGCACCGCTTCAGCGCGTCGAGGAATCCTGACCGCAAGCCCAGCACTCAGGGTTCTTCTTCGTCTGCTGGCCACGCCTGGATGTCGGCCTTGGACCTCATGGGCAGACGAACCCCAGGCCGTCACCCGTGCCACGGCGAAAACTCCAGCCGTCCTGGCCGGACGACCTAGGCGACCTAGCCATTGCGGGCCCGGACGTGTGAAGGTGCTGGATCGAACGGAGCACGAACCCGTCGCAGTGCCCCGCACGAACCGGGGGCGCCGGAGAGGATGGCCAGATGGCAACCGCGAAACGCCGCTACAGCCTGACGTGGACCGACCCGGACGGTGCACCGCAGGCCTCTGCCGGCCGCTACGACAAGCGGGCCGCCGCACGGCGCCGGCGTGCGCTGGAAGAAATCGGCTGTACGTGTGTCGAGCTTGTCGTGGTCAAGCCTGGAGAGCTTCCCGAACCGGCGCTCTGACCCACCACCGGCTCACGCCGGCTGTCCATTGTGTGAGGTCGAAGGGCCACTCGTGCGGACAGCCAGCGACTGGACCCATTGAGATGCTTGGCGAGTTCGCCGAGTGAGTGGTTTCCCCCGGGATTCGCCGTGATCACGTCGGTGATTCTGCGGAGGGCCGGAGATCGGGGCGGCGGTCCCTGCAGTGGGGCGGAGAACTGTTTTTGGCTGCCCGAACGCTGCAATTGGACCACCAGGGCGCGGGCGACCTTGCGGGTCAGATCAGGGCCGTGATCCTCCTCGACGTGTGTCAGTGCCAGGTCGATGCCTTCGATCACGCCTGGCGAGGTGTAGGTGGTCCGTCCTGGACGTAGATGGCGTCGGGTTCGACGCGGCTGGCCCGGCAGCGGGCGGCGAGCTCGTGCGCGACCCTTCAGTGCGTGGTCGCGCGCTTGCCGTCCAGGAGGCCGGCGGCGCCGAGGATGAATGCTCCGGTGCGGATGGACGTGACCCGGCCGGCCCGGACCGCCGGCGTTCGCGCGGCCTCGATCAGATCACGGGGCACAGGTGTGCGCGGGGAGAAGTCAGCGCCGGCCACCAGGAACCTGTCAGGAGCAGGCTCCGTGGCGGCGGCGACCGCGATACGGATCCCGATGGACGAGGTGACATCGGCACCGGTCGGTGACACCAGCACGATCGTGTAGTCGGCACCGGGCCGGTTCGCTTCCCCGAACACCTCCGCGGGGCCGACGACGTCGAGGAGTTTGACCCCGTCCTAGACGAGGATCGCGACCCGATGCGTGGCGGAGCCCACAATCCCGCCTGCCCGCCTGCCCGCCTGCCCGCCTGCCCGCCTGCCCGCCTGCCCGCCTGCCCGCCTGTCCGGATTCGGGTGACTCATGGCCGGACCGAGGGAGCGCCGGATGCCGGGTGGTTGGCAGTGTGGAAGACGGGCGCACCGCCCATTCGTAACACACCGATATCGGAAGGAGCAGAGGTCATGAGCGAGATCATCGCGGGGGTAGAGATTCCTGAAACGGCGGCGGTCGCCGAGGCCACCCGCCTCATGCAGGAAATGACCAGCCCCCTCATCTACCACCACTCCCGGCGCGTTTTCGTCTTCGGCGCCATACATGCTCACAGGCTCGGCCTGGAGCCAGACCCGGAGCTTCTCTACCTGTCCGCCATGTTTCACGACACGGGTCTCTTGACGCCGTTTTCCGACGTTGAGCAGCGCTTCGAGGTCGATGGTGCCGACCACGCACGCAAGTTCATGCTCGACCGCGGTTTCCCGGCCACGGCCGCCGACGTGGTGTGGACGGCGATCGCGCTGCACACAACCCCGGGAGTTCCCGGGCGGATGGGCCCGGAGATCGCCATCACGAATCTGGGGGTTCTGACCGACGTGCTCGGCCTGGGCCTGAACGAGCTGAACCGCAGCCAGGTGGACGAGATCACCGCCGTCCATCCGCGGGGTGACTTCAAGAACGAGTTCTTGCAGGCCTTCGTCGAGGGACTCAAGCACCGCCCCGAGACCACGAACGGAACCGTGAATTCGGATGTGCTGGAACACTTCATTCCCGGCTTCCAGCGCACAACCACGGTCGAGCGCATCATGGGCGCCCCCTGGACGAGCTGATCAAGGCGCCATAAAACGTGATGAGACGTGTGAGTGGCCCTCACGACGGGCGTCGTCTCGGGCGAGGTGCGGCATTCGCCGTGCTGGCCTGCGCCAATGTGATGATGATGGCCACGGCAAGCGCACCGTCCCCGATCTACCCGCTGTATCGGGAGCGTTGGGGCCTGTCGGTCACGATGCTGACAGTGATCTTCGCGGTGTATGTAGTGGGTCTGCTCGGCGCCCTGCTGACGGTCGGATCGCTGAGCGACCAGCTGGGTCGCCGCCCGGTGCTGGTCGCAGCCCTTCTGGTGGCGGCGGCCAGCACGGCGATCTTCTGGACGGCCGACGGCGTCGTCTCCCTCCTGATCGCCCGGGTGGTGCAGGGCATCGCTACGGGGACGGCGACGGCCGCTCTTGCCGCCGGACTGGTCGAGCTGTCACCCAAGAGACGTCCGCAGATGGGGCCCACGACGACAGCGGTTGGCACGAGTATCGGCATGGCCACCGGCGCCGGAGTGATGGGGCTGCTGGTTCAGTCGACCTCACGCCCCGATGCGTATGTCTTTCCCGTCCTGACGCTGACCTTCGTCGTTCTGGCCGCGGTCGTCCTCACGATCCCTGAGACACTCGTCCCGCGAACGGTGGGACTGGCGTCGTTGCGACCGAGAGTCCGGGTTCCTCGGGAAGTCCGGCCGGAGTTCTTCGCCTCCATTCCCGCCCTGGTCGCGGCGTGGTCCGTCACGGGTCTGTTCCTCGCGCTCACTCCGTCCCTGGTGAGCAGTGTCCTGCATGTGCGGTCCGGTGCTGCGGGTGGGCTCAGCATCGCGGCGCTGTTTCTGGCCAACAGCGTGGGCGGGTTGTGGTCCGTTCGGCATGCGGCTCGGCTCGCCACCTTGCTGGGGGCGGTTCTCCTGGCTCTGGGTGCGTCCGGGCTGGCGGTGGCCATCGCTGTTGCGTCGCCGGCCGTATACGTGGGCGGATCCGTCGTCGCAGGGCTGGGCGTCGGCCTGACGTTCAACGGCAACCTCCGCGCCATCAGCGCGGTCACTACCGCGAAGTCGCGGTCGGAGGTCTTCTCGGCCGTCTAAGTGATCAGCTATGCGGCGTTGAGTCTTCCGGCCCTCTCGGCCGGGCTCGCGGCGCCCTCATGGGGACTGGAGACCACGGGCTACCTGTACGTCGGCTTCGTCGGGGCTCTGTCCTTGGGTGCGGCCCTGCACGCCGGACGATCACGTGCTCACAGGCCCACCGGCCATCCGGTACGCACGGGCTGGGAAAGCGAACCTCGCAGCGAACGGTCCCGCTGCTGAGTGCGCCGCACGCCATACGCCGACACCGTCCCCGAAGCAGTTTGATCAGGACTTGCGGCTGCCCGTGTCGGAGCGGGTCGGCTCGCTTCTGCGGAGGTGTCTTCGAAGATCCCGAGGTCGAAATAGCTGTGCTGCATCTGCAAGCTGGAGGAGGTTGTATGGGTGACGGGCATGGGCCCGGACGATCTGAGCAGGATGACCCGCTCGGAGCCGAATGGGAAAGGCACCGGCCAGCGGTGTTCGGCGTGGCCTACCGGCTGCTGGGGACTGTGGCTGATGCCGAGGATGTCACCCAGGACGTGTGGCTGCGGGCGGCCGGAGCGGACCTGCAGGACATCGGTGATCTGCGGGCCTGGCTGGTGACGGTGGCCGCGCGACGGTCGTACGACATTCTCAAGAGCGCCCGCTTCCGCCGGGAGACCTATGTCGGCCCGTGGCTGCCGGAGCCGCTGCTGACAGGGCCGGACGCGTCGCTGCCGGTACTCGTCGACGAGTCCGTCGGCTCGGCGATGCTCTTGATCATGGAAGAGCTGAGCCCGCCGGAGCGGGTGGCCTTTGTCCTGCACGATGTCTTCGGCCTTGAGTTCGGCCGAATCGCCGAAGTGCTGGACGTCTCCGTGCCGGGTGCCCGGCAGCTCGCCTCGCGGGCACGGCGGCGGGTGGCCAAGGCGAAGCAGTCCACGCCGCAGGCGTCGAGGGCGGAGCGCGAACGCGTCCTCACGGTCTTCCGCGCCGCCTACGAGGCCGGGGACCTGGCCGGCCTGGTCAGGCTCCTCCACCCGGACGCCGTCTACGTCACCGACGGCGGCGGCAAGGTCTTGGCGGCACGCAAGCTCGTTCACGGCGGCGAGCGCGTCGCCGAAGTCATGGTGCGTACGGGGCGTCAGTGGCACCCGGACCGAATCGACTTCGCCGAGGTCGGCGGCGAGCGCGCGCTCGTGTTCCACCGGGAAGGCCGGGTCTACTCCGTCGACACGGTCCAGATCACAGACGGTCTGATCACCGCGTACCGCAGGGTCCTCAATCCCGACAAACTCGTGCGCGTCTGAGCTGTCACGCATGTAGGGGCCACCTCGTCTCCCTGATGAGAGCGCACAGCGGGCGACGAGGGAAGACGCCAGAAACAGGTGAAATCGATCATGCGGCACGGCATATATCCACCCGCAGCCTCAATGAGCCCTGCGCGCGAGCGCTGTGCGTCCCTCTCCAGTAAGGATCTGTATGCAAGCCATGCCGCCGGGCTGGCCCTGATGGACATGCCCTACCCCCACGCGGCCGAGAACGACGTCATCGTGCGGGTGCACGCCGCCGGCTTCACCCCTGGCGAGCTGGACTGGCCCGCCACGTGGACCGATCGCGCCGGACGCGACTGGCATGACGATCATCCGCGTCACGCAAGACTGAATCAGGAGACTGCTCGTGATGGGACTGCGAATCGCCGCTGGCCTCGTGGTTGTCGCCACGCTGACTGCGGCCACGGCCTGCTCGACCTCGGACCAGCCCACCCACGCCAAGGGCACGACGTCGGCCGTGGCATCGCCTGCGACCATGGCATCGACACGCCCCACCGAAACCCTCAAGCCGCTGCTCCAGCAAGCCCTTCCGAATGTGAAGGGCAAGACGTTCACCTCGGTGATCGTCGACTTCCCGCCAAACGCACGCGCGATGCCGCACCGGCACGGCCAGGCGTTCGTCTACGCCTACGTCCTGGAAGGCACCGTGCGCAGCCAGCTCGCCGGCAAGCCCGTGAGTACCTACCACCAGGGCGAAAACTGGGTCGAGCCGCCAGGTGCCCACCACGTCCTCACCGAGAACGCCAGCCCGACCGAACGGGCCAGGCTCCTGGTCGTCTTCGTCTCCGACACCGGAGAAGAGCTCAAGGTCGACGACCCGGCGGCGTAGCCCGGGGCAGCAGCGGGCGGCACCGCCCCGCCCACCACTCGACCCCTGCCAAACACACCCGACCGGCCACCCTCACGCACGCCGAGTGCGCGGCGCAGGCCACCCGAACGAATCGAAGGAATCATGACCGACCCTCAGCGCGTCAACATCGGCAAGCAGCACCCGGCCGCCTACGAGACCCTCATCGCCCTGTCGTCACAGGTGGAAGAGGCCACCGCCGCAGCGGGCCTCGACCCGCTCCTGATCGAACTGCTGAGGATCCGCACCTCGCAGATCAACGGCTGCTCGTTCTGCCTGCGCATGCACACCCGTGACGCCCTCAAGAAGGGCGAAAACCCTGACCGGATCGCCGTGCTGCCCGCGTGGGCGGAGACCGGCTACTTCTCCGAGACGGACCGTGCCGCCCTCCGCCTGACCGAGGCGATCACACGCGTGGCGGACGGACACGTCAGCGACGAGGACTTCAACGCCGCCGCGGCGGTACTCACCGCAGACCAGGTCTCTGCAATCGCCTGGCTGGCAACCGTGATGAACGCCTTCAACCGCGTCGCGATCACCAGCCGGTACCCCGTCGGCAGCTGACCTCGACGGTGACACCGGCGGTGATACGGGCTGCCGAAGCCAGAACAGGTCGGTCAAACCGCGCCGATGCATCCGACCCCTGAGCAGTGGCAGTCCGCCAGTCGGCAGCGGCGAAGGCATGCAGAACCTCCGCGACGCCGTCGAACTGTGGGCCACTCGTGCGGACAGCCAGCAACTGGACCGTTGCCGACATCGCGGCCCGTGAGCACGCGCTGACCGCCATACCATGGTCCGAGGGCCGAAGGGACGTTTATCGTGCGCCGCCTCGCTCACTCGACCCGTATGTCCGATGAAAAAGCGAAGACCAATGTGCTGCCCAACCTGCTGGATACCGTCGAGCGGCAGGCATGGCTCGACGGCCTCGCGAAGGGTGTGCGCAGGGTGGTCCGGGCCGTTCCACTGGGTGGCGCCCGGGATGTCCTGCACGGGCGCTGGCTGGGGCACGCCCTGCACCCGGTGCTGGTCCAGGTACCGATCGGCACCTGGACGGCAGCCGCAATCCTCGACCTCATGCCGGGCGAGAGCCGGGCGGCGCGGCGCCTGGTAGCGGCGGGCCTGCTCGCCGCGCCGCCTGCCGCCGCAGCCGGCTGGGTGGACTGGGCCGATCAGCCGCCACGGCTTGCGCGCACCGGCCTCGTTCACGCGGCAGCCAATCTTGCGGCTGTCGCGGTATACACGGGTTCCCTGACCGCGCGCTACACCGGCCGTCCGATGCTGGGCCGCATGCTGGGATTCGGAGGCCTGACCGTCGCCAGTGCGGGCGGTGTCCTGGGCGGCCACCTCGCGTACCGGCAGGCCGCGGGAGTCAACCATGCGGCGGCCGTACCCCTCGTCGTGGAGACGGACTGGTACGACGTGGGCCCGTTGGAAGACATACCGGTAGGTAAACCGGTGCGGCGCATGGCAGGGGAGACGCCGGTTTTGGCTGTACGCCATGAAGACGGCCGTTGTTACGCGCTGGCAGACCGGTGCAGTCACATGGACGGCTCGCTCCACTCGGGCGAGATAGTCGACGACTGTATCGAGTGCCCCTTGCACGGCAGCCGCTTCCGGCTCGCCGACGGCGAGAACGTCCGAGGTCCCGCGACCGCCCCGCAGCCTCGCTTCGAATGCAGGACCGCGCCAGACGGCCACTTGGAGATCCGGCTCGTCTCGAACTGATCAGGCCACCCGAAAATGCGGTGCGCTGCCGTCGAAGCGGTGCCGCTCACGCTTACGCACCGCCTCTGCGTATGTGCCACGATCAGCCTGCCCCAGCGAGTGGGCGGACGAGAATCCTACCCAGGGCCGACCTTGGGCGGGTGGTGACGGTCATCGGCCTGGGCCGAGCGTGCGCGGTGGCAAGGGCCAAGTTGGCGACACCGCTCGCGTAGCAGTGCTCGGGTTGACCTGCTGGGCCTCCCCGGTTGGCACGACGATGACCGGAGTCGCAGATTCCTGAGCGCTGACGATCGAGGGGCCTCGAGGGATGTGGGTTCTCAGACCGCCTTCCACGCCGAGCTTCCACGCCGAGTGCGGCGAGCCGATGGCGCACCTCCTCCCGCAACCACGGGCTGGTCCTCGCCGATCTCCCCCGGTGAAAGACCAGAGCGTCGAGCCGTTCGAGGGAGGCGGCCATCGAGGCTGTCGCGCGTCGGCAGTGGTGGGTGACGACGTCGAGTGCGAGGGCCCCGCGGTGGTCGCCTGCGGCGCTGCTGCGGACGTCGCGGGTGTCGACGGCGGTGCCGGACAGCGCTACGGGACCGGATACACGGACGGTTGAGGCGTCAGGACACCTGCACGCTTCTGTGTGCTCCGCGCAGGTGGCAGGGCTTGGCCCGTGGGAGCGGTTTGGTGGCATTCGGTAGTGGGTTGACCGCCTCATGGGGTACCCGAAGGTGTATCCGGTGTGCCCGACGGGGCAGCCGCAGGTGAGGAGGTTGCGACATGCCTGCTGGGTCGAGCAAGAAGCGGGAACGGCAGTACGAGCACATCAAGGAGAGCGCGGAGGACCGGGGCGAATCAACCAGCCGGGCCAAGGAGATCGCGGCACGCACGGTGAACAAGGAGCGGGCTCGCTCGGGCGAGTCGAAGACCGCCAGCAAGACGTCCACACGAGATCCGAAGTCTGCCTCACAGCGGGGCGGGCAGCGCTCGCACTCCGGAGCACAGGGGCCGACCAAGGACCAGTTGTACGAAGAGGCCAAGAAGCGTGACATCCATGGGCGCTCGTCCATGAGCAAGCAGCAGCTGAAGAACGCACTGGGGCGCTGAACCGACGTCGGGTGAGACGGCTCAGGGCACCGGGCGTCATGCCGACATAGAAGACTTATTTGGGGTACATGGCACTCATGGACACTAATATGTACAGGTTCATGGCGGCCTCCATCGCTGGTCCCATGTGGCTGGCAGTCGGCGGCATCGCTGTCGTCCTCGTCCTGCTCGTGGCATTCTTCATAGGCAGCCGACGCTCCACGCAACGCCGGGTATCGCCGTCGACTCCACAAGCCGCTCAGGCGCGCCGGGAGTTGGCGCATCCCCCGCGCCGAGGCGAGGGATGGACCACACCCGACGACGATCCCGAGCAGGGGCACCCCCATCGGTGACCGAGTCCACCGCGATCTGTCCGGCTGACTCCGCCAGCCGAGATGGCACCCTTGCCACTTTCCCTGTCGTCGCCGAGAGCCAGCCTCATCACGGCAGAGGTTCTCAGCGCCACCGACGCCGCCCACTGCCGCGTCGCCTGGATGCTGAGCCGTCCTCTGAGGGCGGGTACCCGGGTCGAGGAGGCCACCGCGCGCTCGTCATCGAGGAGATGGCGGCCGACGTCGTGGTCTGTGGGGAAGATGAGGACGCTCACCTCGCGCGGTAAGGGAATCCACCGACGCCGGCTTCGACGAGGTCTACGTCGAACTAGGTCGGCCCCGCGCAGGAGGGCTTCTTCGAGTTCTACCGCGCCCACGTCCTGCCCTGGCTGAAAGACACGGCCCGCCCGGCTACGGGTGATCCGGCAAGCAGAGACCCGTCCGTTCCGGACGCCCGGATGCCGCGCCACGGGTGATCAGTGCAAGGTGGTGCTCGACATCAGCGTGGTCACTGCGTTCATCCGGACACCACCCGGCCCGACACCGGTAGCGATGAAAGGTATCCATGCGTATCCACCGCCGTTCCACACTCTCCCGCTGGCAGGGCTGGCGTTCCAGGCCCGCGCTGCGGATCCCCCACGGGGCCGACGACGTGGAAAACGCCAACCGCAGATTCCTGCTGTACGGCGTCCTGCCGCTGTGGTTCGTCCCTGCTGTTGCCGACTGGGTGATGCACCGCCGCTCGGACATCGAGCACACCAGTGGAGTGCGGGAGTCCGCTGTTCACGCCCTCATGATGACCGAGGCGGGTGTACCTGTCGTCGCGGGTCTGATTGCGAAGGTCAACCCGTTGGTGCTGTCACTCATGGGTGGGGCCGCCGTCGTGCACGGAGCCACCGCGCTGTGGGACGTGTCGCTGGCCACCGACAAGCGGGAAGTGCGGCCTGTCGAACAACACCTGCACAGCTTCCTCGAAGTGCTGCCGCTGACCGCTGCCGCGTTCACCACCTGCCTGCACTGGGACCAGGTCCGGGAAGCGTTGAGAGGCGGCGGCAGGGCCGACGACTGGAAGCTTGTACCCAAGGAGCGTCCGCTGTCGGCCGGCTACCTCACTGCGATCGCCGCAGGGGTTGGGCTGTGCGTCGCCCTTCCGTACGCGGAGGAGATGATCCGCTGCGTACGCGCGCGTCGCGACCGCGCCGACGATGCCCCGAGTAGTGGCTGATTCGGGCAGGCCACGCATGCCTGACCGGCAGCCCTGGGCGGCGCTGATCGACCGGCGAATCACCCGGTGTAGGGCGTGTGTTCACCCAGATACGGAGCGTGGCCTGCAGTTGCCAGTCCGACAACCTATGCGGCGGGCTACCGCCATGCCGGGCCCCCGGAAAGCACGGGGGTTCTCCAGGGCTCCGACAGCGGTGGGGGAGCCCTGCGGATCGCGATAGGAGCGCCCGACACGATAAGCCGACGCGCGATGCTGCCGATCCCAGAATCCGAAGGCTCCTCATGGTTGCCTCGTCCCGCTCGACCGCGCGCTTCGCGGGGACAGCGTCTTGATCCGGGCCGGGGTCCGGGTTTGGCCCGGCCAGCCGTGAGCGACGGCGTCCGTGGCCAGCTCGACCTCCAGCGCGGCGAACAGTGTGTCGCTCAGCTTCGCGTTGACACCGGTCCAGCGGATCGCAGTCTCTCGGCGCCGGCGTCCTGCCAGGCCCGTCGCCACCGCCTGACCCGAACGTACGTTCACCCGCAAGTCCTTGGCGACCTCCGCGTCGGAGACACCTGCGGCGAATTGCCCGGCGGCCTCCATCCGGATCCGCGCAGACTTTGTCGGGATGGCGGGAGAATGGAAACTGCGCCTGCTATCTGCTCCCGCCGTTCGGGCCCGGATGCCCCGGACAGAGCGCATGTGATGCATGCGCGGGCCCGGAGCGGGAACCGCTGATGCATGGGCCCCAACCACGACGAGGCGCCTGTAATGGGCGCACTCGCCCGATACCACGACGCCAACGAACTCGGTTTCACTCCGCCCGGTCACAAACAGGCCCGCGGCGCGGACCCGCGAGCGAGGGAGGTTCTGGGAGACGCGGTCTTCTACGGCGATGTCCTGGCCAATGGGGGCCTCGACGACCGCCTGACACGCGGCCGGGTCCTTGCGCGTGCCGAAGAGCTCATGGCGGATGCGGTGCACGCCGAGCACACCTTCTTCTCGACCTGCGGCAGCTCCTTGTCCGTCAAGGCGGCCATGCTGGCTGTGACCTGCCCCCACCACACGCTCCTCGTCGGACGGGGCGCGCACAAATCCGTGATCGCAGGACTCATCCTGTCGGGAGTCCGGCCGGCCTGGATCGAGCCTCAGTGGGACACCGAAAGGCACCTGGCTCACCCCCCATCCGCAGCGGCCTTCGAGGAGGGCTTTCGGCAGCATCCGGATGCCGACGGGGCCCTGGTCACCAGCCCCACGCCGTACGGAGCCGCGGCAGACCTCACCGCCATCGCCCAGGTCTGTCACCGCCGTGGCAAACCACTCATCGTCGATGAGGCCTGGGGAGCCCACCTCCCCTTTCACGACGAGCTGCCCTCCTGGGCGATGGATGCCGGCGCCGACGTCTGCGTCACCAGCATCCACAAGATGGGCAGCGGCCTGGAACAAGGTTCTGTCTTCCACCTCCAGGGCGACCTCATCGATCCCGCCGAAGTGGCCTCCCGTGCCGACCTGCTCGGCACCACCAGCCCCAACGTGCTGATCTATGCAGACATCGACGCCTGGCGCCGGCAGATGGTCCAGCACGGCAACGAACTCCTGAGCCAGGCCCTCGACCTGGCAGCCCGCACCCGCAAGGACGTCGAGGCGATCGACGGCATTCACGTCAACGACGCAGCGGACTTCTGCGGGGACGGCCGGTGCCGGCGGCGCGCATAGGGGGCGCTGCCAGGCCATGTCAGGGGCTGCCGGTCACCGTAGAGGCGGTGTCCGACAGCCGTGGGGCTGCGCGCGGTGGTCCTCACGGATCGGGCCTGTCACGATTGCCGCGCCACAACGCGGGTCGCTCCTGGGCGCTTCACGGCCTCTCCGACGATCACGGTCTCGGCCGCGTCGACACCGAGTGCACCCAGGTCCCGGGTGAGGAAGGCGTAGAGCTCGGCCAAATCCCGGAACCACACGGCCACGTTGAGGTTGGCTTCGCCGGTCGTCGCCACGGCGCCGTGGACGGCCGGGTGCGCCGCGAGGGCGCGGCCCACAGCGTCGAGCCTGCCGGGCGCGACGCGCAGCAACACGTTGGCGTCGACGGTGAGGCCAAGCCGCCGCACATCCACAGCCACGTAGGTGCGCAGTGCACCGGTACGGGCGAGGGCGGCCAGGTGCCGCCGGACGGTCGACTCGGGAAGGCCGAGCCGGGCGGCGAGCGCCGTCGCCGACAGTCGGGCGTCGCTCGCCAGTTGGGCGAGCAGAGCGTGATCCGTGGGGTCGGCGTGTCGGGTCCCGGCGGTGGGGTTCGCCACGGGCGGTGGGGTGAGGGCTTCGCGTTCGGCGGAGGCGAGTACGTCGAGCCGCCAGTCGCGGGCCTCGGCGAAGACGTGCAGGACCGTGGCCGCGGTCACGGCGGTCACGGCTTGGGCACCGGGCAGTTGACGAAAGAGCAGGCGGTCCCGGTGGCCGGTCGCCGGGCGGGTGAACTGGACGGCGAGGATCTCGTCCCCTGTGGCGGACAGGTCGACGAACGGCACGTCCTCACGCGCGGCAAGCGCCGCCGCGATGACGTCGAGTCTGCCTCGTAGCACCCGGACGCGCAGCATCGTCGCCCCCAGCCCGGCCGGCCGCGGCGGCTCGGCCAGGACCCGGATGGTTCCGTCGTCGAGCAGCGCGCGCCAGCGCCGCTGCACCGTCCGCACACCGAGGCCGAGCACCTCCGCAGCGCGCTCCGCGCCCAGGCGCCCATCACACTGGAGGGCGGCGAGGAGTCGCTGATCGCGCAGGTCGAGCAGCAGGCTGTCGGATTCCGCCGGTAGAGCAGTCATAGACGCCAGTTTCGCTCATCGAAGACGCGGACGAGGACGGAGCCCCGCGGGCGCGGCCGAGGATGGTGAGCGGCTCGATCAGTCCACTCACATCTGGAAGGCAGGTCCACCCGTGACCCCAACTGACCCCGTCGCTGTCCTCCCCGTTCTCGCCGACGCCGCCCGCGAGGCCGGCACGCTGTTGCTCCGGGCGTCGCGTCCCGCGCCGGCCGTCGACGTGGCCGGCTTCCGCCGGGCCTTGGATGCGATCGAGGCACCACTGGTGCCCGTACTGCGCGAGCGGCTGGACGCGCTGCGCCCGGGGGTGCCCTGGGCGGCCGAACTCGATGAGTGCGTGCCCGACCGGGGTGAGGTATGGGTGGTGGACGCGATCGATGGCGCCGTGCAGTATCTGCAGGGACTTCCGCAGTTCTGCGTCAGCCTGGCCCTGGTGAGGGACGGCGAGCCGGTTGCTGCGGCACTGCATGCACCGTTGCTCGGCGAGACCTACACGGCCGCCTTCGGTGAGGGCGCGGCCCGCAACGGTGAGCGAATCCGTCCCTCGATGAAAACGGACCCGGCCGCGGCCGTGCTCGCGACCAGCCATCCGCCGTTGCTCGCCGCCCGGGAGCCGGGGCTTGCCGAGCCGGCCGGCAGGGCGCTGGCGGCGGTGCTGCCGCGCGTGGGGGCTGTGCGCAACCTCGGTCCGACATCCTGGCAGCTCGCCGACGTGGCGGCGGGCCGTCTGGACGGTTTTTGGCAAGTGGGGCGGGACGACGCCAACCTGTTGGGCGGCGTCCTCATCGCACGCGAAGCCGGTGCCGTCGCAACTGACCTGTACGGTCTTCCGTGGCGAGCCGGGGCCACGAGCGTTCTCGTCGCGGGCCCCGGCCTGCGCGGGCGGCTGCTGGCACCGCTGAGCGCAGTCGCCTCGTCTCCCGCCGTCATGCCTGCGCTTGCGGCCGGAACGCGCGGGGCCGGCTGGCGCAGCCGGGACAGTACTGGTTGTGGCATGCGCTGATATCCGTGCCCGTACCCCTCCGCTCCGGCGGCTGCGAAGGCGCGCACGCACCGGGCGTCAGCGCGGACTACTACGCCCGCCGGGCGCCGGGGCGTGAGCGCAATCCCTCCGCACAGGTGATCGGTGCCATCGGACGGGCGCTTCGTCTTGCGCCCGATGGGTGCGAGCATCTGCACCGGCTGGCGGGACTGCACCCCCGGCTCGCGCCGGATAGCCCACGCGATCTTGTGCACCCGTTCCTCCTGTGATTCCTGGAAGCGTTCCCGGAAGCAGCCGCCTACGTGCTCGGCCCCGCCTTCGACGTGCTGGAACCGACCCCGTCGCCGGTGCACTGCTGTCGCCCTTCGGGGCGGAGTGGAACCTGCCGGTCTCCTGTTCACCCACCCCCGGGCCGAGACGGTGTTCACCGACTGGCCATTGCTGCAGCGCAGCACCGTTCACGCGCTGCGCCTGGCCGCCGGACGGTTCCCGGCGGCGCGGGCATCAGTGACCTTGCCGACGAGGTCACGAGGACCTCGCCGGAGTTCCGCCCGCTGGGGGAGGAGCACAGCGTGGGAGGACTGCGCCGGGCCTTCAAGGTGTTCGTGCCCCTGGAAGTGGGGCGCATCAAGCTGACGTACCAGACCTTCGGCGTGGTCGACGCCCCGGGGCAACTGCTGCTCGTCGGGACGCCCGAGCCGGGGAGCCGAAGCAGGAGGCTGCGGTCTAGCTGGCCTTCGGAGTCGGGCCGGCCTGATCTTCAGTCGCCTTGCCGGGTCCTCGGCCGCTTCCTAGGTGTCCCACACCCAGGAAGACGCTGCCTTCCTGGCCGGCGATCCGTCCTTCACGCTGATGGGGACGCCGGCGGGGATACCCCGCCGACCATGATCAGCCACCATCGGAAAAGGGCAATCCCCATCATGACCGAGATCCTGGAAGTGACCGCACTCAGGCCCGCGCCCGGCCTTACGCCGGAGGACTTCGTCGCGGCCAACGCGGACATCAACGAGTATCTGAAACGCCAGCCGGGCTTCCAGTGGCGCCGCATCGTCCTGCGCGGCGACGGCACGATCTTGGACATCGTCTCCTACGACAGCGTCGAGCACGCCCGCTCCGGAGCCGCGGGAATCACCGGCGAGATGGGCGACTCGCCAGTTCACGAAGCGATCGACCACAGCAGTGTCGACTGGCAATTCACCACCGTGCTCCAGCACGTCGAGTGACCTGCCCTGCCGCCACCCTGGAGGAGACGACCATTCCCTTCGCCGACGAACTCATCAACGGCTACACCGCACGGTCCCTGACCCGTGCCGTCCATGCCGCGCTCCCGGGTGCGGCACTCACCTCGCTGCGGGAGACCGATCAGCGACTGGGCTCCCTCAAGCTGCGCGAACGGGCCGATCTGCTCACCAACGCCCTGCTCATGGATGTGCCTGGGGACTATGGTGACCTGGCGCGGGTCGTGCGGGCCGCAAAGGACGGCACCCCGGTGTTCGGCGGGTGGCTGATCTGGCCGGTCACGAGCGCCATCGCCACCAAGGCCGTAGCCGAACGCAGCGACGATGCCTTCGATGACGCGATGGCGATCCTGGCCGGCCTCACCGGGCGGCTGACTTCTGAGTTGGCTCTGCGTACCCTGCTGCGACACAACCTCGACCGCGCCCTCGGGATCATCGAGGAATGGACAGGGTCGCCGGACCCCGATGTGCGCCGCCTGGCCGTGGAGGGCACCCGGCCCTACCTTCCCCGGGCACTCCGGGTTCCGGAGCTCATCACTCTCCCCGGAGCGACCGTGGCTGTTCTCGACGCCCTCTACGGTGACGAGAGCGAGTACGTCCGCAGGTCAGTCGCCGACCACCTCCACGACGTCAGCCGGGACCACGCCGACCTTGCCGTCACGACCGCTCGACGCTGGCTTGCCGCCCCGGCCCCCACCACCGGACGGCTCGTGCGCCACGGACTGCGCAGCCTCGTCAAACGCGGCCATCCCGGCGCCCTGGAACTGCTCGGCTTCACTCCGGCGACACTGGAGATCGACGGCCCCGTACTCGACCGCACCCCGGTGCCGTTCGACGGAAACGTCCGCTTCACCGCCACCATCCGCAACGTCGGCGCCGAGAAGGCCCGGCTGGCGATCGACTACGTGGTCCACCACCGCAAGGCCAACGGCTCGCAGACCGCAAAGACGTTCAAGCTCACCACCCGCACCCTTGCCCCCGGCGAGACGATGGGGGTGAGTCGCGAACATTCCTCCCGGCCGATCACCACAGGCTGCTGCCAACCAGGCCCGCGCGCCATTGCGCTGCAGGTCAACGGCATCGCGTCGGCGCGCGCCGTCTTCGAGCTCGAGACCCCGGTAGCCGGCACGTCAGCGGTGAGCCGATCTTGAGGGATCGCTGCGTCCCGTCCCCGGCCGGGGCTCGCGGTCAGACAGGTCGCCCGTCACGGGTGCGTGAAGCGGGAGCACCCTCAGCACGGTCGATGGCTCGCAGTTCGTCGAGGCTGTCGGCGAGGGTGCGGTCTGCCAGCGCACCCAGGACGGCCGCCTCGGTCTCGTCGGTGAGCCTGACGAAGTACTCGGCGGAGTGGTTGGTGACCAGGCACTCCCGCGGTCCCTCCGGCCGGGGGGCCCAGAGGGGCTTGTCGCCCATGGACGAGCGGTAGATCTCCTTCAGCGTGATCCGGTCCGCGGGCCGGCCGAGGCGGACACCCCCGCTGCGTCCCTTGATGGACGCGACGAGACCGTCCCGAACCAGCGGGACCATCAGCTTGCGCACCAGGCTCGGGTTGGTGTCCAGGCTCCTGGCGAGCTGGGTCGAGCTGAGGACGGGACTGCCCTCCTCCTCGGCATGACCCAGCAGGAGCATGGCCTTCAGCGCACTGGAGAACCTCACGTCCAGCATGCCCTCACTCCTTCCTTCCGCCGCTTGGTCAGGGTGGTTCCCGACGCACCCATATTAGCAACTATCAAAGTTGCACTTCCGTCCGAGGATATGTACTTTTCACGCATGCATATTGCGTGCCCCGGCAGTCACCTGCGCAAGGGCCCGGCACGCAAGGAACCCCGCGGCCGTTCGCCGCGGAAACCCGAACACCCACACACAAGGAAGCGGACAACACCATGAACACTGAGAGCAAGCTCAGGGAGATCGTTTCCCGGTACACCCGGGCCGCGGACTGGCGCGACGGCGAGGCGCTGGCAAAGCTCTACGAGGCCGACGCAGTCGTCGAGATCCACTACCGCGGCCCCGACGGGATGGAACTGCTGGGAACCCTCTCCGGGGGAGCACAGATCGCCGCGGCCATGTCCACGGCCATGGCGCCGCACCCGCCCCTGGGCTGGAGCCACCACACCACCTACGACCACCTGGCCTCCATCGACGGCGACGAAGCCAGCATCGAAACCCAGTTCATCACCTTCGACGTGGTCGGAACCAAGACGCCCGAGGGCGGGTGGCCCGCCGGCACCTTCGGCGCCCAGGGCACCATCAAGCCGATCGAGTCCGGGTACTACCGCTTCACCTTCCGCCGGACCGACGGAACGTGGCGCATCCGCCACCAGGACGTCATTCATGACATCCCCTATGTCTTCTGACCGTCCACGGCCCGCCCCGACACCCGTACAGCGGCCGTGAAGGGGTGGCGCCGAACCGGGCCAGAGCCGGTCCGCGGCCCGTTCGCCATTCACCGGCCGGCCGTGGGTCCACCCCCGACCTGCTACGGGGACACCACCGCCACCTGCCCGCCCGTCGACCCAAGGCAGGACCGGACCCACACCGCTCACCGACCGAAGGAGAACTGTGACCAACCAGCTCGACCGCGCCGACGTCCGCGACATGCTCGTCGTCCATGAGGCGTTCCGCAGGGCCTACGGCAGGATGCCCGGCCTCGTCCTCGCCGTCGCGCCCGGGGACACAGTCCGCGCCGCCGTTGTGGCGGACCACATCCAGATGATCGAGGAGTTCCTGCACCTGCACCACAAGGGCGAGGACGTCCTGCTGTGGCCGAAGCTCGCAGCACGGGCTACGCATGACCTGTTCCCCACCCTGGAGCTCATGGAGAAGCACCACGAACAGATCGACGGCTTGCTCGTCGAGTGCTCGTCCTCGCTGGCGCGGTGGCGGAGGAACGCCGGCGCATCCGACCGTGATGAACTCGCCAGGGCCCTTCGGGCGCTTGCCGAGACGCTGACGGAGCACCTGGCCGTCGAAGAGGCAGAGGTGCTGCCCCTCGTCGACCAGTACGTGTCCGCGGTCGAGTGGCACGAGCTGGGCGATCACGCGATCAACGGACTTCCCAAGAAGAAACTGCCCATCATTTTCGGCATGCTGGCCTCCCTCGCAGAGCCTGCCGTCGTCACCCTGATGCTGTCCACCGCCCCCCTGGTGCCGCGCATCATCATGCCCATGCTGGGACCGCGCGCCTTCGCGTCGCACGCCAGAAGGGTCTACGGGCCAGACGGCTTCTGAAGCCGTCAGCGCGGGACCTGACAAGCGGCCGGCGGCCAAGCCGGGTTCGCCCCATGTCGCGCAGCGCCCATGTGCGCCGCGAGGTCCCGCGCGCCTTCAGAGGCCTCTTCGGGCCCACTGGTGATACCCGTCAGCAAGCTCCATCCGGGAGAGAGCACGTGACGAAGCCGTAGCCCGGCTCAACGGCCATGCGCAGCGCGCTGTGTTGGGCCCCACCTTCTCTCCCACGTACGCACGCGTTGTCGCCAGGCCCGGCGGTCAAGAGACGAACGGACTGAGCCCAGAGCACGGGGGGCTTCGAGTCTGCCTGACACACACCCAGGTAGGCCTGGCGCCGGAGTAGACACTGACGACGGCTGGCCACGCCCGCGGTGCCCCCTTGCCTACCTGACCACCCGTAGACGGCCGCCCTGGTCCCGGCCGTTGTCACCCGTCCGCAGGGAAGCACCGAATCATGGTGGAGGAGTCCTCGTTGGAGGCGCAGAACGTTGTCACCGTCACTATCCGGGCGCACGATCCGATCAGCAAGGAGGGCACCGCCGTCTACCTGCGTTCCCAGCCGCGGATCCGCGTTCTGTCCCCCGGAGCCGCATCAAATGCCGATGTAGTCCTCGTGCTTGCGGGTCAGGTCACGGAGGCGACCATGGTGCTGATGAGGGAGGCCGCGGTGAACAGCACCAACGACGGGATGCGGATGGTGCTGGTGGCGGCTTCCCTCACCGAGTCACAGCTCGTACGCGCCGTCGGCTACGGCCTGGCCAGTGTCCTCCTCCGGTCATGCGCCGGCATGGCTCGCATCGCTGCCGCGGTCCTGGGCACACGGTCAGGACGCGCCGAACTCCCCGCAGAACTAACCAGGGTCCTGTTGGAGGAGCTCCGAGCCATGCAGAGCCGGATGCCGGAGTGCGGACGATTGCAGCCATTCGACGCCCGCGAAACCGAGGTCCTCAGAATGTTGGCGAAGGGCCTCGACACGGCTGAGATCGCCACTGCGCTCAACTATTCGGAACGAACGGTGAAGAACGTCATTCACGGCATCATCAGCCGCGCCGGTGTGCGCAACCGCACCCACGCGGTGGCGTACGCCCTGACGTACGGTCTCATCTGAGGGGGCGTCAAGTCCGCTTCTGGTGGATGCCCGGGTTGGCTGTGTGGACGGTTACGTAAGTCGGCTCTGTTGCTGATCTTGTGATGCGGGGCAGATACAGTTCCCCCGCAGACTGAGAGGTGTGACGGTGAGCTCAACAGGGTTGTGGATGTTCGGCGTCATCCCTGACGAGGAGGCCCGCGCACTACCGGATCGCTACATCCATCTCATACGGCCAGGCGACTGGGAGAGGCCGCCGGGTTCGGGTGAAACGCTTGCGTGGTGGTCGAACGGCGGCGACGAAGAGCCCTTCTTCGAGCTTCCCGGCGATCCCTCAAAACCCTTGGTACCCACGTCGGCCGCCCAGCGATTCGCGGGCTTCGTTGAGGACGCCAACGCGCCTACCGAGGCGGCGGAGGCCATGCGGGACGCGAGCATGACTCTCATGCCCGAGACGGAGGGCGTCGGCCTCTTTGTCGCGACTGCCCGTAAGGCAAACCCGGTCGCGGCCCTGTGCTACGGACTTGGCGCACAGCGATCGGCGATGCTTCCCGGCTGGTTTGGGAACTTTCTACTGTCTGCCGAGGAGGTTCGGACCGCCCTGCCCCGGGCCGAGGAAGCCCTCCTCCTCTCCAGCACACCGCGAAGCGTGGCCCTCACTCGGATCACCGCCTGGATGACCGCAGTGGGCGACGCCCCCGATTTCGATGTGGTGGAACTCATTGAGGCGCCGCTGAGGGTTATTCGACACGCCGCAGAGACAGGATTCGGCGCTGCTGCGTTCAGCCGCTGGTACTGACCTCGGTTTCCTGCAGTTCAGAAGCAGGCGCTCACGGGCTGCTGAGAACGCGCAGCCGAAGGAGGTCGATGTTCGCGCGGCCGTAGCCCATGCGTTTGAGGAGCTTGATCCTGGTGACCTGGCCTGAGCTCCATCGGGTCGAGAGCGCGGCGGTCACCGCATCCAGGTCCCGCTTCATGCCGGCGACGAGGGAATGCAGGATTGCGACCGGAAGCCCGGTCGCACGGCGGCTATGCAGGGACGCGGCGGGGGGCGAGCAGGGCGCGCAGCGGAGCGGTGTCGGGCGTGTCGGCGACGGCCGCGTCGATGGCGTCGTCCATGCCCTTCTCCCACGACTCGGGGAGGATCAGTCCGGGCTGCCCCGACCAGCCGATGTCAGGCTTGGCGTGTCCGGACTCAGCGAGGCGCAGGTGGACCATGCCCGCGAGCCCGTCGAAGATCCTGGGGCGAATGAAGTTGCGGGCGGACGGCCCGATCAGTCGCGCCGCCTGATGAGGTTTGGGCATGCGGTCGGCGACCTCCATCCAGAGAAGCCCGCGGTCGAACGCGTCGAGTATCTCCTCCAAGTTGGGCAAGAGGTCGTCGGCCACCTCGCCCGTCGTGGAATCTCGGCGTACGGTCACCGTGCCGTCTGTGTCGTGCGCCGAGGAACGAAGCGCCCTGGCCACGGCGACCCGCAGCGGCCGGGACCAGACCTCGGCGTCGGTGATCGCGCGGGACATGGCGAGATCGTCCCAACTCATGCGCCGCAGCCTCGCCGACTCCTGCGACAGCGTGCACGCCTCCAGCGCGGCGAACACCCGGTCCGAGTCGCGCAGCAGGGTCAGCCCGACCGTCTCATCGGTCGACTGATCCGGTCGGTCATCGGCGGGCAGCTTCTCGATCAGGGCGATCCGTTCGGCTATCGGAGGGTGCGAGTCGTACTGGTGCGGCCGCGGCGGCCGCTGACCGGCGGAGAGCGCAGCGAGCCGCTCCCCGGTCCGGGCGGCGAGCAACCGACGAAAACCGCCGTGCACCTCGCCGACGGGCGGTAGCGCGCCCAGCGAGCTGCCCATCGCGGCGTACGTCTCCAGGTAGTGGGTGTACGCGCCGTCGAGCACCGGAAGGGTGCGTAGCGCAGCGGCCGTCGCCTCACGGCCCGCGTACCGGGCCGCCATCTGGTCTGCAGCGAGTTCCTGGTGGCGAGCCACGGACTGGGTGGTCCGCAGAAACATCCGGGCGTAGCCGACGTACAGGGCGCCGATCGCGTGGTGCAGCCGGGTGCTGCCCTCCTGAAATGCCTCCACCGTGTGCATCAGTGCTTCCCGGCCGCGCATCGTGACACCCCCGAGCCGGGTGTCGAGGTTGCCGTAGTGCCCGAACTCGTGAGCGAGGACGGCGCGCAGCTGCGGGACGGTCAGCCCGGCGAGCAGCGGCAGGCCCAGGAACATACGGCGTCGTCCGTGCAGCAGTCCCAGCAGGCGGCTCTGTTCGGCAACCCCCGCGTTGACCTCAGCGACCAGGTAGAGCTCGTCCGGCGGCCGCTGCCCCGTCACTTCGGCAGCGGCCCGTACCTGTTCCCACAGCTCGGGCTGCTCCTGAGGAATGACCGGCACCGCGTGGGGGACCGGACCCAGACGGCCGGCCCGTAGAAAGGCGAAGAGGCCACGCACAATCGCCGCCGCCAGCAGGACGGTGAGGGTCAGAACCGTGCCCTCGACCCAGGCGGCCCGCGCGGTGACCAGCCGTGTCATCACCATCCAGTCGAACACCGCCATGGCCGACAGCAGAACCACGCCCATGAGAAAGAAGCCGAGCAGCAACGCGAACGCGCGGACAGCGCGCAGCCGAAACGTCATCGAGAAACCCCCACCCACATGGTTCACCAGCCCGAACAGGCCAGAAGCGCTCGCGGATACTACCCGCAGTCCTCCGGCCGGGTTCCGGCGCTCCCGATTGGCCGAGATGGACGCGCGCTCCCGCAGAGCCCGCCGGACCATCGGTCACGGCCCTGGAGGCGGGAAGAACCCACTCCTGGGTGCGAACAACTACAGCACCACTGATGCGGTGTGTGAACGCGCCTTGATGATCCACGTCAAGCCGCGTTGACAGACCTTTCCAGTCCAGCAGTTTCAAGAGGTCGACAGGACTGATGGAGCCGCGCTCCTCACCAGCCGACCTGGGCGTCTCCCAGCACGGTGCTGCCGACGTGTGCGGCGAGTTTCTCCGCCCTCGGAAGATCGCCCCACTTATCCACGTGAACGAAGACGGTGTGGTGGTCGGCCGGCCGAGACCCGTCGATCTCGTCGCCGTTGAAGAAGACCTCCACGCCGTCGTATTTGGCGACGCCGGGCCGCTCCGCCTCGGCGTCGTCCGGCCAACTGCCGCCCCAACCGATCGAGGCCATTCCCTTCCCGACAGCTCGCACGAACCGCTCCTCCACGGTGCCTGCCTTAACGTAGTGCAGGGTCTCCAGAGGCAGCTCTGGCTCCAGCGCGGAGTCCTCCGCGGTGGCGATCGTCAAGCTGAACTCCGCGTAGTCATGTGTCACGGGGTCCATCGGGGGATCGACGTAGCGGAACTCGGCGTCGGGAAGCACCGCCGCCATCCGCCGCGTGTCCTCGACAGTCAGCACCTCGGCCATCAGGTCACCTCGTCGTCGTGATACTCCAGCAGAGCTTTCAGGCGCAGCGCCTGCGTCCATGCCTCGACGGCGTCACTGGTGCGGAAGACGGGATACGCCCGGGAGTTACCCATGCGTCCCACTCTCACACGGTACAAAAATGCGCTGCAATCGGGTTTCTGCCGGGGCTGTCAGCGGTCACGCTTTTCCCCGCGCTATACATGGTCGGCGTCACGCAATTCCCCACCCGCACGGTCACGCTTTCCATGGGATGGCGGGTGCGAGTGGATGCCCAACGGCGTGGGAAGGCCGACCCCCGCCTCTTCCTGCCCTTCACATGACCAGCGGGTCGACCGGTGGCCAGGGGTAGCCCAGTTGCTCGGCATCATGCGAACCTCCCCAGACTGCGGCGGTGGCACGGGGATCGTCTGCGGTCAGCCGCGCTTCAAGGCGCTGGGCTTGGTCCAATGGGGCGTCCGCGGAGATCGGGAGGGCCATCCCGAACTGGAGCCAGGGCAGATCTGAATCGGCCCGGTCACGGGGATGCCTCAGGACGACGTGGATTCGATCGGGTTCCTTGCGGGAGGCCCAGACACCTTCCAATTCGCAGTCCCACCTGAAGAGCCAGTCCCCGCGTCCCTTCAGTCGAGCCTCGAGCAGCTGCGCAACCGCTCCTGCCGGCCACTCCCAACTGCGGTCCTCTCCGGCTCGCAGGACCTCCGCCTCGTACTGACCTGCGGTGAACCGATTACGTGACCGTCCACAGAAGCGTCCTGTCGGATTCGGCAGCGTAAGAGTCTGCGATAATCGGCTCTCTGACGTCCGCCACCTCGCATGCGGCATTGCCGAGATGTCGCTCCATGCGCCGGACGCGCTTCGGCTCGCATGGACGACTGCCTGCCGCTTGCGGCTGGCGTGCTCCGGCGGATCGAGCAGCGGGTCGAAATTCGGTGGTCATCCGAGTTGGCCGAGCCCACGCTGTACGCCATGGAAGAACCGCTCCGCAGGATCCGCGCGCTCCACACGGTGTCCACGATCACCGTGTACCAGGCGTACCGCCCGGAGATCGGCGGACCCGCCGCCCGCAAGGGCCGTTTCCCCGCCGCGTGGAAGCCTGACCGCATGACGTGGATCAAACCCAGTTTCACGTGGATGATGTACCGCTCCGGCTGGGGCACGAAGGAGGGGCAGGAGACTGTCCTCGCCGTCGAGATCACTCGCGACGGCTTCGACTGGGCGCTGCGCCATGCCTGCCTGTCGAGTTACGTTCGCGGACTGCACCCCGATCGCGGCACCTGGCAGCGTGACCTCAAGCGCGCACCGGCCCGTGTCCAGTGGGATCCCGAACGCGATCTGCACCTGCGTCCCCTGCCGTACCGCTCCCTGCAACTGGGGCTCTCGGGTGAGGCATCGGTGCGTTACGCGGACGAGTGGATCGTGTCCATCCGCGACGTGACCCCGCTCGCGCACGAGATCCATGCCCTCGTCAAGGACGGTCAACTGGACTCAGCTGCCCGGCTGCTGCCCCAGGAGCAGGGATACCCCGCCGGCGAAGAGCTACTGGCCCACCTGTGTCCCTGACCGCACAACGGCTGGCATGAACCACCGGTCACATGACGGCAGAGGTCTGTGAACGCTGCTTGATGATCCAGGTCAAGCATTGCTCACAGACCTTTCTCGCGAGGTAGCGGAGCCTGCGCACAGGGTTTCGTGGGGAGGTCCCCGAACCGCCGGCCCGGGAGGCGCAGCATCGCAACCGGACCCAGCGCATGAGCCAAGGCGGAGAACGGATCGGCCTTGCGCGCCGTGGCCACGATCAAGCCCTCCCCGATATCGGGGGGAGACAGATCTATGACCGTGTCACGCAACTTCTCCGCGTGGTCGGAGTCGTCGTGGCTGGCGTCGAAGAGCGCGCTCAGCCGGAGGGCGTCCTCGTCGGCGTTCCGATTATGACCCGTGCTAGCTCGTTTTCGCGATCTTTTTCGGGTCAGCCGCACCAAGCCACCACGAGCCCGACGTCAGTCGCATGACCATTGTTTTGCGCACGAATGGACCCGCAAGAACCTCCGGAGAGTAAGGAGACAGTCACCCCCAGCGGCCCTGTGACACTTGAGATGCTCGATCCGATGTGTGATTCGTGGGGAAGGTGCAGACAACTTGTGCAGCTGATGCAGGCGTTGCGAATGATGTGACGTGCGATGTGATGACCTTCACCCTGATGTGGCAGAAAGCAATGAATTCCTTATGTGTTTCCCACACAAGGGACTGTCTGACCGTGGAGGTTTCGAGTGCGACCGTTCACCCTCAACTACGCCTTTCCCAGAAGGCCTTCGACCGTGGTGACGCCGTACCACTTCGACGAGTCGCGTCAACTCAACGTGCTTCCCGACGGCCGCCCGGCCGTCAGTGACCCGGACCTCCTCCTCGCGGTCGGCACGACGACGTCCACCGCAGGTTCCCAGACACACTTCGACGACTGACGATCCGTAACCAAATGACCGTACTGATTCTCACGTCCGAAGAGGACGTGACCGCCGACATCGTGGTGGCGAAGCTGCACGGGATGGGGACAGCCGTGATGCGGCTGGACCCCGCCGACCTGCCGGGCAAGGCCGTGTTGTCCGCCGACTACGCCCACGGCGACTTCGAGGGCCACCTGTCGGTGAACGGGCATGTGCTCAGCATGGGAGGCCTGCGCTCCGTATGGGTGCGCAGGCCCGGCGAACCGGCCGCGCACGCGGCACATCCCTCACCGTGGCTGACAGCCGAGACCCGTCAGGCGCTGTTCGGCATGCTCCACTCCGCCTCCACGCGATGGATGAACCATCCGCGCAGCGCCGACCTGGCCCGCCTGAAACCATGGCAGTTGAGGGTCGCTCACCTAAGCGACTTCGCCGTACCACCGACCGTTTTCACCACCTCCCCGCGCCTGGCCCAGCAGTTCACCGAGGAGCACCGGGACGTAGTGGTGAAGTCCGCCTCGGGACCGCCGCCCGGCGACCCAGCAATGGCCCTGCCCACCACTCTTATTGGCCCCGACGCGGACTTCTCTGCCGTCGCGGCCGGCCCTGCGCTGCTGCAGCGGTACATACACAAGCGCGCCGACATTCGTCTGACCTGCGTCGGCGCCAGGATGTTCGCCGCGCGGAAGACGGCCGAGCCCGGCCAGGTCGACGGGCGGTACGGCGACACCGGGCACGCCTGGGAGGCGGTCTCGGTGCCCGAACGCATCGGCAAGTCGGTGCATGAGTACGTCGCCCTTGCCGGATTGGCGTACGCCGCCTTCGACTTCGCCGAGGACAAGGAAGGCAGCTGGTGGTTCCTGGAGTGCAATCAGGGCGGCCAGTTCGGCTTCGTCGAGCTGGAGACCGGGCAGCCGATCTCGAAGGAGGTCGCCCTGTGGCTGTCACAGCGCAAGCCGGATCCCCGTGTTCCCGAGAGTCACTGGTGAGGCGGCCCCCCCCAGCGGCCGACCCGACTTCGCGCACGGCACCCGCAGCAACGACTACTGCGGTAGCCCCATTCGGGTCCCGGCTGGCGCGGAGGCTTCCACCAGGAGAGGCTATGAACGAGGCTTGGTGATCCAAGTCATCCGGTCCCGCTGCCACACCGTCGGGAAGCGGCCCGCCCGGGCCGCCGCCACAGCTATCTCCGGCGCGTACGCCTGGTAGACGGTGGCCGTGGAGTCCGTGTGCAGGGCTCGGATCTGATGCTTGGGTTCTGACGGCGACGCTGCCGATCACTGGACCAGGGTGATCACACCGCTTCAGGCGCGCCATCGAATTACCGCGGCGGGATGCCGCCGAGTCTGCGGTAGCAGATGAGGGTGCAGGCGATGCCGGTGAAGGCGAGGAAGTGGGCGGCCTTGCGTTCGCAGCGGCGGTGGAGGCGGCGGCAGCCGACGAGCCAGGCCATGGTCCGTTCGATGGTCCAACGGCCTCGGCCGAGTCCCTGCGAGGTCTCGGCGCCCTTGTGGGCGACGCGGTGCCGGATGCCTCACTGCGACAGCTGTTGTCGCAGGTGGCGGTGGTCGTAGTCCTGGTCGGCGTGGAGCTTGCCGGGCCTGCGACGACACGGCCCCGGCAGGTCCGGATCGGCGGTACACCCTTCACGAGCGGGACCGGGGCCTGGCTGTCGTGGACGTTGGCACCCGAGATTCCGACGGACAGGGGCAGACCGGTCCGCTCGGTGATCAGGTGGATCTTCGAACCGTGCTCACCCCTGCCGACATGATTCGGACCTGTCAGGTCCCCCTTTTCGGGGCGCGCACCACGACCGACACCCCATCGAGCCACATGAGGTGGCGTCCAAATGGGCCTGACAGATCGTCGTCGGCGTGGTTACGATGCCGACGATGAAGAATCACTCCTCGTATGGAACGGGGGAATCGTTCGCGCAAGGTGAGTGCTGATGGCACATCACTTCGCGAACGAGGCTCCGACCCGCTTGTTGATGTGGCAGCGCGTACGTGAGTACGCCGTGCCACCGTCCATGATCGAGACTGCGACCGCGCGGCGTGCGGTCGGCGACTGGGCGGGGGCCTGCGCCGCCGCCCGGCTCGATATCGATCTCGATCTGCGCGCCGTGCGTGATCGCCACGGCACCGATCTCGTCACCCGACTCCGTACAGATCTGCGACTGCTGGCCCCGGATCTGCTCCGCTGGCACATGCCCCGGATCGCCCCCGACGGGCGGCTTCGGCCCGGCCTGACCTTCTCCCTGGCCTGTTACCGGAGTTCCGGCACCACGCCGCTGCATCTGGTGGTGCGGACACCCCCTACCTGGGCGGACGCCGGACAGCGGATGTCCCTGGCCCTGTGGGAGGGGGCCGGGGACGGTGTCCACAGGCACCATCCGCACCCGCATCCCGACCGGCGTTTCCGGCTCGACCTGCACCGGCACCTCTGGGACTCCGGGCGGAGCGGCGAACTGGCGCGGCGGTGCGGTGCGGGCGCAGTACCCGCCGTGGCGCCGCCCGCCCGGGCGCACGCACCCGGCCGGCCCGTCCTGCCGGACCGGCCGGATCTGCCAGGTCGGGCCGATCCGCTCGACCTCCTCGATTCCGCGTGGGCGGTGGCACATTGGGCCGCCGAGGCGGAGTTGCTGTTGCGGGCCGAGGGCCGCCCCCTCGGGCCGTTCACCGTGCGGCTCGGTGCGCGGAGCCGCACAGTGCTCGAACTCGTCGCACCCGACGACAGCCATGCCCCGACGTTCCGGCCGCTGCGCGAGACGCTGCCGCCGCAGGAGGTCGCGGCGCTTCCGGTGCTGCCGGAGGCGGCGGTCCGGGTCCTTCCGGACCTGGAGCTGCTGCGGGCCGGGCTGGTCGCGGCCGAGCGGCTGCATCCGCTCGTCGCTGCGGCACTGGAGGGCTCCGGGCCGGTGGCAGCTTCCGGCACGGCACCGGTGGCCGGCCCCGCCCACCGAACCGGCGATCCGCACCGAGTGGAGTGCCGGGGCGAGATCCACCGGATCGCGCTACGGGAGGGTGCGCTGACGGCGGTCGATCACGACCCGGCCCAACTGCGCAGGGAAGAACTGCTGGTGGCTCTCGGCGGGCCGGCGCTGCCGTGCCTGCGGGCGATCGACGCGGTGCACCGCAACCCGGAGGAACTGCCCGCGGTCCGGGAACGACTCGCCCACGGTGACGTCGCCGGGGCGCTCGACGTGGTCGAAAGGTTGCTCGGTCCCGGTGCGATCCTGCGCGACGGACCGCTCCGGCAGGAGCTGGAGTCGGCCGCGGCCCGCCGTATCGACCACGGCCTCTTCCGCTCGGGACTGGTCGCCGAACACCCAGCCGCCCGTGCGGTCAGGGACGGGAGGACCTCGGGTGCGCGGCACTCGGAGGCGGACCACCGTCCCCGGCTCGGCCGGCGTACGCCATACGACATGAGCCGTAAGCACAGTAGTCGGGCCCGGCCCCGCACCGGGCTGCACCGCTGACCGGCTGCCCCCACCGACGTCACTTTCCCGCGCCGCGCCTTCCGCGCCGCACACCCCATGCCGTCCAGGACGGGCCGTCCCGTCCCGTTCCCTTATCGCACCCAGGTGATGCCATGACGACCTCCAATACACTCCTGCCCGCCACGGTCGCGGCCGTCGGCGCGGCCGCACCGACCTCCGCCGACACATCCGGAGCCGGCACCCAACTCACCCTCGCCGACGACCTCCTGACCCTCCTGCGGGCAACCACGACCGAGCCGCGCCCCGACGAGCAGCTCGAAGCGCTCACCCTGGCCGTCGCAGCCGACCTGCCGGTGCTGCTCTGGGGCGAGCCGGGCATCGGCAAGACCGCGGCCCTGACACAGCTCGCCACCTCCCTCGACCTGCCGCTGACCACCGTGATCGCCAGCGTCCACGAACCGTCCGACTTCTCCGGGCTGCCCATCGTGGGCGACGACCCGGCGGTGCAAGGGGTGCCGATGGCACCGCCCCAGTGGGCGGTGGACCTCGTGCGCGCCGGCCGGGGGCTGCTCTTCCTGGACGAACTCTCCACCGCCACCCCCGCCGTCCAGGCCGCACTGCTCCGCGTCGTCCTGGAACGGAGAGTCGGTGCCCTTCAACTCCCGCCGGGCGTAAGGATCGTGGCCGCCGCCAATCCGCGCGCGTCAGCGGCGGACGGATGGGAGCTGAGCCCGCCGCTGGCCAACCGGTTCGTGCATCTGTACTGGGTGCACGACCGGGAGGTGGTGGTACGCGGGCTGGGAGGGGTGTGGCCGCGGGCTGAGCTGCCCCGGCTGGTGCACGAGCGTCTGCCGGAAGCGGTGGCTTTCGCCCGGCGCGCGGTCTGCGGCTTCCTCGAAGCACGGCCGACGCTGATCCACCGGATGCCGAGCACAGAGACCCGGCGCGGCGGTGCCTGGCCCTCGCCCCGGAGCTGGGAGGCCGCCTTGACCTTGCTGGCCTTCGGCACGGCGGCCTCCGTCTCCCGGGAGGTGCTGGCACTGCTGGTGCGGGGCGCGGTGGGGGACGGGCCGGGACTCGAACTCCTCGCCCATCTGGACCGGATGGACCTGCCGGATCCGCAGTCGTTGCTGGCCGATCCGGCCTCCGCGGCTCTGCCGGTGCGGGGCGACCTGCGTCAGGCGGCGCTGGAGGCGGTGGTGGCCGCCGTCGGTGCACGGCCGGATCGGGAGCGGTGGGAGGCGGCCTGGGCGCTGCTGGTCCGGGCGCTGGAGACCGGCGCCCCGGACCTGCTGGTCGCCCCGGCGACGGCGCTGGCCGCGCTGCGACGCGACGACTGGGAGGTGCCGGAGGCGGTGGAGCGACTGGCAGGCGTGGTCGGTCTCGCCCGCCGGGCGGACCGGTCGGTGGTGCGGGCCGCAGCGGCGGCCGACGCAGGGCGCGCGACGACGGCGTCCCGATGACGGGGGCCGTGAAGCGCCCGGAGCCGCGCCCGATGTCACCGCCCGCGCCGCCGCGCCCGGTGCGGCCGACCGTGCCGGGCCCCCCGGCCGGCTCCGGCGAGCCGCTCGGCCGGCCCGGACTCCCCTTGGACATGGAGAAGTTGCTGGCCGCCCGACTGCACGCGGTGAAGGTCCGTCCCTACCTGGCCAGCGCGCTCTTCGCACTGCACGTGGTGGAGGACCGGTCGGTACCGACGATGGCGGTGGACGCGCACTGGCGCTGCTACGTCTCCCCTCGCTTCGTGGCGCGCACACCGTTGGAGGAGCTGGCGGGCGTCTGGGTGCACGAGGTCTCGCATCTGCTCCGGGACCACCACGGGCGGGGCGAGCGGTACGCGCGGGAGCACGAGGAGCACGGGCCGGGCGAGGGCAGCGAGACGGGGGTTACCCGGGCCGAAGGCTGGGGGAGGCTGCGGCGGAACATCGCCGCCGACTTCGAGATCAACGACGACATCTACGGTGACGGTCTGCCCCGGCCTGCCGGGGCGGTGCTGCCGTCGCTGCTCCGGCTGCCCGACGGGCTGCTGATGGAGGAGTACCTGCGGGCGGCGTCGATGTCCGGGCTCGACTCGTCACTGGCCTGGCTGGACTGCGGCAGTGGTGCCGACGGTCAGGACCGCCCGTGGGAGCTGGGGCCCGACGGGGCGCACGGGCTGACCAGGCAGCAGCGGGACGCGGTCCGTTTCCGGGTCGCAGAGGGGATCAAGGGCCGACCGGGCGACGCGCCCGAAGGGTGGCGCCGGTGGGCGGACGAGGCGTTCCATCCGCCGCAGCCGTGGCGGCAGTTGCTGGGGGCGGCGGTCCGCTCGGCGGCGGGTGCGCCGGGGGTGGGCGAGGACCACAGCTACCGGCGTCCGTCCCGGCGCTCGGCCGGGATCCCCGGAGTGGTGCTGCCGAGCCTGCGCCGTACACCGCCCCGGGTCTGCGTCGTGATCGACACCTCCGGGTCGGTGAGCGACGCCGAGCTGGGCAGCGCGCTGCTGGAGGTGGCGGCGATCTCGCGGGCGGTGGGCGGGCGGCGCGACCTGGTCTCGGTGGTCTCGTGCGACGCGGCGGCCGGTGTCGCCGTGCAGCTCTGCCGCGCGGAGAACATCGCACTGGTCGGCGGTGGAGGAACGGATCTGCGCTCCGGCTTCGCGCGGGCGCTGCGCTCTCGTCCCCGCCCGGACGTGATCGTCGCCCTCACGGACGGCCAGACGCCCTGGCCCTCCGCGCAGCCGCCCTGCCGCACCGTCGTCGGCCTCTTCCCCCGTCCCTCGCGTGCCGTGGACGAGGAGAACCCCTACTACGTCCCGGACACCCCGCCGCCCTGGGCGCGTGTCGTCACCATCGGCTGAGACAGCACCGTGGCGCGGCATTGCCGTCCGGCACGGGCGACGCGTGGCCGGATGTCTGGAGACGTATACGGGCGCCGAGGGGGGACGCTCCCTCCACTGCCGGTGGGTGGGGCCGCCGGGACGTTCACGCGGGCGCCGTCATCGGCGGAGCGCGGGTGCGACCTCGACGACCGCTACGACGAGCGGTCCTTGTTGCTCGTGCCGCACCGTCACGCGCCGGCACAGGGCATGAAGTGCTGTGCGGCCGGCGGGGTGTGGTCGGTCCTGCAGGGATACCGGGAGACGCGCGGCCATTTCGTCCTGCTCAGCCGGGACCCCAACATCATGTGCCTCGAGGTCCTGCCCAAGCACGGGCTGAGCACGCCCGCCGAAGTCGACCGGCTGCGGGCCCTCCTGGACCGACACACCACCCGCGTCTGACCCCGCCCCGCGTACATGGCGACCGCCCTCGGCCGAGTCCCGTACCCGGAACTCGCCGCTGACCACGTCGGGGATGTCCATCTGCTCCCTGTACGCGCGGGGATGGCCCCAGTCCGGAGACATCCTGCTCCCCATTCGCGCGGGGAATGGTCCCGTCATCTCGTCCGTGATGTGGCTGTCGACACGCTTCTCCCCGAGGCGTGGGGCCCACTTGGATGTACCGAGGTCACGATCACTCCGCTGATCCGGGGTTCTTGCGCTGGTTGGCATTGAAGCGCGCCTTCTTCTGGCGATTCCCGCATGTGTTCATGTCACACCACTTGCGGGTGCGGCTCTGGCTGGCGTCGAAGAAGGCGGCCCGGCAGGTCGGTGATGCGCACAAGGCCAGTTTTCCGTCCCGCTCGCCTGCGATGATGTCGATCGCGTTGGCGGCGATCACGCCGAGGGCATCTTCCACGCAGGAAGGCGAGCTGAGCCGCCATCGCCGCTTGCCCTCGGGCGTCAGGATCGCGGCGGCCTGGCTCTGAGCGCTGCGGTCATTGATGACTTGGACGGCAGATGCAGGGAGAACGTCCTGGATCGCGGCCGCTGTCGCGGCGGCGTGAATCGACTCCCTCAGTTCCCGAGCGAGGTCGAGCTGGGCAGTGGTGCAGGAGTCCACGGCAAGGCCGTTCACCGTCAGCCAGTCGACGAGTCGCTGCGGCGTGGGAATGCGCTCCACGGCGTTGCCATGACGCTCCGACAGAGTCCCGGTGAAGCTGGTCGCCAGCACGTTGCCGAGGCGGAATTCAGGGAACGCAGCACGCATGGAACCACTTTAGCCGGTTGCAACGCCGCTCGGAGGACTGCTAGAACCGTCTTAGACGGTTCTACGATGGCCAGGAGGTCTCATGCCCCGTCCAACCAGCGACGTGCAAGCATTTGAAGCCCGCGCGACTGACGCTGACCTCGACGATCTGCGCGCCCGACTGGCCGCGGCGCGACTACCGGAGGCCGAGACGGTCCATCGCGCCGCGCCCGACCCTCGCCGATGGGCGCAGGGCGTTCCTCTCGCCGACCTCGTCGATGTCGTCAACTACTGGCGCACTGGGTACAACTGGCGGTCGTTCGAGGAACGCCTCAACCAGATCGGCCAGTTCCGCACCACCATCGATGACCTGGGAATCCACTTCCTGCACCGCCGATCCGCGCGCGCAGACGCCACTCCTCTGATCCTGACGCACGGCTGGCCGGGCAGCATTGCTGAGTTCATCGACGTAGTGGACGATCTGGCAGATCCGAAGGACGCAGACGCGCCGGCGTTCCACGTCGTGGTTCCGTCGCTACCAGGCTTCGGCTACAGCGACAAGCCGGCCACCACCGGATGGGGAACCGAGAAGATCGCGGCCGCATGGGTGGAACTGATGGGAAGGCTCGGCTACAGCAAGTTCGTAGCCCACGGCGGCGACTGGGGAGGCAACATCACCACGGTTCTCGCCGGCAGGTTCCCGGCACA
Source organism: Streptomyces sp. 142MFCol3.1 (assembly GCF_000424945.1). Lineage (NCBI taxonomy): Bacteria > Bacillati > Actinomycetota > Actinomycetes > Kitasatosporales > Streptomycetaceae > Streptomyces > Streptomyces sp. 142MFCol3.1. The sequence goes on from NZ_AUKV01000048.1 coordinate 45,706, forward strand.
CGTTCTCGGCATCCACACATTGTTCGCGGAGGCGCCGCCAGGGTTGACGACCGACGGGCTGACAGCGGTCGAGCGAAAGTGGACCGAAGAAACCCGCGACTTCTGGCGCCACCGCGCGGCGTACGCGAAGCAGCAGGCGACCCGACCACAGACCATCGGCTACTCGCTCGTCGACTCGCCGGTCGGGCTTCTCGCCTGGATCCTTGACAAGTTCGCCGAGTGGTCGGACACCGAAGACAGTCCGTTCGAGACGATCTCCAGAGACAGGATTCTTGACGACGTCACCCTGTATTGGCTGACGCGGACCGGCGCATCGGCGGCCCGCATCTACTACGAAAGCCACAACTCGCTGGACCCTGAACTTCGGGTCGACGTAGCGTCGGCAATCAGCATGTATCCCCGCGACATCGAGAAGTGTCCGCGCCCCTGGGCGCAGGAGCGGTACCGGCAGATCGTCCGATGGAGGTCGCCCGACAGCGGGGGACATTTCCCGTCACTGGAGGTTCCCGAGTATTTCGTCAAGGACCTGCAAGAGGGCTTCACGGCCGTACTGGCCGCCCATCGGTGAACGCGGCTGGGTGCCGGCACTCGATCACCGCCTGATCCGGCTCGAGGTGTTGCCCGACGGCTTCCGGACCGATGGGTGCGTTCTGCCTCTCGGCGGCCGGTGTTGCCGGGTCGGCCCTTCCCACCTCGGTCCCACAGGAACCGCGATGCAGCGCTGCCCGCCTGCCAGGCTCGCTGGATGTTCCGGCCCAACCTCGTGGGCCGCCTGCGGGTAAGGAGATGCCCACTGCAGGTGGCAGCACCCGCCGGTCGCGTTGCGGGCGGGCGTCGGCGCCTTGTGCGGCCTGTTGTCGTACGAGGGAGGCGCAATCGGCGCATGTCTGAGATCTTCGTCGGCCTGGGGAACGTCGATGCACCGTCGGGTGTGCTCGTGCTCGGCATGGCCGGGTGGATCGACCAGTGGCGGGAGTTGGGACAGCCTCTGTCCGAGCGCGCGAGGACGGCCGCGGCGTCAGGAGGAGGCCACCTTCGTGAGTGGCTGTGCGAGGCGGTCGCGGTTCCGGCAGCCGGCGACCGGCCGTTGACGGTACGGGCGAGCACCTCGCCGTCTCCGTTCGAAAAGCAACCGGCGATCGCGACCTTGGAGTTCGGTCTCGGTCCTCCGTGGCCCGAGAGCGCGGGCCGGCCGGTACCGGTCCGGCTCGGGGACCTGCCCGTCGACCGGTGCCGCATGGTTGTCGGCGACGCCACGGCGCTGGACGCCTGGACGGGCATGGACGACGAGCCGGCCGACAGGCTCGCCGATGTCTTCTACCGGGGCCTGTACGCGGACGGCGCACACGCGCAGTTCGGTGGTGAGCAGATCGCGCGGTACGGCACCGACGGACCACGCGGGTGGCTGGACCTCCCGGTGGCTGAGGCAGCCGCACGTGCGGCCGAACTCACCGCCTGGCGCGACCGCCTCCATGGCAAGGGCCTCATGGTCTTGGTCGACAAGCACACCGACAACTATCGCTTTCGGCGGGCCGGGTGGCACCATCCGCTCCGTGCCGGTGCGATCGAGGTCGGAGGCTGCCATCTGCTCGGTATCGAATGGGACCAGGGGACCATTCGATGAGGCACCGCGGTGAGCGGCACACCGGCCAGGTCTATCCGGTCACGCTCGAAGCCGGCGAGGCGGGAGAGACGGTGATGCGGTGGACCATCCCGCCCTACGGCTTCGACGACGAATAAACGTGACGAGGCCGGCTTTGGGTACCGGTCGCCGTGGCGAGTCGACCAGCCATGCCAGAAACCCCGTTGGTCTGCGCCGAGAGACGTGGACGGCGCTCGGCACCGCCGGCGTGCGTAGCACCGCTCACTGGCGGCGCCAGGGCTGTCCCGTCGGCCGCCTCGTGGTTAGCCCAGTGACGTCGCCGACCGCGTCGGTGGTAGCGGTGACGCCGCCGGCTGCGCGGGCTGCTTCCGCCTGCCCGTACCCGCGCTGCTGCTGGTCCGCACGGGCGGTCTGTTCGCCGTCGGGTTCGGCGTGGGTGCGCTGGGGCCGCTTCGGTCTGCTGCACCGCGGCGATACCGTCGGCTGTCCTGGCTCTCTCTTGCCCACCTGCGTCCGCTGTGGCTTGCTGCGCGCCGGCTTCGACGGGTCGGTCTGACCCTTCGACGCCGCTGGTGCTCACGGCCCTCATCGGCGCGGCCGGTGATATGACGGTGCCCGCCTGCTGCAGGATGGCGGCCGCAGCCATCGGCGGCGCGGCCAGGTGGTTCACGGCGAAGTCCGCGGGGCGACCGCTGCCCGGGTCCGCTCCCGCCGTGGAGGAGGAGGCGAAGGTGCGCGCCCTTCGGGGCTTGACGCTCAGCAGGGTGCCGGCCGGGTGATGGGGTGTCCGTGTCGCTCGGCTCGCGGGCGGTGGTCGGCGGTGTTGTTCACAGGGTCGGGCGCTGCCGTGTCGTGTCGAGGGCCCTGGTGCTTCGCGGCGCCGGGCGTGCGCGGCGGGGGCTCATCGCACCGTCGGCCGGGCGGGGCGGGGCGTGTCAGGCGGACGCGGGAAGGGCGAGGGTCTGGGTGCGGCGGTGGCGGCCGCTTGCGGGGGCGTCCGGGGCGGAGGGGCGCTCGGGGGAAGGCTGTCCGCGGTGCCGGCCGGTACCGGGGTCCGTGACCGGACGAAGGCGGCGAAGGGTCCTGATGGTGCGGATCGAGAGCGTCATGGTGTTCTCCGGGTGGGGGTTCCGGGCGGTTCGGGCTCGGGCTCAGATGCCGCGGGGGCCCTCGATGACGCGGA
>NZ_AUKV01000049.1:0-45699 GCF_000424945.1 Streptomyces sp. 142MFCol3.1
GGCACGACCGCCAACCCGCACCCGGACCGCCCGCACCCCGCCCGCCCGGACACGGCCGCCATCCCGTCCCCCGGCCCGCAGCCGGCCGGTCCGGACACGGCCGCCACCCCGTACCCGGGCCGTCCGGGTGATCTGCGTACCCCGTCCCGGCGAACACCCCGTGCAGCGGTTTCAGAAGACCACGCCAGGGGCCAGGGATCACAGCGCGGAATTCTTTGCGAAACCTGACAGAGCAACCACCACCGGTGCCGGCGGAGGCAGTTGCCAGGACACAGCAGTGTCCGCCACAGCCCCTCCACACGAACCACAGGTGGCGAGCACCAACCGAGGCACCGGCACGCCCGACAGCCCGCCCGAGGCCACAACCCCAGGCCCCGGCAGGCACCCAGGACACCGGCTCCTCAAAAATGCACCAACGATCACCACTCGCCAAGCGTTCTATGAAGGAGCCTTCCCCCCATGACCAGACGCTCTGTACGACAACTCGCCGTGGCGGTGGTCTCTGCCGGGCTCGTCGCCACAGCTCCACTGATCACCGCACAACCGGCCTTCGCGCAATACCCCCCCACCTCCACCCTGACCATCCAGGACGCCGACCTCATCCTGCAACCAGGCCAGGTGGTCCCCTTCACCGCCACCGGCTTCCTGCCCAACGAAACAACCCGCGCACGCCTCGTCCGGATCGCCGCAGGCACCCTCGGCAGATCCGCAGCCATCCCCCACACCCCCACCACCGCCGGCCACCCACCCGCCACCACCCCCCAGACCGGCACCGGCGGAGACTCCGTGGCCCTGGGCAGATGGACCGCCGACGTCAACGGCATCGTCGACGCCACCGCCACCGTCCCCCGCAACATCCGCGAAGGCCTCTACAAATTCCAGATCACCGGCGAAAGATCCCACCTCGTCCTGAGCGTCCAGGTCAGCATCGAAAGCAACACCACCCCCGGACACCCCGGACACCCCGGCGGCCAAGGCAACCCCAACCACCACGGATCACCCTCCCTCGCCGACACCGGCCAATCAGACCGCACACTCACCCTGATCGGCGCCACCGGCACACTCCTCCTCCTCCTCGGAGGCAGCGGACTGGCCCTCGCACGACGCCGACGCAACACCACCCACACCAACTGAACCAACCCGGCACAAGACCCCCGGCCCGGCCCCCAAGCCGCAAACCCCACACCACCACAGCGGCAGACCCACCCCCCACCCGACGCCGGACCACAACACACACGCCGGACCACAACACACACCACCCGCCCCACACCACCCGACGACCCCCCACCAACCCCCCACCCATACCACCGGCCAACCAGCCCCCCACCAGCCCCCACCAGCCCCCACCGGCTCCTCGACGACGCCACCGGCCAACCGGCTCCGACGACGCCGCCGGCCAACCAGCCCCCACCGGCTCCGACGACGCCGCCGGCCACGGGGCCCCACCAGCTCCGACAACGACGCCGTCACAGGGCCCCACCAGCTCCGACGCCGCCGCCGGCCACGGGGCCCCACCAGCTCCGACGACGCCGCCGTCACAGGGCCCCACCAGCTCCGACGACGCCGCCGGCCACGGGGCCCCACCAGCTCCGACGACGACGACGCCGTCACAGGGCCTGCCGCGTCGCCCCGCCGACCACCCAACCCACCTCCGCCCGGCGGGGCGACGCACCGCGACCCGCCCAGCGCGCAACAGGGCCGAACACACCCCGACGACCAGTCCCCGCCCCCAGCAACGCACAACGCCAAACACCAGGGCGCCGAAACCACCACCAGGCCCTGCCCGCCCCCACCACGCCAGACCCCGCACCGGTCAACCGCACACCACACCCCACCGTCCCAGGCACCCCATCCCACCCTGCTGCAACAGAGCGAACCCCCCGGCACACCACCCGGCAAACCACCCACCACACCACCAGGCATGACAGCGTGTCAGCCATGCGCGCAGCTCTCACGGCCCCCGTGACACTCCTCGCCCTGAGCACCACAGCCCTGCTCCCCGCATGCACGACGCAAAGCCAAAGCAAAGAACCCGGCGCACACGCCCCGAGCCCGAGCAACGTCAAACACCTGACCATCGACATCGTCCGAACACTGCCGCACGACCCCACAGCCCTCACCCAAGGCCTGGAAATGGCCCACGGCACACTGAGCTTCTTCAGTGGTGCCGCTCCGGAGTGAGGATGACTTTGGCGATTGACGTCATGCGGTTCGGGCTGCAACGGGCGTGACGGAATATCTGCCAGGTCTTCAGGCGGGCGACACCGCGCTCGACAGGAGCGGGGGTGCGGGCCAACGCCCGGTTGGCGGTCTGCTCGGTGGGCGTGAGGTCTTGGCGGGGCCGGCGTTTGATGCCGGTGGTCACCCAGGGACCTGTTAGCCCGCCGCCTCACCGGCGAGATCACCATCTCCTGACACGACCCGACATCACATGATGAAGTCCGCTTTCCGGGATGAAACAACGGGAGAAAGTGACCTCCGAGGTTCGTCCGTGGAGCCACGTCTGTAGCCACCGACACTTCGCTTTGTCTCGGGCGGCGGTCACCAGTCGGGGGGCAGGTAGTAGTCGGTTGTTGAGCCCGGGCCTTCAACTGTCTGGCGGATGCATAGTTCGGCGAGTGGATGGCTGTCCGGCAGCACGGAGAGGAGCCTCGTGAAGGCGGCCTGTGCGGTCGCGGTATCTCCGGAGAGAGCGGTCCACAGGGCAAGCTGGTAGGCGGCACAGTGGGTGAGTTCGTGGTTCTGCCCCACGACGCGAGCGCAGTCGTCGCGGGCGGCCGTGGCTGTGGTCAGGGCCTCTTCAGTGCGGTCAGCGAGACCGAGCAAGGCGGCGAGCTGGATGGTGCGCGTCAGGGTACGCGGGTGGTCGGCACCGTAGAGGGCCGCGCAGCCCTCGATGACTTCTCTCTGCAGGCGAAGTCCGGTCTCTCGGTCACCGTTTCGGCTCACCCAGTCGGCCAGGTTCCAGCGGGCGTCGTTGGTGAGGGCGTGATGGTCACCGAGTAGACGGGTGGCATCGTTGTTGAGTTCGCGCCAGGCGCGCTCGGCGGCCTGCGGCCCGTCGGCCTCCGCCCAGCAGGCCACTTCGAATCGCAGACCCAACACTTGACGGTGCTCCGGCCCCCAGAGGGTCTGCCCGGTATCGAGGAGCTCCCTGGCCATCGCGAGGGCATCGGCAGTCGAGCCGGTGTGTCCGGTCCAGCGAATCAGGTTTCGTCTGGCTCGGATCGTGGCCGGGTGGATCCTTCCGTGGAGCTCCAGGAAACCTTCGTATGCTTCGGTGGCGAGGGAAACCGCCCGGTTGAGGTTCCCGGACTGCCCCGTCCACCAGGCCAGTTGAAGGGTGAGTTCGAAGAGGTCGTCAGGAGCGGTGTCCGGCGGCGCGGACCGCAGCACCGTTTGGAGGACGTCGACGGCCTCGGGATGCCGGTCTGCGTTGCCGGATATCTCCGCCAGGCCGATCGCGCCCATGAGGGCACCTCTGTCGACCGCCTTGCGGAAGGCGGATGTCGCGGCGTCCCATTGGGTCCGTTGCTGGGCGGCCCAGCCCAGGTCGACGCAGGTCGCCGCGTCGGCGTGAACGATGAGCGTGTCCCAGATCGGCTGGGCGATCCCGCTGTTCCCGCGTTCGGAGTCGATCGCTTCGGGGAGGTAGTCGAAAACCCGGTAGCCGGTGCAGTCGTGGTTGGGGAGCAGGAGGCTGCTGGTGGCGAAGATCGGTTTCGTCGCCCAGGCCAGAGCGGATTCCCACGGCTCAGGACGGGCACGGGCGCCCCCGAGGTCGAGCAGGTGGTGTTCATGGAGGTCGCGCAGGACCGGAACCGGGACATAAGTGGTCCAGCCCGCGCAGAAGGCGTCGGCTGCGGCGGCCACCAGCGCCGCCCCACGGGAGTGATTCCCTTCGGGGGAATGGGCGTCCCTCCAGGTCGCGAGGAGCCGCGGTCCGGCTGCCAGAAACTCGGCGATTCCGTAGGTGCCGGATGAATCGATCGCTCGGGCGATGCGCTCGTCCTCCGTGCGTTTGGATGCCCGGCGCAGCTCTGCGGCGCTCCACCGGCGGTCGAGCCGTATCTCGTGGGCGAGGCCGAACACCGCCGCCTCGGGAACGGGGGATGCCCCGATCCCACGAAAGCGGGCCCGCTCGTGGGTGCGGATCGTGGCCACCACCAGCACCCCCGGCCTCCCGACGATCACGTTCCTGATCAGGTTGGTGAGGGCGCTTCCCGAGATCAGGTAGCGTTCTAGATCGTCCAGCCAGATCACCGACGGCTGCACGGACTCGGCCGTCTCGAAGGCGGCCGCCAGGCTTTCCCCACTCTCCGGATCTGGGATGAGCAGGCGGTGACTCGGGCATTTCTCACGCAGCGCCTCGAACGCCGCACGTGACTTTCCCGCGGTCGAGTCCCCGACCAGCAGGACGAAACGATGTGAGGCCAGGGCCGATTCGATCTCGCCGCTTTTGTCCCTCGGGATGAACGCGGGGAACGCATCACCGCCCGCACCATGGACGCGTACGACTGACAGATCATTGATATCGCGGACGCGGGGAACCCTGCCGCGCGGAGCCACGACCAGCCCGCGCTCACGCTCCGTCGGTGCCTCCACCAGTCGGCTGCCGCGCCAGGACGCCACGCCGGCCGTGGCCCCCACCACAGCGACCAAGACTGCGCCCACCCCGGCGGGAAGCTCCGATTCGGCGAACGCCGCCACCGACGTCGCCACAGCCGCGCCGACGATCAGCCACCAGCCCTTGACGTATTCTCTCCGCCACACCATGACATGAGACCAAACCGCGTCGTCTCCGCGATAGGGCCGATCCACACCCATGCGAACATCACTGAGCTTCTTCAGCGTTGCCGCTCCAGGGTCAGGACGGCTTTGGCGATTGACGTCATGCGGTTTGGACTGCACGAGTACCGCTGGCAGCGAGATGCGCCGATGCAGCAGGTGCTGCAGACCGTGCGGGTTCACGTCCCCGGCATGCTCAGCGAGCGTCCAGCAGTTCCTGCGCGGCAGACCTGGCACCAGCCCGAACACGAACGCCCGTGCCCGGCGCCGGGGTTCCACCCGCACGAACCGTCCCGCGATGCGACCCATCAGTGCCTCGAACGCTTCCTGCCCACGGCCAGGATCTATGCCGTGACCTGCGGCCACCGTCTGATCTTCTGTCTTCACACACGGATGATCACCAGCGGCCGCACCCCTTTCCCGAGTCCGCCTCCAACGGCACGACCACAAAACGCCGTTGGAATACCGGATCGGTGGAAAGACGACGGGCTCTGATGCTCCTATTGATCGTCAAGCGCTCTGATGCACGAGGCGCAAGGTACTTTCACTTCATGCCACTGACTCCAGACGACGAAGTCCGCAGCCGCGGCGAACTGGTCTCCTTCGTTCGGGAACTGCGCCAGGACTACCTGCGTCGGGGACACGAATGGGAGAACCAGAGCCTCGACCGCTTCCTTGAGGCCCTTGCGGCATGGATGCATGACTCGCCGGGCTGGTACCAGAACGTCGGGAAGGAACCCCCGGAAGGTGGGGACTGGACCTTCCTGGCCAGAGCGCTTCAGGCCGCCACTGTCCATGAGTGAAATGTTCGCGTCGAACGGTCAGGCCGCATGGAGCCAGTCGCGGTAGGCGTGAGCGAGGGCGTCGTCTCGGCGGATCCCGCGTTCGAGGGTGGAGATGGTGGCCGGCCAGAGCCCGAAGTGACGGGCGGCCGCGGTGAGCATGATGTTCTTGGACTGGCGCAGAGACCGCAGATCGGCGATGCCGGGGACCGCGACGGTGGTGGTCAGGCAGCGGAACATCTCCCGGGCGATGGCCCGCTTCAGGAGCCGGATGATCTCCTTCTTCGTCCGGCCCGCGGCGGCCTGCCGGGCAACGTATTCGCGGGTGCGGGAGTCGCTGGACATACGGACCAGGGCGATGCGGTAGAGGGCGGCGTTGGCTGCCCGGTCACGGCCGCGTGAGAGGCGGTGCCGGTTGGTTCTGCCGCTGGAGGCGGGGACCGGTGCGGCTCCGCACAGGGCGGCGAAGGAAGCCTCGGTTCGCATGCGGTCGGGGTTGCCTCCAGCCGTGACCAGCAGCCGCGCGGCGGTGTCGGGGCCGACTCCGTAGGCGGCCCGCAGACCGGGGTTGTGGGCGGTGACCTCGCTGTCCAGGATCTTGGTCAGCTCTTCGTGCTCGGCGGTCAGCTCCTTGACGCGCCGGGCGAGACTCTTCAGTGCGGTGAGGACCGCGACGTTGACGGCGTCCCCGGTCGGTCGCAGCCGGGCCAGGGCGTCGGTGCGGTCCGCCCCTTTGAGCTGACCGTATTTGGCGCGGATGGTCTCGGGCGCGGTGAAGAGAAGGTGGGTGATCTGGTTCAGGGCGGCGGTGCGGGCCTTGACGGCGGAGCGGGCGGCGTTGTGCAGGGCGCGTATGCCGGCGACGGTGTCGTCCTTGGGGGCGCTGGAGGCCCGTCCGGACAGCGCGGCGCGGGCTGCGGCGTAGGCGTCGATGGAGTCGGACTTGCCGATGCGGCGGCGTTCGGCCCGGTCGGGCCGGTTGACCTCCACGACGTCAAGGCCCGCCGAGCGGGCGGCGCGGGTGAAGCCGGCGCCGTAGGAGGAGGTGCCTTCCACACCGATCGCGGTCACCTGGCCGTGGGCGTTCAGGAAGGCCAGGGCCGCGGCGTATCCGGCGACGGTGGTGGCGAACTCGGCGTCCGCGAGGTGGCCGCCGCTGTCGCTGATCACCGCGACGTGAATGGTGTCGGCATGGGAGTGGACCCCGCCGAACACGTCCTGGTCCACGGTGTCGCCCGCAACCTCTGATGTCATGCTGATGGTGCCTTCCCAACTGGAGGTGGGCACCGGCCGGGTGGCGCAGACAGGACATTGAGGGGGCTTCTGACCAAGCTCCTGACTTGTTGAATCGGACCCAGATGCTCGGTCTGCAGCCGTAGCGTCCAGGGTGTCGGTCGGCACGGGCCCGCAGTGCTCCTTGCCGCCTTCGGGCTGGCTCGCTGATAGCGTGCCGCCGCCGGCCGACACCCGCGCGGTGTGGCTCGACAGAGGCATGAAGGTGACGCAGTGACTTCAAGTCAGGGTGCCCACCGCACTTCCCTTCCTGTCTCATCGAGTGCGAGGGCAGCAGCCTGTGATCCTGATCGGTGTCGATCCCCACAAGTCGTCCCACACCGCCGTCGCGGTCGACACCGCAGGCCAGCAGGTGACTCAGCGTCGGTTCGTCGTCAACGCCGGAATCTTCCGCCAGTTGATGCGCTGGTGCGAGCAGTGGCCCGACCGTCGTTTCGCGGTCGAGGGCGCTGGCGGCCTGGGCCGCTCGCTCGCCCAGCAGCTGGCCGCCGCAGGCGAGAACGTGGTCGACGTGCCCTCCACCCTGTCGGCCCGGGCCCGTCTGCTGGCCACCGGCGGAGACCGCAAGACCGATGCCAAGGACGCTCTCCACGTCGCCCAGGCCGCTCTCTTCCGCCACGACCTGCGGCCGGTGGTCAAGGAAGACCAGACGACCATCCTGCGGCTGCTGACCGAGCGGCGCGATGGCCTGGTGCACGAGCGCACCCGCATCCTCAACCGGCTTCATGCCGTCCTGCGCGATCTTCTGCCCGGCGGAGCACCAGCCGGCTTGTCGGCCGATAAGGCTGCCACCTTGATGAAGGGCAGCCGGCCGGTCACGGCCACCGACAACTGCCGCCGGGACATGGCCCGTGACCTGCTGGCCGACCTGCGCCGCCTGGACCGGCAGGTTAAGGACAACGAAGCCCAGATGCGCGAGGCCATCGCCGCGACCCGCACCACGCTGACCACCCTGCCAGGGTTGGGGACCGTGCTGGCCGCAAAGGTCATCGGCCACATCGGGGACGTCAGCCGGTTTCCCACCGAACACCACTTCGCCAGCTACACCGGCAGCGCACCCCTGGACGCCTCCAGCGGCAACAACGTCCGCCACCGCCTCAACACCGGCGGCAACCGCGCGCTGAACTCGGTCCTGCACACCATCGCCGTCTGCCAGATCCGCGACGGCGGGCGCGGACAGGACTACTACCTCCGCAAGATCAGCGAGGGGAAGACACCTTCGGAAGCCCGCAGAGCCCTCAAGCGGCGGCTGTCCAACGTGGTTTACCGGATCATGAAACGCGACCAACGGGCCCACCTCGCTCAAGCCGCTTGACACACAGAGGCGCTATCAGGTCATGTTCCGCCCGACCGGAGCCATGAGAACAGGTCCCGGCGGCCGGGCAATACAGCCGGAAGACAGCCCAGCAGGGCGTCAGTCAGTGCCCGAGCCACGACCACCGCAACCTGAGTATCAGCATCAATGTCAGTGCCAGGTGATAGGAAGCCGGCATGCCCCAGACACCTGCCTTCGACGACCTGCTCTCCCTGGTCCAGGACCGCTCCGCCGCCCTGCGCAGCAGCGTCGCGAACTCGCTCGATCTGGACGTCCGCGTCCCCAGCTGCCCCGACTGGTCACTCCGCGAACTCGTCGAGCACGTTACCCAGGTCCACCAATTCTGGGCGGCGGCGGTCACGGCCGGCCCCAGCGAGAAGCCCCCGACCCTGGCATCGGTCGATGACACGCTGTCGACCGACCTGCTGACCCGTTCGGCCGCAGCCACCGAGGAGCTGATCGCTGCCCTGCAAGCCGCAGGCCCCGCGCAAGGATGCTGGACCTGGTGGGGCGACTCCGACATCCCCATGACGAGCGGTGCTGTAGCGCGTCACCAGGTTCAAGAGGCCGCTGTCCACACCTTCGACGCCCAACTCGCCACCGGAACACCCCAACCCGTCCCGGAGACTGTCGCATTCGACGGCATCGCCGAGTTCATCGGCGTCAGCCATGGCACCGCCGGCCCCTGGCCGCACGAACCAGTCCGGATCGGCCTGCATACCACCCAGGGCCCGTCATGGCTGATCGGCCTGACAGAGTCGGGCTCACACCTCATCGAAGGCCACCACCAAACGGACGCCAGCCTCCACGGATCAGCAAGCAACCTGCTGCTCACCCTGCACGGCCGTCTCCCCCTGGACAACCTGCAAAGCAAAGGTGACCGCACCACCCTGGAAAACCTCCTGAACTGGCCAAACCTGGACTGACCCCCGTCCAGAGAACCCCCTGTTGGGCGACTCTCTGCATGAGCACGTAGGCGGGGGTTGGCGACATTCGCGGTGGACATGAGTGCTGATCTTGGTGGGCAGCCTGATCTTGCTTCGTGCACGACGACACGGTGTGCACGAGGTGGAGGTGTGGGGTGCTCATCGTCGACACCGATGTCGTCTGCGTGGAACGCCAGTTGCGGGCGGGTGAGTTGGCCTGTCCGTCGTGTGGGGCGCCTCTCTCGCCGTGGGGGCACGGCCGGCCGCGGGAAGTACGTGGTGATCTCGGGGCTCGCTTCTTCGTACGTCCTCGCCGGTCGCGGTGTTCGGGCTGCCAGGTCACGCACGTGCTGCTGCCGGAGATGCTGTGGCCGCGGCGGTTGGATGCGGCCGAAGTCATCGGGGCCGGGCTGGAGATAGCGGCCCTGGGCATGGGGCACCGCCAGGTCGCCGCTCACCTGGGGCTGGCGGACGGCACGGTCCGCGGCTGGATCCGCCGCTTCCGCCGCCGGGCGGAGGATGTGCGCCGGTACTTCACCGTCGCCCTGGTCGCGCTCGCGGACGATCCGGTGATGCCGGAGCCGACGCGGACGCCTTTGTCGGATGCCGTCTCGGTCGTCGCGGCCGCCCATCGGGCGGCCGCGACGAAGTGGCCGCAGATGAACACGGTGTCGCGATGGGTTTTCGCCGGCAGGGCGATAGACGGCCGGGTGCTGACCTGCACTCCTTCAGCTAGTTGATCAACACGGGTCGCCCCTGGGCGGTGATCGGAGGAGCCGGAAGTCTTGATCGTGTCCGCCCCAAAGAGGAGGCGGACGCTGATCGAGATGCGAGGAGAGTCCGCGCATGGCATTGAGCGAGGACGAGGACCGCCGCCGGGCGGAGAAGGCCCGGCAGGTCGGTCTGTTCCGCTATTCCCTGATCCAGGACCTGCTGGACAACAGCCTGACGACCCGCGAACGAGGCCGTCTGGCACGGGAGTTGGCGGAGAAGGAACACACCGATCCGTTCGGCCGGCAGGTGAAGGTGTCCAGGGGCACGATCGACCGGTGGACGCGGGACTACCGCGGCGGCGGGTTCGCCGCGCTGGTTCCCGAGCCGCGCAAGGCCGTTCCCCGGACGCCGCCGGAGGTGCTGGAGCTGGCGGCCGCGCTCAAGCGGGAGAACCCTGGCCGGACAGCCGCGCAGATCCAGCGGATCCTGCGGACCACGCAGGGCTGGTCGCCGACCGAGCGCACGCTCCAGCGGCACTTCGTGAACGCCGGCCTGACCGGCGCCGGCGGCGACAGGAGTGTCTTCGGCCGGTTCGAGGCCACCCGCGGCAACGAGTTGTGGACGGGGGATGCCCTGCACGGGCCGAAGATCGGCGGGCGCAAGACGTACTTGTTCGCGTTCATCGACGACCACTCCAGGGCCATCGTGGGACACCGGTTCGGGTTCGCCGAGGACACCGTCCGCCTCGCCGCCGCTCTGCGGCCGGCCCTGTCGGCCCGCGGGGTCCCCGAATCGATCTACGTCGACAACGGGAGTGCCTTCGTGGACACGTGGCTCTTGCGGGCCTGCGCGTCGCTGGCGATCCGGCTGACCCACTCCAAGCCGGGACGGCCGCAGGGACGCGGGAAAATCGAACGCTTCTTCCGCACCGTCAGGGATCAGTTCCTGGTTGAACTCGACGAGGAACGCGTCGGCCAGATCGAGCATCTCACCGAGCTGAACAGGCTGTTCACCGCCTGGGTGGAGACGGTCTATCACCGCACGGTGCACTCGGAGACCGGGCAGCCGCCGATCGAACGCTGGCTTTCTTCGATTCCCAGGCCGCTGCCGCTGCCCTCCACGGCGGACCTGCGGGAGGCGTTCTTGTGGTCGGAGTTCCGCACCGTGACCAAGACCGCGACGTTGTCGCTGCACGGCAACTCCTACGGAGTCGACCCGGCATTGGCCGGAGCGAGGATCGAGCTGGTCTTTGATCCGTTCGACCTGACCGACATCGAGGTGAGGGCTTCCGGCAAGACGGTGGGCAAGGCCCTCCCGCACCACGTCGGCCGTCATGCCCACCCCAAGGCGAGCCCGGAGACTCCGGCCGAGCCGGCGCCGCCGACCGGGATCGACTACCTCAAGATCCTCGACGAGGCGCACACCGCGAACACCGCCAAGGGCATCAACTACTCGTCCCTGATGAACGATTCACGGGCCGAGCGGTGAAGCCGACCCGAGCCGCAGAGCTGTACTTCGACCCCGAGCCCGACCTGTTCATGCTCACGCCCCGCGAGATGGCCGTCCGGGCCCTGGCCCTGGCAGAGGTCTGCTGCCGCCGGGCCGAACAGGGCGCCGGCGCTCTTGACACGCCCGCTGTCCGCACCGCTTTGCGCGCGGTCCGTCTCGCCGTCCGGCTCGGACAGCGGGCTGCGGCCGACGAGTCGGCCGAACTGGCCGCCGCCCAGGCGGTGTTCTGCCCCTGCCCCAGGAGGATTCCTTGATCGACCGCGTCCAGGGCTACTACGGATTCACCCGCGTCCCCTTCGGCCGGGACCTGGCCCCTTCAATGCTCCACCAGCACAATTCCCACAGGGAGGCGGCGGCCCGCATCGCGTGGTGCATCAACAACAAGGCGATCGGCGTGGTCACCGGCGAGGTCGGTGCGGGCAAGACCGTCGCTCTCAAGGGCGCCGTCGCCTCGCTGGATCCGGCCCGCTTCACGGTGATCTACCAGCCCAACCCCGAGGTCGGCATGCGCGGCCTCTACGACCGCATCGTCACCAGCCTGGGCGGCACCCCGAAGTACCAGTCCGCCGCTCTCGCAGCTCAGGCGTCCGCCGCGCTGGCCGCGGAGGTCGACGAGCGCGGACGCACCCCCGCGGTCGTCATCGACGAGTCGCACCTCCTGGATCACCAGGAGCTGGACGCGATCCGCATGCTCACCAACTACGACATGGACTCCACGACGCCGTTCGCGGTGTTGCTGATCGGCCAGCCCACGTTGCGGAAACGGATGAAGCACGGCGTCCTGGCGGCTCTGGACCAGCGGATCTCGATCAGCTACCAGATGCCGACCATGACGAAGGAGGAGACCGCCAGCTACATCAAGCACCACCTGACGATCGCCGGCCGGTCGGACCCGCTGTTCTCCGACGACGCCGTCGACCTGATCCACCTCACCAGCCGCGGCCTGCCCCGCTCGGTCAACAACATCGCCCTGCAGTCCCTCATCGCCGCGTTCGCCGACGAGAAGAGCATCGTCGACGAGTCCTCCACCCGCCTCGCCATCACCGAGACACACGCGAGCGAGTGACCTCGGGCCGCTGCCGGACTCCGTGGCCGCAGCGGCCTGACCTCGCACGAAGCAGTTGGACAGCCCATTACCGCAGGTGACAGGCTCCACCCTCATGGAGATAGTCGACGTCCTGACAGAACTCGCCCGGTCGGGGCAGGTGGGCCCGGTCGCGAACGGCGCGGACTGGGACACGGTCATCGAAGCGCTCGGCGAGCCCTTTGAAGTGGTCGTCGGGAAGCGTCGGTCATGGCCGCGTCTGTTCACCTACGGCGACCTTGAGCTGAGCGTCTGCCGCTGCCAGAAGGTCGTCCTGATCTGCCTCCAGACCTGGCGTGATGTCATCGAACTCCCGGCCGCCCTGGCCGACAGGCAGACGTTCCCTGGCCATCCGAAGTACGCCGACCTGATCGCCGCTCTCGACCGCGCTGGTTGCGCTTGGCGGCCCTACTCGCCCCTGACCTTCGACAACCAGTGCGCCATCGAGGTCACCTCTTCCGGCGTCCTCTTCGTCTTCGAAATCCCGGAAGGGGAAGACCCCATCCTCAATATCGCAGGACCCCAGGCCCACCACCACGACTGTCCTGCCGCCACCAAAACGCACGCGACGCCGTGACCACGAGACCGACACCGTGTTCACCACAACCCCGGCGGCCTGGCGGCCGCCGGGGTTGTTTTACGCTGCCTTATCGACAGCGACCACGTCGCCTCCCTGCACATCTTCAACGTCGCGCAACAACCCCCCAGCCACACGGGGTACCGGGATGCCCCCGCTCCCTGCAACCTCAGCCGGCAAAACCGCGACCTACAACTGGAGCACCAGTGACTTGAGTCGGAGATTCGTCGGCAGCAGGCGGCGACGGTGTCGAGAACCTCGTCGGCGATCTTCGTCCAGATGAACGCTCTGGGGTGTCCGTTCCAGTCGTCAAGCCAGGACCAGATGCCGCGCTCAAAGGCCCGGACAAAGCAGTGAACGCCGCGCTTGCCTTCGATAAAGCAGCGCCGGCAGGTACGGACCATACCCACAATCACCCCCAGCCGGCGTGACACCTCCATAATCGAGTGCCCCTCGGCACACTCCAGCACGATCCCCGACCGCAAGGCCAGCGCCTGAGCCGTCAAGCGCCGCCGCACCCGCACTACCGACACCTGGCCAAGACCGGCGACGACCTGGCCATCCGGAGAGTCTGGCAGCAGGCCATCACGAACTCGCTGATGGACCCACGCACGGTGCGCTACTGCTTGCGCGGCGCACTCGCGTCTTCCCGCAGCATGTCGTCGATCCACGGCTTGGCCGGATCGAGGACTGTGGCCCGCGCTGTTGGCTTCTTCCGGGGCGGCGGGACAGCAGACAGAAGGGCACCGCACCGTCCGACGATGCACTCCGCACTTCTCTGCCAGAGCCCGCTGCGACAACTCCGGATCGAGACACTTGTCCCTCCGGACCGCAGCGAACAGCTCCGTCCGCGACAAACCCATCCCGGCCTCCCGGCACGATCATGATCAAGCAACACGGCCTCCGACATGACCGTGATCGACGGGAGACACCCTGCATCCGCCTTGCGGACGGCCCAACTCATCCACTCCAACCTGGGCTCGTCGCCGAGCGGGTTGAAGCAACCTCACTCCGCTGCGGTGGCCCCGGCATTCACGCAAATTCGCGCATCGAGTGCAGTCGCGCGAACTCGTCAGCGAGTACGCCCATCACGACCAGATCATGGTGTCGGCCGGCGAAGAACACGTGATCGCGTAGACGCCCCTCCTCGGCGAAACCGAGACGGCGATGCAATGCCAGCGATGCCTCGTTGTGCCCGAAGATCCGCGCCTCACACTTGTGGTACCGCCGCTCCGCGAACATGAATCGCAGCAGCATGACCACGGCTTCTGCCGCGTAGCCCTTACGTCGGTGCCCCGCATCCATCGTGATGCCGTACTCGAACCGCCCCGCATGCGGATCTGCCTGGTGCGGGCCGACAGCCCCGACGATCTGCCCCGTGTCCAAGGCTTCGATAGCCAAGCTGAAACAGTCGCCGTCGGACTTGGCAACGGCCTGTTCCTTCGTCCAGGCGCGGAACCCCTCGGCAGACCGAGGCGGATGCAGCAGGTCTCCCAACCGCTCCTCGTCGACGGCGAAGCCCATGAACGCCGTCCAGTCCTCAGGCTCGATACCGCGCAGACGTACCCGCTTACCAGTCCAGAACGAAGTCATCCCCTATTCGATCACGAGCAGGACGCGCTGCACAGACCAGCCGGAACCCCGCCTGAACTGTCTTGTCATACCGGTGGAACCAGATCAACTTGGTACCCAGTGGAGCCACGAAACGCCGGTGCACTGGCGCCCAAAGAAGTGCGTACAAACAATATGGTCGCCAGTACGGGCATCTGCGGGCCGGTCTTCCGGCCCAGGGGGAAATTTTGACGCCGGGACGGGTGATCGGCGCTAGCAGGAGCCGTCAGAGGCCTGAGCGGCCTGGTTCTGGCTGGCACCGACGCAGGGCGGCGTCGTTCAGAGGATCTGTCCGGGTTGATACTGGTTCAGATAGCCGGTGTGGTTGTTGAGTTCGTCGACCAGGATCGAACGGAGGCAGCCGCCGGCTCCGGTGAGCCATGGCACGGTAGTTGACACAAAGGCAGGATTGTTGTCACTCGGGGGTGTCGGCCGACTCCATGGTGGTGGGTCGGCGCCCGCCGCAGCAGGCCACCACAATTGTCGCTGTGGAGTTCAGGAAGATCAGGAACCAGGACGACCTGTCCACCGCGTCGATGGATCCGGTACGAAGCGGCTCTTCCCCGGCTCGCAGAAGGATGTCGACGCTGTCGGCCAGGCCATCGATTGTGTGTCCACGCTTCAAAGAGTGGTGCATTCGACGCCGGAAGACGCCCGCGTGCCGGTTGGCCGGCACCAGGCCGTCCCAGACGACGAAGTCAGCCCCCGCGATCAAGGCGCTACGTGCAGGTCCGCATGCCGGGGTCTGTTCGCGGAGCATGGCGATGAGGTCGTCGCGAGTCACACTGCGCCCCGGTGACAGGAAGACCAGTGATCGGCTATGTGTGACAACTCCAGCGCCTCTCCGGTGACAGTCCGGCTGCTTCGACCTGGTTTCTGCGCAGCCTATGCGGTGCCGTCGGTGACAACTACCGAGCTTCGGCACATCCAGGTGATCACGAGGTGTCGAGTCCCTGAGCACCGCGGCGATACTGATGCCGCTGGCTTTGTTCCCGATGTGCGGTTCCCTACAGGGACATGCCGCAGTACAGGCGTCGTCGCGGCCCGGCGTCGCGGGCGAGTTCGCCGAGGCGTTCCAGGAAGTCGGCCAAGAGCCCTGGGTCCTGCCCGCCACCGTCCTCCGTGTGGGTCCATGCGGTGGCGGTTTCCAGCAGGCGCTCCGGCGTGGCCGCTGCGAGGCGCCTTGCGCAGGATCTCGTGCTCCTCCTCCAAATCGCGACCTTCTTGCGCAGGGCCGCATTCTCCGCCTCCAGCGGCATGGGCGGCTCGGCGGGCACCTCCGCCAGGCGTCCCCGCGGCCGGCTCGCTCCGGCCGCCCGCACCCCGTTCCACAACGTCTCCGGGTTCCCCCCCGGAACAGCGGCGACCGACCTGATCGTCGCTTCCGGCCGCGACTCGTACAACGCGACCACGTCCGCCTTGAACTCCGGCGGATAGTGCTTCATGACCACGGGACAACCGTCCTCCTGGACTCAAGATCCAAGTACCTAGGGTGTCCAAGATCCGGGGTCAAGCCCCGACAGTCGCTGTGGCACTTGCGCCAAGCCTCGAGCAGATTACGCGGCAGCCTGATCCAGCAGTAACCGACGCCCTGGGCATTGGGGAATGTCTTGAAGGACGGCACGAGTTCGCGCACCAGGCTGACGCACCACGGGGCGCCGATGCAGCGGGCCACTTGGAGGGCTTGCAGGGCAGCCGCGGCCGCGCGTTCAGGTTCTCGCAGTTCGAGGTGACTCCGGGCCTGGTAAGTGAGGAAGACGCCGCGCGTCTTGTCACGGCTGGGCGGCAGCAGGTCTTGGCCCTCGCGGATGAGCTGGCGGGCCTGGCGGGTGTCTCCCAGGTCGAGAAGGGCCTGTCCCGAGTCGACTGCCAGGTCAGCGGTGGACATCCAGGCGCACCACGAAGGCGCGGGGTCCCCCGACGATGCGTCCAGGAGATGTTCGGATGCGGTGAGAGCCCGAAGCGTTCAATGCCGATCGCCTTGCGCCGCCAGCGCTCGCGCGAGACGGAGCTGGAGCAGGGAGCGGGCAACCGGATGCCGCGTCCCAGGCAGAGAGCTCGGCGAGCTCTGGAATGCGGCCGAGATCGACGGTGACGTAGGCGGCGAGCAAGGACGGCGTACGTCCGGCTTTCCACAAGCCTTTGCCCTGCTGAAACGTGTACGGCTTCATGGCGAGTCAACGTGCCGAGGCGATCTCCAAGTCCGGGGGTGAAAAGCGATTTCGTTCCGGTATTTCCTCGGGCCGCAGCGTCTTCAGGCCCGCGCGAGCGTCGACCGAGGCCGCATCCGACAGAGCTGACCAGCACCGGGCGACCCGATCGCCGCAGAGACCGATGCCGCCGCCCGGAAGGGCACAGGGCCAGGCGTATGTCGCCCGGACCCGGCTCCCGCCCCTGGCCCCGCCGGTCACGACCGGCCGCGGGACTGCCCCGGTGTGCTAAACAGGGAGCAACCAAAGGGGCATTTTGCAACAGCTCACGCTCGGAATCATGTCGCAGACCCGCAAGGAAAACGAGCATCGTCTGCCCGTTCACCCCGCTCATTTCGACCGCATCGACGCCGGTCTCCGCAAGCGCATCTACCTCCAGGAAAACTACGGAGAGCATTTCGGCGTCCCAGACAGCCAGCTCGCCCCGCTCGTCGCGGGCTTCCGCCCACGCGAGGAACTCATCGCCGGCTGCGATGTCATCCTGCTGGCCAAACCGCTCCACGAAGACCTGGCGGAACTGCGCGAGGGTCAGGTCTTGTGGGGCTGGCCGCACTGTGTCCAGGACGAGAGGCTCACCCAGACCGCCATCGACCGGCGGCTGACTTTGATCGCCTTCGAAGCGATGAACCACTGGACCCGCAGCGGCGCCTTCAACCTGCACGTCTTCCACAAGAACAACGAGCTGGCCGGGTACTCCTCGGTCCTGCACGCCATGCAGCTGACCGGCGTGACAGGCGACTACGGGCGGCGCCAGCGCGCCGTCGTCATCGGCTTCGGCGCGACCGCCCGCGGCGCAGTGACCGCACTCAGCGCCCTGGGCGTGCACGACGTCGACGTGCTCACCGCGCGTGGCGTCACCGCCGTCAGCTCCCCCATCCACTCCGCGCGGATCGTCCACTTCGACCACGACAAAGCCGACGACACCCTCGACCCGCGACGCAGTGTCGCCCTCACCGAGGACGGCCCGCTGCCGCTGGCCGAATTCCTCGCCGGGCACGACATCATCGTCAACTGCGTGCTGCAGGACACCGACGCGCCGCTGATGTTCCTGATAGACGAGGACCTGCCCAAGCTGGCCCACGGCACCCTGGTCATCGACGTCTCCTGCGACGAGGGCATGGGCTTCGACTGGGCCCGACCCACCACCTTCACCAATCCGATGTTCACCGTCGGCGACCACGTCAGGTACTACGGGGTGGACCACAGCCCCTCCTACCTGTGGAACTCCGCGACCTGGGAGAACAGCGAGGCCCTCCTGCCGTACCTGGACGTCGTACTCCAGGGCCCCGACGGCTGGGACACCGACGACACGATCCGGCACGCCATCGAGATCCGCCGCGGCGTCGTCCAAAACCCCAAGGTGCTCGCCTTCCAGCACCGCACCGCGAAGTACCCGCACGCCCGCGAGGAGACCCAGGCGGCGTCGCGGCCATAGCGGCGGGGCATCCGGTGTTCGTCCTGCAACCGCGATGGGCTCACCCCGCTCCCTGACGGGTGCGGCGCTGGGTGCGGAGCCGCCCGCGTCGCCGGTGCTGCTCGTCCTCATCCGGCCGTGCGTCCTGCGGGGAACCGACAGAGCCGGTCCCGGGGCAGGCATTCCGAAGCGGCCGTGGTGGAAGGCTGCGACGCGATCGTTGTGCGGGGAGTTGAGCAGGTGGATGAGGAGCACCCCGAGCGCGATCATCGCCAGGATCCGGACCACGGTCACGAACGTCTCCACGGTTCTGACCTCCCCGTCGGCTGATGCGGCAGCGGGGCGGTGACGGCCGGGATCCGTGGGCTTGCCGGCCGACTCGCGGGCTTCGTGTCCTCCTTCGGAGTCCCAGACCGCTTCCACGGCCCGGTCGGTCTCGGACCCCATCCGCAGGCGCGCCGCCTCCTCCATCAACAACTCGCGGTCGACGCACCCAGTGGGGCGCTCGCGGCGGCCATCAGCCAGGCGGCTGTGACGGGAGTGGCTGCGGCGGGGCCGCCAAGAGGTTCTAGCGGCCCATGCGGTAGGAGAGCGGCAGCAGTTCGTGCGGGTCCCGCTCGGACAAGAACCAGCCCACGTTCACCGAGTGCCCAGCGACGGGTACCTTGCGCGGGACGACCGGCCCGGGGGGGGATTGATCGTGTCGGTCAGGGAGGGGAATTCCGCCCCGAGATCACGGCAGCGGGGCCACCTGGCGCCGTCCAGCAGGGCCGGTGCGGAACCGACGGGTGCCAGCGACAGACGGGGCGAGGACGAGGAGGACCGGTCAACGGCTTCGAGCGTCGGCGACGACTAGCGCGGCAGAACCGGCGCGGTCCTGGCTGGAGACCAGCCGCTCGTCGGGCAAAGACGGTCGCCGGAAGTGAGGGTATCTCCGAGAGCGGTCCGTTCGGCCGCTTCGGGGAGTAGCCTCAACTCATCGGGAGCACTTCGCGCACCGGCCCCGATACCGGTGTCGCTCCTGGTGAGCAACGGCACCGGGCAACTGTTCACGCGCAGGGGTTCGGAGACGGGTTCGCACGATGTCCGCGATCACCGACCATCCCTCGCCGCGCGCCGTGCCCTTCAGGGCCCCGACCGCACGCCTCGCCCTCAAAACCGTGAGCCCCTCCCCGGAACAGGTCGAGCTGGACGGCGCCTGGTGGCCCCGCTCCCGTGACCTGAGCCACGAACTCCCCGGGCTGGCCGACGTACTGGACCCGCTGTGGGGACGGATCACCCGTATCGCCGTCAACCCCCGCTACTGGCCGATCATCCCGCAACGAATTTTCGTCAACGGCCATCTGGTGAAGGTCGGTTGGTTCACCTCGGAGCTGGACCCGCACAAGATCCTGCTGCTGTCCGGAACGTCGGGCCGCTGGGACCTCCTGGTGATTCCCCCGGAGACCAGCGCCCCTTCGGCCGCCCGGCTGATGGCCGCCGCGAGCGCGAGCACCGCCCCGCAGTCGACCGCGACCGCTCTCATGACGGCGGAACAGGTCGACGCCCCCTTCACATCGCACGACGGCGACACCGGACGGCCCGACCGGCCGACGGCGAGGATGCAGCCATATGCGCCACCGCCCCGGCCGTAACGAGGCGGGCCGGATCGCGTGGCCACCGCGTTGACACGGACCGTCGCCGGACGCGGAAAGGCCGCACGGTGCCGGACCATGCAATTCCGGAACACACGGCGAAGCACTCCGCCATTCCGCCTCCCAGTGCCCGCGAGAACCCACCCACCGGACAACAGCTAGGCCGACCATGATCGTTGCACGGAGCATCAGGAACCAAGCGCAGACGATGAAGGGCAGGATCACGGAAGAGCTCGGCCGGGTCACCCGCAACAGGCGACTGCAACGCCGAGGCAGGAACGACCGCGTCTCCAGAAGCCTGAAACAGGCCGTCGAGAAGACCAAGGACGCCTTCAGGCGGAACGGAAGCGGCCCCCGGTGATGTACGACCAGACACGCGCCCGGCAGTCCGCCGGCCAGACTCCGGGCCTGGCCGGACGCCGCAGCCCGACCCCGGAGCCGCTGCTCCCGTCGGACGAACAGGACAAGATCGTCCAGCGCCTCCGGCACGCCCTCAACACCTTCGCCGACACCCCACTCGAGGCGCTGGAAGAGGCCGAGAGCGCCTATGACGAAGCCACCGCACAGCTCGTGAACGCCCTCGCGGAACGACGGCGTCTCCTTCGCGCCGGCTGGCAGGACCAGAACTCCGATGCACAGTCCGACGAACTTCGGCACGCACTGAGGCAGTACCGGGAGATCAGAGACTGCTCCACATCTAGCTTGACTCTGTCGGGGATCTTGGAGTTTCGCGGTGCGGCAGCATGGTCAACGGGCGTGCTCGGGTAGTTCCGTTGACCGATGCAGTAGTTGTCGAGGTGCCTGTTGTCCCTCCGCCCGCGTTCCGGTGAGCAGGTCCCGCCTCTGACTGTGCAGGACGCGCGGGCGAGCAACCCGGGCGGCACGACGGCGATATGGGTGCGCGACCGGCTGGATGGGCTGTGGTGCGACGAGGACTTCGCCAACGGGTACCCGCGGGACGGGCGTCCGGGTCTTTCGCCTGCTCAACTGGCCACCGTCTGTGTGCTGCAGTTCCTGCTCGGCCTGTCTGACCGGCAGGCCGCCGAGGCGGTTTGCTGTCGCATCGACTTCAAGTACGCGATGGCCATGGAGCTGGACGACCCCGGCTTCCATCACAGTGTGCTGGCCGACTTCCGCGACCGTCTCGCCGAGGGGGACCGTGCTGACCGCCTCCTCGACCTCGCACTGGCTCGCCTCAAGGAGGCCGGCCTGGTGCGCGAGCGCACCACGCAGCGCACCGACTCCACCCATGTCCTGGCCGCGGTGCGTGACCTGACCCCTCTGGAGCTGATCACAGAGGCGGTCCGCGCCGCACTGGAAGAGGTCGTCGGCACTTTCCCTCACCTGCTGGACGAGCTGGTCGATGAGGACTGGGGGCGCCGCTACGGCCGAGTGGTCCGGCTGGGCAAGAACCCCACCAAGCCCAAGACCAGGATCCTTGCCACCGGAAACGACGCCTTCCGGCTCCTGGAACGCCTCTACCGGCACGGGACAGACCGCACGTCCGGTCCCCGTATCCAGGCCCTGCACCAGATCATGATCGGCCTCAGTCACCGGGCGCGAGGAGGCCGGTCGGCGGTTCGCCGCCGCGGTGGGGGCGGCTGCCCACCACGAGGTGGTGGGCAGGGCGATCGCGGCGCGCTCCGGAGTTGAGGGAACCGTCATCGAGTTCGCCCACGGACACGGCATGCGACGCTGCCGCTACCGAGGACAGAAAAAGGCCCACATCCGGCACGTCCTGACCGCCATCGCCGTCAACATCGAGCGCCTCAGCGGACGGACGCCGGCCGAGGAAACACTCACGCCCCGCCAGTCGACTGCCTTCCAGAACTACCTCGACCAGCGCGAGATCCCCCGGCCGAAGTCCTGGCGAACCCTGGGCAGTTGACCTCGGCAATTCCAAGATCCCCGACAGAGTCAAGCTCAGGCGATGTCCGACTCCGGGACCGCCTCGCGAACTGCGAAGTCGGCGCTGATCGCCTTCGCGGTCGCGAGCAGATGCGGCAGGTGACGGCCCCTCAGCACGTCGAGGGAGGTCTCGGCAGCGTGTGCGTTCACGTTCAGCGCGGCGATGACGGCCCCGCTGGCGTCGCGGAGCGGCGCGGCAACGGACCGGATACCGGCCGCCAGGTCCTGGTCCGTGATGGCCCAGCCCTGGGCCCGGATCTGCTCCAGCTCGGCCAGAAGATCCGGCAGCGGCGGGGTCCGCCGCGCCACGACACCGGCGCGAGAGGGCTCGGCGAGCAACGACTCCACCTCGGCGGGCGGGAGGTATGCGAGGAGGACCTTCCCCAGGGAGGTCGCCGCGGCCGGGAATCGGGTTCCGATGACGACGCGGAGCGCCACGATCTTGGGGACGGCCACACGGGACACATACATGATGTCGGACCCGTCGAGCTGCGCGATCGAGGACGACTCCCCCGTCTTGGCGACCAGCTCCTCCATGTGGGGCCTGGCGATCTCCCAGAGCCCCATGGAGTGCACGTATGACATGCCGAGTTCGACCACGCGGGGCGTCAGCGAGAAGCCCTGCCCACGAGACCGGATGTAGCCCAGCTCCTCAAGGGTGAGCAGGATCCGGCGTACGGTCGGCCGGGCCAGACCGGTGGACGCGGCCAGCTCTGACATCGACATCACCGGTGCCGACGCGTCGAACGCCTTGATCACGTTCAGTCCGCGGGCCAGCGCCTCGATGAAGTCGGGACCACGCCCGCGTTCTTTCAACAACTGCCTCCTCATTGCCCGGCTGACGTCCAGGCACCACTCTACGGTGCCGATCGGATGCCTCATCACGGACCGCACACTCCATGACCGCCGACCGTGGAGGTCCAGCGTACGCACGCCGGAAAGTGCTCCGATCACACGATTACCCGGATGGAACCTCTTGACGAGCGCTGGGAGCCGCATCCACATTGATCGCTGTACGGACACTTGACCGGCATACGGACAGGACCTCTCCGATATGAGCGACACCCCATCCGGCCCGCTGAGCGGCCTCCTGGTCGCCGACTTCTCCCGCATTCTGGCCGGGCCCTACGCGACGATGCTGATGGCCGACCTCGGAGCGGACGTCGTCAAGGTCGAAGCGCCCGGCGGCGACGACACCCGCACCTGGGTGCCACCGACCCGTGACGGCGTCTCGACGTACTACCTGTCCATCAACCGCAACAAGCGCTCGGTCGCGCTGGACCTCAAGGACGACGGCGATCTCGAACTCGCCCGCGCCATCGCACGGCGCGCCGACGTGATGATCGAGAACTTCCGGCCCGGCGGACTGGCGAAGTACGCCCTCGACTACGACAGTGTCGCCGCCGACAACACCGGCGTCGTATATGCCTCGATCAGCGGTTTCGGCGCCGCGGGCGGCGCGCACCTGCCCGGCTACGATCTGCTTGTCCAGGCGATGTCGGGATTGATGAGCCTGACCGGGGCGTCCGACGGGCCGCCGTATCGCGCCGGCATCTCGGTCTTCGACGTCATGACCGGCATGCACGCCCTCATCGGCGTCCTTGCCGCGCTGCGCGAGCGGGAGAACTCCGGTCGGGGCCAGCACATCGAGGTCAACCTGCTGTCCTCCGCGCTGTCCGGACTGGTCAACCAGACCGGGGCGTACGCCGCGGGTGGCGTCGTTCCCCGCCGGATGGGCAACGCCCACCCGAGCCTGTTCCCCTACGAGCCGCTGCCCACCGCCGACGGCGACATCATCGTCATCGCCGGCAACGACCGCCAGTTCGGTGCACTGTGCACGGCGCTGGGGGCTCCCGCGCTCGCTGACGACCCGCGATTTCGCACAGTCGCCGACC
The DNA here is from genome assembly GCF_000424945.1 of Streptomyces sp. 142MFCol3.1. Classification (NCBI taxonomy): domain Bacteria; kingdom Bacillati; phylum Actinomycetota; class Actinomycetes; order Kitasatosporales; family Streptomycetaceae; genus Streptomyces; species Streptomyces sp. 142MFCol3.1. The sequence continues at coordinate 23,661 of NZ_AUKV01000049.1, forward strand.
GCACCGCGAACCGCGAGACGCTCCGCCCGCTCCTTGAGAAGCAACTCGCCCAGCGCACCAAGGCCGAGTGGTTCGACATCCTCGTCGCGGCCGGAGTGCCCGCGGGGCCGATCAACTCCATAGCCGAGGGTGTCGAGTTCGCGACCAGCCTCGGGCTTGAGCCGCTGGTCGAAGTGGGCACCGACAGCGCGCAGGGTGCGGGCGCCATACCGCTGGTGCGCAACCCGATCCGGTTCTCCCGCTCCGGGCATCGCTACGACCTGGCACCCCCGGCCATCGGCGAGCAGAGCGACGAGATCAAGACCGAGGTCCGCGCGTGGCTGGGGGAAACTCGATGAGCACCCCCACCGGCGGGCGCGAGCCCCGCTTCCCCACCTCGCTCGGTATGTCCACGACCTCGACGATCACACTGCTCGGCGAGGACCTCGCGAACGACCTGATGGGCTCGGTCAGCCTGACCGAGCTGGCCTACCGCATGGTCACACTGCGCACACCGACGGCGGGCCAGGTACGCATGCTCGACGCCTGCCTCCTCGCACTGGCCGACCACGGCTTCACCCCGACCGCGATCGCGGCGCGCCTGACCTATCTCTCCGCTCCCGACTCGGTTCAGGGCGCAATGGCCGCCGGGCTGCTGGGCGGCGGCTCCCGCTTCCTCGGTGTGACCGAGGACTCCGGACAGTTCCTGCACGCTGTGGTCGAGGGGATCGGCACCGCCCCCCGGACTCCCGGGGAGTGGGACGAGGTCGCCCGGCACGTCGTCCGCGGGGCACGAGCGGAGAAGCGGATCATTCCCGGTCTGGGCCACCCGGTACACAAGCAGCTGGACCCGCGCACTCCCGCGCTGGTCAGGATCGCGACCGAGGAGCACTGCTACGGCCCGCACCTGGCGCTCTTCGAGGCGATCGGCCGGGTCCACCCGGAGTTCCTCGGCCGCACCCTCGTGCTCAACGGCGCCGGTGTCGTGGGCGCCGGGCTCGCCGACCTGGGGCTGCCGGTGAAGCTGCTGCGGGGTTTCGCGCTGATCGCCCGTGCCGTCGGGCTTCTGGGCCAGCTCGCCGAGGAGGAACGGATGCCGGTCGGGATGGACACCTATCTCTTGCTGGAGCACCACGCCGAGTTCGTGGACCCGGCGACCCTGGTGGCGAACGACGATGACTGAGACGGACCTCGGCCTGCTCCTCCTCCGGCTCGGCCTCGCGGCGCTCCTCGCCGGCCACGGATTCCAGAAGAGCCTCGGCTGGTTTCGCGGCATGGGCCTGGCCAGGACCGCGGAGGTGTTCGAGAGCTGGGGCTTTCGGCCTGGCCGCCCGCTGGTCCTGCTCGCCGCGGGCTGTGAACTCCTGGGCGCGCTGCTGCTGGCCACCGGACTGCTGACCCGCGTCGCGAGCGCGGTCGTGATCGGCACGATGCTCGTCGCCGCGGCGCCCAACGCCGTGAACGGGCTCTGGGCCCACCTCGGCGGCTGCGAGGTCACCGTGGTGTACGCCTACCTCGCCGCCTGTCTCGCCGTCACCGGCCCCGGTCACCTCTCGCTCGACAACGCCGCCGGACTGCCGGACGGCGGTGGCTGGGGTGCGGCCCTCGCCATCGTGGTCGGAGCGCTCGCCGCCGTGCCCCCGTTGCTCCGCCGCCGAAGTGCGTTGCGCGCCCGCCCCACTTCCTGAGAGAGCAGCCCGAAGAGCGATTCCAAGAGGAATTCGAAGAGGAATTCCTGGGAGAAAGGGGAAGGCCGACGATGGCCAAGCTCGTCGCGATCCTCGCGACCACACACCATCCATTCTACTACCGGACCAGCCAGCTCCCCCCGGACCAGGCGCCGCCGTTCGCGGCGGAGTGGGTCCGTAAGGTCGAGGCGTACCGGGAGACGCTGACCAGATCACGCCCCGACGTGCTCGTGATGGTCGGCTCCGACCACTTCCATCAGCTCTGGCTCGACAACATGCCGCAGTTCCTGGTCGGCAAGGCGCCCTACTACGACGCCAACTGGGAGAACGAGCAGCGCGAGTTCGGGCTGCCGAAGATGCTGCTCAAAGGCGACGAGGCGCTCTCGGCGTACATGCTCCGCGAGGGCCTGGACCGCGGATTCGACCTGGCGTTCTCCAACGAGCTGCGGATCGACCACTCCATCACCTGCCCGATCATCACCGTCCGCCCCGAGGCGGACCTGCCGATCGTGCCCATCTACACCAACATCTTCGCGCCGCCGCTCCCCCGGCCTGAACGGTTCGTCCAACTCGGCAGGACCATCCGCGCGATCATCGACGCCTGGCCCAGCCACCTTCGCGTCGCCGTCATCGGTACCGGCCACCTCTCGCTCGAACTCGGCGGTCCACGCCAGTTCGGCCCCACCGGGCCCGACCCGGAGTTCGACGCCCGGGCCGTCGAGTGGATCGCCAAGGGCGACATCGACGGCTGCCTGGCCAACGTCACACTCGACAGCCTCCACGCCCCGGGCAACGCGACCCACGGATTCATGGACTTCATGCTGATGATGGGGGTCGCGGGAAACCGGCCGGCCGACTACACCGACCACCTCAGCCTCTTCCACACGATGGAGGCGTACTTCACCTGGTATCCCGACCCCGGTCTGCTCGACAGCGGGGCTGCCGCCGACCGGCAGGAGTCCCGCGCATGAGCAAGTACCTGGTCAACAAGTTCCTCTACACCGTCGACCGCGAGCACGGGCTCACCGAGCGCTACCGGGAGGACCCCGAGGGGACGGTCGCCTGGTGGCTGCGGGAGCGGGCCAACCGCATCCTCAACGCCATCGCCGCCGAGGACACCACCTGGCTCTCCTTCACCGAGGAGGAGCACCGGGCGCTGGCCGCCCACGACCATGTGGCCCTCTTCGAGTTGGGCGCGCACCCGTTCCTCACGCTCACGTTGTGGATCGCCATGTTCGAGCGTGACTTCGACGAGCCGCTCGGTATGCAACTCGACTACGCCCGCAGGCTCGACCATGTGGCACTGCCCTACCCGGACATCAGCACCTGACACCCCGCGCCGCGCTCGGCGGCGCCCTACCGGGCCCCACCCGTTCACGTAACCAGTGAAAGAGAACCCCATGGCATCCACACCTGGCACACCCGCAGCGAGCGACGTCACCGCCGCCCCGGCAGTGGTCTTCCGGCACGGCCACGTCCTGACGATGGACGACCGGCGCACCGCCCTGAACGACGGGGATGTCCTCGTCGTCGGCGACACGATCGAGGCCGTGGGCCCGAACCTGGAGACGCCCGAGGGCACGGTCGAGATCGACGCCAGCGGCGGCATCCTCATGCCGGGCATGGTAGACACCCACCGCCACATGTGGCAGACCGCCATGCGCGGGTACGGAGCCGACTGGACCCTCACGCAGTACTTCGTCTGGAACTACCTTGAGCACGGCAAACGTTTCCGTCCCCAGGACGTGTACGCCGGGAACCTCCTCAGCGCGATCGAGGCGATCGACGCCGGGGTCACCACCACCGTCGACTGGTCGCACGGGCTCGTGACGGTCGATCACGCCGAAGCCGCGGTCGACGCCCTCGAGGAGGTGCCCGGGCGCTTCGTGTTCGCCTACGGGAACATCCACGCCGGACCCTGGGAGTGGACCAACTCGCCCGAGTTCCGGCGCTTCGTGGAGCGGAGGATGCCGCGCTCGGAGATGCTCGGCTTCCAGGTCGCGTTCGACGTCACGGGCGACCCCGCCTTCCCCGAGAAGGCGGCCTTCGAGGCGGCACGCGAGTTGGGCGTGCCCGTCACCACGCACGCCGGTGTCTGGGGCGCCACGAACGACAACGGGATCCGGCTCATGCACGAGCACGGCTTCATGACGCCCCAGAACGTCTACGTCCATGCAGCGACGCTGAGCGAGGACTCCTACCAGCGCATCGCCGCCACCGGTGGATCCGCGTCGGTGTCGGCCGAGAGCGAGGCAAGCTGCGGCCAGGGATACCCGTCGAGTTGGGCGTTGCGCCGCCACTCCATCCCGATCTCGCTCTCGGTCGACACCAGCATGTGGTGGAGCGCCGACGCGTTCGCCGCGATGCGCTCGACGCTCTCGTCCGACCGGGCACGCGAGCACCACGAGGCCCACGCCTCCGGCGACACGGTCACCCACGTGGCACTGCGTGCCCAGGAGGTCGTGGAGTGGGCTACCCGCGGTGGCGCCCGCGCCCTGGGGATGGACCACCTGGTCGGCAGCATCGAGCCCGGCAAGCGCGCCGACCTGGTCCTGCTCAAGAACGACGAGTCGCCGGCGATGTTCCCGATCCTCAACCCCTATGGCCATGTCGTGTTCCAGGCACAGCGAGGTGACGTCCACACCGTCCTCGTCAACGGCCGCCCGGTGAAGTACGACCACCACCTCGTCGACACCGACCTCGCCAAGGCCCGCCGGGCGGTGGAGCAGACCGTCGAGTTCATCCGCGCCGAACTCGGCGAGGAGGAGTGGGCCGGCGGCATGAGCCCGCAGATCCCGGAGTCGAAGGTACTCGACAACCCGTACACCTACACCGAGTACGCCGATGCCTCCACGCACCAAGGCTGAGAAGGGACTGTCCATGGACCCGGTCGTCATCGTCGGCGGTGGCCCCGTCGGCCTCACGACATCCTTGCTGCTGAGCGACCTCGGCGTGCCGAACGTTCCGTTCGAACGCCACCAGGGCACGTCGATCCACCCCAAGGCCATCGGCCTGAACCAGCGCACCATCGAGATCTTCCGCCGCCTCGGTCTGCAGAAGCCGATAGACGCGGCCGCCGCGCCCCCGTCATCGGTCAGCAGGACCGGCTGGTACACCTCGCTCGCGGGCCCCTCCGACCTGCACGGACGCCAGATCACCAATCGCGACGCATGGGGTGGCGGCGGTTATGCCGAGGAGTACGCGGCGGCGAGTCCCGCCCCGTACACGATGCTTCCGCAGATCAGACTCGCGCCCATCCTCCGGGCGGCAGCGGAGGGTCGGCCGAACGACACGGTGCGGTTCAACGCGGTGGCCGCGATCGAGCAGGAACGAGACCGGTGTCACGGTCACCCTCGAAGGCGGCGACCGCGTCCGCGGCTCCTACGTGGCCGGTGCCGATGGCGGCAAGATGGTTCTCCTGCCCGTCGATCACAACCCGGAACTCGAACACCGCCCACCCCCGTCGCCATCACCACGTCGGGTCACGCGATTCAACGGCCGAACTCCGGGACAATCTCTTCACCGCTCGATGAGCGCGCCGGACACACTGAAGTTGCGCCACGGCCGGCTCGCGGACTTCGGTATGAGGGGTCACGGCTGCGTCTTCGTGGGTGGCTGCCCAGTCCACCGCTGTCCACGGGAGCGTGCCGGTTCGGCAGGTCGATGCAGGCCCATACAGCAGTGCCCGTCCCGCACCGACGGACCGCGCACCGGCCGGCTACGCCGTGGACGAGCAGCAGGCCGCGGCCGTGCTCGTCCGGATCGACGTCGCGCTGCGGCTCGGTGAGTCTGGCCGCGTGACCGTGGTCGACGACGACCAGCCACACGCTGCGTGCGGTGAGTAGGACGGCCACGCTCATGGTCTCCCCCTGGGCATGGACGATTGCGTTGGTCGTGAGCTCGGAGACAGTGAGCTCGATGTCGCTGATGATGCGGCGCGGGACGCGCCATTTGCGGCAGGTGCCGGCAACCCGGTCGCGTGCCTCGCCGGGCGTGCGTTCGGACCGGCCCGGCAGCTACCACACCTCCCGGAGATAGACCTCCCTGCGTCTGCGCGGGGACGATGCAGCTGGTCTGCTCAAGGCCAGCCGCGAAGTCGCGAGGTTGTCTTCCGCGAGGGCGTGCAGGGGCACACTGTCAGGTGCGGTCATCGTGCTGATCTCCTTCGAGGCTTCGACACTTCGAAGATCAGCCGGTGGCCGTTCGTCTATGCGGGCACCACCCCGACGCCGGAGCAAACCCCCGGATCAGGTCGAACCCGTACACCACCTCCCTGGACGCAACCCAGTGTCCGGCGGATCTTGGACGCTTGAGCACAGACGGCAGTAGAGAGGCCCCGGAGACTGCCGAGTACTGGCATTGTCAGGCGCCGCCGCGCCAGCAACAATGTGGGCATCTTCAGACCGGGCGGTGCTCGCGTTCTGGACCCTCACCTGATCGGAGTGAAGCGACCTCATGGCATGGGTTGTTGGAACGGGCGGATTCTTGGGTCTGTTGGCGATCGGGTTGGGATTCGTGACGCTCCGGACAGGGTGGATCGTGCCCACGGCGCGCCGCCGCGTCACCAGGCCCCAACTGCATGGTCTCGGCGCCTTACTCACAGGCGCGTCCCTGCTTCTCCAGGGCCTCTTCTACTTTCGAATCTTGCCGAGCGTTTCCTGGGAGGTCCGCTTCTTCGGCGGAAATGCCCTCCTGTTTGCTGGGCTCCTCCTCATTGGCCTCAGCCAGATGCTGCCGCTCCGCAGAGACCCGGATCACGGCCACCTCTCAGGCATCTGAAGGATCAGCGGATCACGGCCGGAGCCAAAGGCGGATCGCGGCGACCGCGACGGTGCCATGGAAGACGTAGGTCCTTTTGTCATATCTGGTAGTGACGGCGCGGGAGTTCTTGAGCGCCAAGAGGGTCCGCTCGACTTCGTTCCTCCTTTTGTAGATCGCCGTGTCGAATCCGGTCGGCCGACCGCCCTTGCTGTTTCGGCTCTGACGGTTTGCCCGCTGGTTCTCCGGTTCGGGATGGTGTGGGCGGCGCGGCTGGGCAGGTGAGCCCGGGCAGGTCGACTGCGTCGATGCGGATCCGCATACCGTCCATCATTCCTGCTCCCGGCCTGTCAGTAGGGCGCCGAAGACAGACCTTCCCAGGGCCTGGGCGCGGTCCTGACCGACTTCTGTGCCGGTGTAGTCGGTGCGGTGTTCGGCCCAACCTCGGCCGGCACGGGGGCTGGTGACGAAGCTCAGGGCGCCGCAGGCGACGTCGGTAGCCGGGCCGATGCAGGAGCGTTGACCGACGTAGACCACCACGCCGGACGGCTCCCAGGTCCCGCGTGCGCCACGGGAAGTGATGGTGTCGCCGGCGACCGGGTCGGCAGAAGTGATCACGGCGTCGGCGGCGAGCACGCCGGCGCCGCTGGCCAGGCGGACACCGTGAGGCGTGGGGACGACACAGAAAGGGCAGGCCACACTTTTCCGAACTAAGCACCGCGCTGCGCGGTCCCGCATCGGTCGTCAGCCAAGAGATCCACGAGCCGTCCCCGCAGGTGGGTACCGGCCTCTCCCCACTGGAGCCCGGGCTCGCCCTCAGACCGTGCGGACAACTCGGCGAAATTGTCCTTCAGTGCGTACCCGATCGCACTCGCGCAGCCCGGTCAACATGCGCTCCCACACGGCATCTTGCCGCCACTGCCGCCAGTAGTGGTACACGGTCTGCCAGAGCGGTAGGTCGTGCGGCAGCAGTCTCCATGCGCAGCGGGCCCGCAGCCAGTAAGCGCGCGCGTTCACGCAGATCCGTCGTGTAACGGGTACGCAGCCCGCGCACTCCAGCCCCCGACAGCGCGCAACCACCCTGCTACCAGCCCACATGCCCGCTGACCGGCTTTTCAGACACCCTCTAGCCCGCCACAGCCATGCTCTGCTGTGCCTAGACGGGGCGTTCTTCGAGCTGAACGGTCGCGGTGTGCCGTTGCTGTCGTGATTGTTCGGTTGTTCCGTTGATCAGGCCCGGCTGACCGCATCCGGCTGCGGGTCAGGGCTGTCGGTCGCTCGGCCCGGCGTGTGGGCGGCGTGTCGAGCGGGCGCGAGGGCCGCGGCGAGTGCGGCGCCGACGAGGAACAGGGTCAGCACCGAGAAGCCGTGGGTGTAGCCGGAGACGTAGGGCAGGCCGGTATGCGCGAGGTGGCTGGTGACGAGCAGGCTCATGATGGCGGTTCCGATGGCACCGCCGATGGAGCGGAGGTTGGCGTTCATGCCGGTCGCGGCGCCGGCCTGCTCGGCGGGCACGCTGCTGACGATGAGGTTGGCCATGAACGCGAAAGCCAGGCCGACGCCGAGGCCGAAGACTCCCGCTGCGACGGCGATCTGCCACTGCTCGTCATGCAACAGGGCGAGGATGGCGCATGCGAGTGCGGCGAGGCCCGAACCGGCGATCAGCAGGTGCTTGGCGCCGAGCCGTGGCTCCAGGCGGCCGCTGAGGACCCCGGCGACGAACATGGCGATCAGCATGGGCAGCATGAGCAGCCCGGATGCGGTGACGCTCGCACCGAAGCCGTATCCGGCCGAACTCGGCGTCTGCACGAAGCCCGGCAGGAAGGCCCAGACCGAGGAGAGGCCGGCACCGAACAGCAGAGCGGCCGTGTTCGTGGTCCACACCGGCCGCGTGCGCAGAACGCGCAGATCGATCAGCGGGCTCGGACTGCGTGACTCGGCGCGCAGCCACAGGCCGAAGAGGACGACGGCCGCGGCGAACAGCGAGATCACGGAGGCGGAGTTCCAGCCCCACCGGCTGCCCCGGCTGACCGGCAGGAGCAGTGCCACCAGCCAGCCGGACAGCAGCAGCGCGCCGAGCCAGTTGACGTGTCCCTGCGCACGGTGAGGCGATTCGGGGATGCGGCGCGCGGCTATGAGGGCGGTGACGGCAACGATGGCGACGGGGATCCAGAACAGCCAGCGGTAGTCGAGCGCGGCCACGATGGGCCCGGCGGCGACGATGCCGACGCCGCCGCCCGCGGCGATGACGGCGGACAGGTTGCTGATGCTGCCGCTGACCTGGCCGGCCTCGAACTGGTCGCGGATGATGCCGAACGAGAGCGGGAACACCGCTCCGCCGATGCCCTGGACGACACGGGCGACGATCAGGACGCCGATGGTGGGTGCCAGCGCCGCGAGCAGGCACCCTACGAGCACTGCCACCAGGACGGCAACGAGCGTGCGCGTCTTGCCGAGCAGATCGCCGACGCGGCCGAGAATCGGGGTGAACACCGAGGCGGACAGCAGATAAGCCGTCATCACCCACGTGGTGGTGGACTGAGAGGTGTGCAGGGCGTGCTGGATCGTCGGCAACGCCGGCGCGATGAGCGACTGCAGCATCGAGAACACGCCCGCACCACTGGCGAGGACCGCGAAGGTGAGGCGGGGCGACTTGCTGGGCATGGAATGACTCTCCGGGGAACGGAAGGATGGCGAAGGGCGCCGGGAGCAGTCGCACGCCGTGATTCGGACGGCCACGGCTCGAGGGGCTTGGCCGGGATTCGTGCGGGCCGGCATCTCATGGGCGGGACCGAAGGTCTACCGCCGGTGTGCGACGCAGCCGGCCGGATGGGGGCCCGACGGGCCGGGCCGTGCCGCGGGTGGGCCCGTGTCGTTGGTGGGCCGTTTCGCGGGCGGGCCCGTCCGGCGCGCGGGGGCGCTGGCCGCAGGGGCTGTGGCTGCGCTGTGCTTGTGTCGCAGGGTGTGCGACTACCGGTCGCGGGTGATCGTCTTGTGCTCGACGTAGCCGGTCAGGCCGACCTTGCCGTATTCACGGCCGATGCCGCTCGCCTTGTAGCCGCCGAACGGACCGTCGAAGCTCATGGGGGAGCCGTTCAGGGTGACCGTGCCGGTGCGCAGTCGGCGGGCGACGGCAAGGGCCCGCTCAGGGTCGATGGTCCAGATGCCGCCGGACAGGCCGTAGGCGGAGTCGTTGGCGATGCGGACGGCGTCGTCCTCGTCGTCGTAGGCGATGACGGACAGGACCGGGCCGAAGATCTCCTCCTGCGCGATGCGCATGGAGTTGTCGACGTCGGCGAAGACGGTCGGGGTGACGTAGTTGCCCTTCTCCAGGCCTTCGGGGATCTGCGGGCCGCCGGTTACCAGCCGGGCGCCCTCCGCTATGCCGACGTGGATGTAGTCGATGACGCGCTGCTGCTGGTCGGGGCGGATCATCGGGCCGATGAAGGTGTCCGGAGCGGACGGGTCGCCGACCTTCAGCGATTCGACCATGGCCTTGATCGCGGCGACGACCTCCTCGTAGCGGCTGCGCGGGGCCAGGATGCGGGTCTGGAGGATGCAGGCCTCGCCGTTGTTCGCCAAGGAGCCGAATCGCAGGCCCTGGACGGCGGCGTCCAGGTCGGCATCGTCGAGGATGAGGGCGGCGGACTTGCCGCCCAGCTCTAGGCTGACCCGCTTGAGGTGCTCGCCCGCGATGGAGGCGATGCGCCGGCCGGCGCGGGTGGAGCCGGTGAAGGCGATCTTGTCGACGTCGGGGTGAGAGACGAGGTACTCGCTGGTCTCGCGGTCGGCGGGAAGGATGCTGAGCACGCCCGCGGGAAGCCCGGCCTCGTGCCACAGGTCCGCCAGCAGCATCATGCTGAGAGAGTTCTCCGGGGAGACCTTCAGGACAACGGTGTTTCCGGCCAGTAGGGCCGGGACCAGCTTGGCGGTGGCTGCGGAGAACGGCGAGTTCCACGGGATGACGGCGGCGACCACGCCGATCGCCTCCCGTCGGACGATGGTGTCGAAGGACACCGACGGGTCGGACGGCTCGATGATCTCCTCCCAGCCGAACTCCTCGGCCGCCTTCAGGTACGCCTTCACCTGGCGGGTCAGGAAGGGCTGGCCGGCCTTGGTGAACCAGCCGGCCGAGCCGTTCTCGACGGAGATGGCCCGAGCGACCTCGTCGGCGTGGGCAGCGCGCAGGGCGTCGTAGCGCCGGACGATCTCCTGTCGCTCCTCGGGGCTGGTGCGCGGCCAGAGCCCGTCGTCGAAGGCCGCGCGGGCCGCGGCGACGGCGGCGTCGACGTCGGCGGGCGCGGCCTGCGCGGCGCTGCCCAGCAGGGACTGGTCGTGCGGGGAAAGGATGTCGATCCGCAGATTCGGGTCGCTGGGGGCGACCCATGCGCCGCCGATGTAGAGCTTGTCGCGAACAGTCATGTCTTCACGGTTCCTTTGTGCGAAAGAGGCGAGAGGGTGGTGGGGAGGAGGGAGTGGGGGCGCGTCGGCAAGCCGACGGGTGCGGGCGGTGCCACCTCGCGTGCGGGGATCTGGGCGAAGCCGCTCTGCGGTCATGTCGGAAGGACAGGTAGGCGCTCCGACCGGGCTGGCTGAGCTGGCCTTCGGTGGTTGCGTCGGCCTCCGGTGGTCGGGCAGCCGCGCTCCGGTGGTTGTGCCGCGCTCCGGTGGTGCCCGAGCGTGCGGGCGCATCACCGGAACGAAGTGGTCAGGCGGTGGGGTAGTCCGTGGAGCGGCTGACCTCGGCCCACTCGCGGGCCTCGGCGAGGCGCGCCTCCTCGGCGCTGATGGCGATCTCCAGGGCATCGCTGCCGAGGAGCAGCCGACGCGGGGGTTTCGCCGCCTCCACCGCGCCGACGACCGCGCGGGCCATGCGGTCGGGGTCACCCGGCTCGTTGCCGGCGTACTCGGCGAACCTCGCGAGCCACGCGCCGACCGTCTCCTCGTAGTCGGAGGCGACGGGACCGGACGGCTCCGCCGCGCCCGCGGCCCAGCCGGTGCGGATGCCGCCGGGCTCGACGATGGTGACCTTGACGCCGAACGGGGCCACCTCATTCGCCAGCACCTCGGAGAACCCTTCGACGGCGAATTTCGCGGTCTGATAGGCACTGAGGCCGGGCGTGCCGCCCACGCGTCCGCCGATGGACGATATCTGCACGATGTGCCCGGACCGCCGGCCCCGCATCACTGGCAGCACCGCCCGGGTCAGGTTGACCACGCCGTACAGATTCGCCTCGACCTGCGCGCGGAACTCGTCCTCTGGAAAGTCCTCGATCGAGCCGCTGGTGGCGTAACCGGCGTTGTTCACGAGCACATCGATCGAACCGAACTGCTCCACCGCCGTCGCCACCACGTCCCGGGCGTCGGACGGGGAGGTGACGTCCAGCGCCACCACCATCAGTCGCTCAGGGTGCTCGGCCCGCAAGGAGGTCAGCGTCTCCGGCCTTCGAGAAGTCACCACGACCCTGTCGCCGGCGCTCAGCGCCGCGAGAACCAGAGCCTTGCCCAGCCCCTGCGAGCCGCCGGTGATCAGCCAAGTCCGTGACATAGCGCATCCCTCTTCTCGTGCGTCGTCTCGTCGTTTCGTCGTTCTCCCAGCGCTCCAGCGCGGGCTTGCCACTCCATAGTAGAGGAATTTCCCATTACTGCAACATGAAAGTGGTAGTTTCTATTGGTGTTGCGACTCACGCGTTGGAAATTGTGCCGAAAGTGACCACTGGACGTAGAATCTCCAGATCATGAGAGCTGACGCCGCACGCAACCTCACCGCTGTGCTCCAGGCCGGGGCCCAGTTGCTGGCCGAGGACCCGGGCACCTCGATGGCGGCCATCGCCGCCGCCGCGGGAGTAGACCGCACCACCGTCCACCGCCGCTTCGCCAGCCGCGAGGCGCTGCTCAGTGCCGTCTTCCAGGCCAAACTCGACTCCGCCGAACAGGTCCTGGACGAGGCACGCATCACCGAGGCCCCTGTTCCGGTCGCCCTCCACCGCTACCTGGAAGGGATCATCCCCGTCAGCCGTCAATGGCCTGTCGACACGCGCCGCATGATGCAGAAGGACCCCGAGGCCGGCATCCGTCGCCAGGAGCAGAGCGCCCGACTCGACGCCTTCGTCCGCCGCACCATCGACGAGGGCTACCTGCGCGCCGGCACCGACGCGGCCTGGGCGCGGGCGGTCCTCGACGGACTCGTCGACACGGCCGCCCACAAGTTCCCCGCCATGGATCCCCCGCAAGCCGCCGACCTCGTCGCCAGCACTTTCCTCAGCGGCCTCGGCGCCACCTGACGACCGACCGGCCCGGCCGCGGTGGCCCAAGGGACTTCTGACAACTCGCCCATCGACGGTTGGAACTCTCGTCAGCCGTGCGGATTGCCCTGCGGATGCAACAACTCGCTTGGGTGCGTACGAACGCCCCGGACCGTGATCGGTCCGGGGCGCGTCTGCACATCCGGATCTGCGAGCTACCTGTCGGGGTCGAACCGACGGCCCTCGCCCTACATCGGGCATGGGGACGTTTGTGCCAAGCAGTTGATCCAGTGCGACCGCGTCTTGGGCCGTGGGCACTTACTGCCGTTTTTGTGATGCGCTGTCTGCGGGCGTCGCCGCGTCCGTCTTAGATGGCGCGTGCAGCGGCGAGGTTGGTGTGGCCGGGGATTTGGATCAGGGATTGCAACCGGTCGAGTGCGGTGGGGGATGCGGTCACAGCCTGTATGGCCGGGGACGGGGTCCAGGACAGATCGAGGTGACCGATGGCGTGGCAGCGGCGTCCGGTGCTGCGGATCGGGAACCCTGGCCAGTGTGGTCAGTTGGTGGTGGCTGACGCCGCGTTCGTGATTCAGTTCCGGCATGGGCCGCCGCGGAGATCATTGTCTTCCTTCCGAGATTACGGGCATGCCCAAGGTGACCGGAGTGCGTTTGCGGGTCCGGGTGAGTCGGTCGAGTGAGGCGAGTTTGTTTCGCGCGGCTTCGAGGCTGATCTGGAGTCCTTGGACCTCGCCGAGCCAGCCGTTGACGCGGGCCTCCTCGATGCGGACGCCGAGGTTGCGGATGATCTCTTCCAGGCGTCGCCGCTGCTGCGGGTCGACACGGAGCATCGGGCACCGGACGCAGGCATGCTCGTGTGCGCAGGGGGTGCCGTAGGGGCGCCCGCAGGTGCCCAGTTCGACTTTCCGCAACTCGAAGTGCTTCTGGAACTCGTCCCACTCCTGCTCGGTGGGTTCGCGGTATTCCGCGGCGGGGCGGTCAGCGCGCCGGGTGTCGAGGAACGCCCGGTAGGACCTGATCAGCTCCTCCTGGAAGACCGCGAGGTATGCCTGGGTGGTGTTCAGGCTGTGGTGGCCGAGGATCTTCGCGGCAATGTGGACGGGAAGGCCGCCGGTGACGGCGTCCGTGATGAACATCCTGCGGAAGTCGTGCGGTGTGTAGCGCAGCGGCTGGCCGGCTCGGTCCGTGAGCCCGGACCGCTCCAGCGTGTCGCTGAGGAGCCGGTAGACGACTCGGGTGCTGATAATCTCCCTGCGCCATCCGATCTTGCGCTGGAACAGGTGCGGCAGCATCGTGCCGGTCACGCGTTCGTGCGGGTCGTAGCGGGCCGCCAGAGGAACGCGGCCGTCATCTCCTCTGATCCTGCAGACCACGGTGGCCAGCACGCTGGCGAGTTCCGGGGTGACCAGGAGCAGTCGCTCCTCGTTGCTCTTGGACGGGACGATCTGCAGCAGGGGGACGACCTCACCGCTGTCGGGCAGGCGGTAGGAGACCAACGCCAGGTGGGTCAGTTCCAGCAGTTCTTCGACGCGGACACCAGTGTGCCTCAGCGTCTCGATGATCGCCCAAGCCCAGAACGCGTCCTCTTCCCTGCGAAGCAACTCGATGCGCTCGCCGGTTTCTTCGTCGGTGACGAGCACTGCGTCCGGGCCGTGCTGGGTCGCGCTGCGGGTGTCCCACCGGTATCGGGTCCGGTGGTAGGTCCTGCCGGCGTGCTCGAAGGTCTCGCGGATGGGTGTCTGGCGGGCGGCCGCGAGCAGGGCGGCCTGGTCGTCGCGGTGCTTTTCTGCCGTGTCGACCAGCACGGGCAGGTGGGGCAGGCGCTCGCGGATGCGCTGGTGCACTTCCGCCGTCCGCGCGCGGTTGCGCTTGGAGACGCCTTCGAGTTCGCTGCGGCGGATCGGGCAGCGGACCGCCCACGGTGCCCAGGAGGGGTCTTCGTGCGCCCACTCCTGGATGTCGAGGTAGAGCGTCCGGACCCGGCCAAGGACCTCCAGGCGTCCCTTCCGGGGCCTCTTCGGTCCTCGTTTTCCCGAGGTGAAGGCGAGCCGGGCTTTCCAGGCATCGGCGACTTCCGACGGCAGGTCGAGGCTGTCGATGCCGGGGTGGTGCTGCTCGATGTCGGCCCAGAACGTGCCGGCCAGGGTGCTGCTGAGCTGGCGGAAGCTGCTGAAGTCCATGCCGGGGCGCCGCTCGTTGAGGTAGCGAACCAGCATGTCGCGGACCGGCGCGGACTGGATCTGGTGCTGGGCGACCAGTTCCTCGGTCGTGAGCTGGCCCAGCCGGATGGCGGCGCGCAGACTCTGGTCCGTGTCGAGGACGCCGATGTCGCGCAGCACGTCCCAGGCGCCGTGCAGGCCGCTCTTGTGCCGGTGGTAGCGGCTGATGTTCCAGGCGTGGAACTCCAGCACATCGTCCGTGGTGACCTGATGGAGTTCCCTGCCGGTGTGGAGCACGATCTTGGACAGGGCGGTGAGGACTTCGGAGACCTGACGTCCGGCCATGCCCCGGACTCGAGCGGCTCCCTCTGCGCGGGCGAAGGTCTCGACGGACAGCTCCGTGCGCACGTCGGTGAACAGACGGACCGCTCCGTAGCCGACCAGGAAGTCGTAGCTGGGCAGCACCAGACGACACAGCAGGAGGCCGGCCAGGCCGCTGGTGACCTCGCTGCGGTAGTTCTTCTCTGATCGCCCTTCGGCCGCAGCGACGCTGGCGACCCAGCTCAGCGGCCCCGGGTCGGCTTCGCAGGACTCCCATCGCTCCTGCCACCCGTCACCGGGCCGATGCATCAGCCACTCCAGCATGCGTTCGGCAGCGCGCAGTCGCGCACGTACCTCAGCTCCGGGAAGATCGGCCCAGGTGCCCAGCTGGGACAGCTTGCGCAGTACCTCGCGGCTGGACAGGGTGTCGATCGGCCCGACGCGGCGGCGAGCCGGACCTGTTTGCTGGGTTCCGATGAATGCCGGGAAGGGCTTCACCTGCGAGGACTGGGCAGGCGTACCGGTCGTGGTGGTCATCGCGGTACTTCTCCGAAGAGCACGGCCAGGTCCGCGGCGTCGTAGCCGCGGGCCGGGGACGGGACGGGCTTGAGGGCAGGCTGTTGTTCGGTTTGCTTGAGGTCCAACAGGTGCTGGTGCACCCGGCGGATGACCTCCTCCGGCTCCTCTTCGAGGTAGAGCTGAGTGGTCGACAGGTGCGCGTGACCGAGGATGACCTGGATGTCGCGCAGCGAGAGGTTGCGGTCGCGGAGCATCCTGCGGGCGCAGGTGTGCCGAAGGTCGTGCATCGTCCAGTTCGTGCCGAGGGCCTCGTTGACCCGGCGTAGGACGGCTCGGAGGGCGTCGTAGTTCAGCGGCTGGCGGGCCGGTGGGCCTTCGCCGCGGCGCCGTCGCCGCAGGGTCCACCAGACCGGGTCGCTCGGCGCGAGCGGGCCGATGCTGTCGAGGTAGAGCCGCAACCACACGAAGGCGTCGTTGCTGGCCGGCAGCCACTGTTCGGCTCCGGTTCCCTTGCGCCGGACCCGGACGACCTGGTCGCCCCAGTCAAGGTCGCCGCAGCGGATGCCGAGGACTTCACCGGCGCGGCTGGCGTTGCTGATGACCAGCGAGGCCAGGGCCCGGTCACGGTCCGAGCGCAGGGCCGTGAACAAGGCGTCCCACTGCTCATCGGGCATCGCTCGCGGACGGCGTTTGGGCAAGGGCGGGTTGTAGCGCAGTCGGCCTTCGGGCCGGAACGGCTCCAGCGGATTGTGGTGCGCGTTCGGCCGCCGTCCACCGCGGCGTTCCTGCGGCACCGGATTGACCAGCGGACCGGCCCCCCGCTCGATCCAGAACTCGTAGAAACTGCGGATCACCGCGTTGCTGTGACGGATCGTGCGGACGGCGTACTGATCTCCTGGGTGCTGCTTGCGCGTGATCGGGTTGATGGTGCCGGCGGTGGCGGCCGACTTCTTCCTGGGGGTAGGACGCGGTTTCGAGGTGCGTTGCAGCCACAGCACGAACTCCCGCACCTCTGCCGACGTCACCTTGTCCCACTCAACCTCGACGACCAGAAGCCACCGCCACCACCGCAACAGGTCGTAGGCGTAGCTCCGTACGCTTCCGACACGGCGTCCCTGGGCGACGAAGTCACGCAGGTACCGGCGTACGGGCTCGATCGGCTGTCCGTCGGCGTCCTGTACCTCGTAGGGCACGACGCCGCCCGTCTCAACCACTCGTCCCCACCGTGGCAGCCGGATCGCATCGACATCGCGCTCCACATCGTTCGGTAGTGCCACGCGCATCCCTCCATTCGGGTCGCATGACTTCCTACCGATGCAGCACGACGGACCGTGCACGACACACGCGTGTCGCTCCCGCTAGTCCGGTCAACATGTCGGATCTGACCGTGATCGTAGAAGGTGAGGAAGTCCTCGGCCGCCAGGCCCGCCAGGACCTCGACGCTTCGACGGCCAAATGCGGCAGCAACGGCCTCCAGATCACCCGCCATGGGAGCCTCTCCCGAGGCGCGAAGTGGCGCAGTACAGCCTGCTGGACGGCGCCCAGCCCGCCAGCCTGCGAACCCACGCGGCCGGCCGCATCCATCAGCGGGCACCCGCAGTCCGCCGGCATATCCGCCCCCTCCAGAGACGCTGGAGTTCGGCGAGGCTCGGCACCCCCCTCCGCAGCACCGCCCGGACCCCGGTAAAGGCGACAGGAGACCGAGGCCGCGGCGCCCGGTGTCGCGAAGGGGTCAGCGCCGTCGATCAGGCCGGTGGGCGAGCCGGGCATCCCCAGCCGCGCCGCCTGTTCCTGGCTGTCCACCTCGACCAACCCCACCTGCGCGCTGCGGCCCTCCAGTGCGCGAGTGATCCGCTCATGGACCACGGGCGCGTTGGGGCAGTCGGGCACGGTCAGCACGGTGATGCGCATGGTGCCGTCCTCCCAGGTCAGTGCCTCTGCACCCGACGGTAGACCTTCCAATGTGATGGAAGGTCAAGGCGTAGCGTGGAGGCATGCGGATCAGCGAGCTGGCCGCCGCCGGCGGCGCGACGGCCAAGACGATCCGCTTCTACGAGCAGGTCGGCCTCATGCTGCCGCCGCCCCGCACCGCGAGCGGCTACCGCGCCTACCCGCCCGAGGCGCAGACCCGGCTGGCTTCAATCCGGGATGCCCAGGCCGCCGGGCTCGGCCTGGCTGAGATCCGTTCCATCCTCCGGGTGCGGGACTCCGGGCAGGCCCCATGTGGTCACGTCAGTGAACTTGTTCAGCAGCATCTCGCCGACATCGAGCAGCGGATGGCCGAGCTGCGCAACACCCGCACGGCGCTGCGCGGTCTCGCTGAACGGGCCGCCAGTACGGATCCGAGCAGCTGCACCGAGGCAGATATCTGCACCGTCATGGGCCGCCAGGCTCCGTAGCGACAACAGGGGATGTCACTTGGATGGGCGGCAATCTACCGTTGTCAGTATGAGCGGAGAGCCCACCTTGGAGCAGCTCATCGCTGCGGCCCGCGCCCGTGCCGGAGACGGCGACGAACTCGCCCTGCTGGACGCCGTCATCGCAGTCACCCAGAACTCATCGGCCCGCGCGGACGCGGCCGTCGACCAGGTCGTACGCATGGTCCGTCGGGCCGGGCACTCCTGGACCGTGATCGGCGAACGCCTGGGCATCTCCCGCCAGGCTGCCCGCCA
Source organism: Streptomyces sp. 142MFCol3.1 (assembly GCF_000424945.1). NCBI lineage: Bacteria > Bacillati > Actinomycetota > Actinomycetes > Kitasatosporales > Streptomycetaceae > Streptomyces > Streptomyces sp. 142MFCol3.1. The sequence continues at coordinate 42,020 of NZ_AUKV01000049.1, forward strand.
GCGATACGCCGACCGCGTCGAGGAGACACCGCCCACGGTCGGCCTGATCCGCGGCCGGGACCTGGACAGTGCGCTCGCCGCCACGCTGGAGGCGGCCGAGGCCGACGGCCTGTCGGAGGCGGGCACCGAGCATCTGCTGCTGGGCCTGCTCACCGACGGCGTGGCCGCCGCCACCCTGGAACAGCTCGGCGTCACCCGCGACAAGATCCGCGAGACGAGCCACCGCCTGTTCGACTACCGCGTCGGCGCGTCGGCGCAGGCACCGGACACGGCGTTCTCCGCCGAGGCCCAGGCCGCCCTGCACGCTGCCGAGCAGCTGGCGACCGAACGCACCCCGACCTGCGCCCCCATCGTCGCGACCACCCCGCAACTGCTCGCAGTCATCGCCACCAATCCCGGCTCGCGAGGCCGCCGCGTACTGAACGACCTCGGGGTGGACCTCGCGGACATCAAGCGCCTGCTGCACTGCTACATCAACGTCCCCCGCACCGCCCTCGGCCGCCGCCCCCGCCGCGGGGGCAAACGGCAGCAGGCCCGCTGCTCCTTCTGCGGGCATCCCCGCAGCGAGGAGCGCCCTCTGGTGGCCGGACCCGACGTGTGGATCTGCGCCGACTGCGTCGCCCTGTGCGCCGACATCCTGCGCCAGCGCGCCGGTACCACCCCGCGCGCCTGACCGCACCCGCCGGGGGCCGGGTCAGTGCCCCCACGGCGGCAGCTGGTCCGGAGTGAGGTCCTCACGCATCCCGCGGAGCTGCACGGGGTGGCGGTAGCGGCCTGCGTCGACGGCGGTGTCGGCGACGAACTCCGCCACCAACTCGGGGCGTACGGGGTGGTACTCCAGCTCGCCTCGGGTGCCCCAGCCCGCGCTGAAGCGGCCCCCGCGCCAGGGGCGTTCGGCGTCGGCCGGGGTGAGTCGGTGGCCGAGTTCGGTGCGGACCGTGGTGGTGCGGGCGATAGGCGCAGGTCTCCGCCCTGGTCGCAGCGGCCCAGGAGCAACGTGAGCGGCGTCCTGAGCGAACCGGTGACTCCGCAGATCACAGCCTCCGCGGTGATGCGGGCTCACTGGTGCGGTATCGGTATTCGAGAGCTGCAGTATTCGCCCGCAGGGCGAGCAGCGCCGCACCCGACCGGGTCACGTCAGCGGTGCGTTCGGATGTCCTCTGCTCGTGGTGCTCCTGGACGCGGCGGCCGCGTTCACGGGGAGCCCTGGGATCTCGGGGCTCCCGCGTGAGCGGCTGCGTGGCGTCAGCGTGCGAACTTTTCGATGGCCTCCGGGGTGACGGGGGTGAAGAAGTTGACGAGGTTGCCGTCGGGGTCGCGGAACAGCAGCGCCCGGTTGCCCCAGGGCATCGTGGTGGGCTCGTTGACGAAGTCGGTGACGAAGCCGGTCAGGTTCTGGTGAACGCGGTCCACGTCGTCGACGAGGAACTCGGTGATCACGCTGTGGTTGTCGGCTGGGCGGGCAGAGCCCGGGGCGAACAGCGGGACGGTGCGGGTGCTGGCGATCGCGAGGGTTGCGCCCGCGGTCTTGAGTTCGGCGAAGTCCTCGGTGGCCCGTATCGCCTGCATCCCTGTGGCTCGCTCGTAGAACTCGACGAGGCGTGCGACGTCGCTGGTGATGATGCGGATCGAGACGAAGTCCATGGGAATCTCCTTGGCTGTGCTGGAGGCGTGCACGTCGCAGGCTAGGAGAAATAGTGGACAGAATCGGTCCTGTATTCGGGTTAGACTGCGAACATGTCACGCCCCACCGGCCGGGTGCTGAGACTCCTGGAGCTGCTGCAGTCGGGCGGCACCCGGACTGTGGCCGAGCTGGCCGACCGTCTCGGCGTCGAGGGGCGCACTGTGCGGCGGTATGTGGACCAACTGATCGACCTGGACGTGCCCGTGGAGTCGGTGCGCGGCCGCTACGGCGGCTACCGGCTCGCCCCCGGGTACCGCTTGCCTCCGCTCATGCTCAGCAACGACGAGGCGCTGGCCGTGCTGCTCGGCCTGGTCGCCGGCCGCCGGCCGCCGGGCAGAGCTGACGACGACGCAGCGCACGGCAAACGAGACGGCGTCAGCAAAGATCCGGCGGGTGCTGCCCAAGCACATCGCCCGCCGGCTCGACGCACTCCTGGAAGCTCTTGCCTTCACGGATCAGCCCGGCGAGTTGGACCACCCGGACGCCGGGCTCCTGCTCACCATCGCCGATGCGGTGCGCCACCGCCGACCGGTCTCGATCCGCTACACCGACCGCGACGGACGGCGCAGCGAACGCACATTGCACGCGTACGGGATCGTCGCCCATTCGGGCCGGTGGTACGTCACGGGCAAGGACGCCCAGATCGGCGAGGACCGAACCTTCCGGCTCGATCGCATCGCAGACGCGCGGACCCTGCCCGGCTCATTCGAAGCGCCCGTGGGTCCCGGTCCGGCACAGCGCGTGTTGTCGGGATTCGCCACGCCCGAGTACAGGCATCAGGTCACCTTGCGGATCCACGGGACCGTTGAGCAGATCCGCGCCCACCTCCCCGCCAGCGTCGCCAGCCTGGAGGAGCACGAGCCCGCGGCCGACCAGGACCCGGCGTCCGAGCACTGGCTGCGCGTCGAGCTACGGGCGGAGCGGCTCGACTGGTTGCCTCCGGTACTCGCCTCACTCGACCGGCCGTTCGTCATCGAGCGCCCCGATGAACTCCGCGACCTCGTCATCGCGCTCGCCGACCGCCTCACGTCGTACGCCCGCCAAGCCTGACCGCGAGGAACCAATGTCATCGGATGGCACACCTAGCCCTGCGGGGCGTCCCGTCGCGCCGCCAAATATTCGGACCAGATCCCGCCACCGTCCTCGTCCTGGGCTTCGACTCCGGCACCGCCGGCATGAACGACCGCCTCGAACCGCCCTGGACCTGGCCTGGGCCCACAGGGGGCTCGGCGAGGCACCGACGGGCGAACATGACGCAAAAGCCGACGCGGCCGTCAGCGCATGGCGCTCGGCGGTCCTTCGCATGCCCTACCGGCGTGACGGTCTGACCCGCATGGGCACAGTCGTCGACACCTTCGAGACCGCCGCCACCTGGGAGGCGGACCCCGTACGCACCGAGGTCGGCGCCACCGCCCCGCACTGACGCTGCGAGCCGCCCCAGAACAGCCTCGACCCGCACCACATCCCAACCCGGGTGTCGTGCTCGGCTGACAGGCCGGCGCGCGGAAAGCGAGCGCCCCGACGCCCTGATCAGGCGGAGGCGAAAGCCTCCTGGGGGACATCGTCGAGGACGAATCCGTTGTCGAGCCGGACGCGGACCGTGACGTGGAGCATCCGTCGCTGGTAGGCGACCCACTGCTCTTCCAAGGCCCCCACCTGCTCCTCCAGCTGCTTCCTGCTCGCCGGCGGCATCTGGTGGCCGAAGTCGTCGAGGAGCGACTTGAGGCGCAGGTACTCACGGACCTCGTGGCTCTGCTGCCGGTGATGCTCGTCCACACGCTCGACGGTGCCCTCGATGCCTGCTGCCAGGGCCACGGAGGCGGCGAAGGCACCCGTCGCCTGCGGAGGTTCACCGGCTGGGGTCACCGACCCGGCCAACCGGAGATCCGCCGCCAGCCGCACCCGTTGGCCCACGTTCAGCGTCATCGATCCTTCGTCTTTCTCGTCGGCCACCGGCGATCCGGTCCACGTGGCGTCGCCAGGCGTACCGGACAGG
>NZ_AUKV01000050.1:0-43683 GCF_000424945.1 Streptomyces sp. 142MFCol3.1
CCCTTCGGTGACAGGGCGACTGCGGGTGCGTCCATCGCGGGTTCCCGCAGGCCGCGCTGAGGCTGGGGTCACCTTCAGCCCGTCCGGCCCCTTCTTCAGCCCGTCCGGCGGCGGCTCCCAGGCCGTCCGGCGGCGGCTCCCAGGCCGTCGTCCAAGGCCGGCTCCCGGTCCCGTCCGGCGGTAGTTCCCGTCCCGTCTTGAGGGCAGGGAGCCACCCCTCAGCCGGTCCGGCGTTTGAGGACGAGGCCGTCCAGGCCGATCCACGGCGGCTCCGGGGGCGTCATGGTCAGGGGCAGCGGAGACGCGGGCGGGGTTGCCCCCGGGCGGACGGCAAGGGAAACGCGTACGCGCGAAAAAGGCGGCGCGGGGATTGAGCGGGAGCCGATCGTCATACGTATGGTCTGTTGAGGGGCAACGGCACCTGGGTGAGAGGCGGCGAACGGCGATGACTCACGGTATGCGAATGGATACTCACACCTCCTACCCGGGCCGGCGAGGCGACTGGCGGGACACGGCCACCCGCTACGCCCTCCTCCCGCTGCGCGTCTTCCTCGGCGTCACCTTCATCTACGCCGGCCTGGACAAACTCACCGACAGCGCCTTCATGCAGAGCGCCGGCTCCGGCTCGGTCGGCGACATCATGCGCTCCGCGCGGGACTCCTCCGCCATCCCGGCCCTCGTGGACCTCGCCCTGAAGAACCCCGTCGGCTTCGGCTACGCCATCGCCCTGGGCGAACTGGCCGTCGGGATCGGCACCTTGATCGGCCTGCTGGCCCGCCTCGCCGCGCTGGGCGGAGCGCTGATCTCGCTGAGCCTGTGGCTGACGGTCAGTTGGGCCTCCGACCCGTACTACTACGGCAACGACCTCGCCTACCTGATGGCCTGGCTGCCCCTCGTCCTCGCGGGCGCGTCGTACTTCTCCGTGGACGCGGCCCTGCGGGCCCGGCGCGAGCAACGCGCCGGGGGGCTCAGCTAGCCGCGTTCGGTGCGGCGTCTGCGGACGGCGTGGGTGACGGCCGCCACCGCCCCCGCCAGACAGAGGCCGCCCGTGACCACGGGGATGACCACGAACCACGGCGTCTGCCAGGCGCCGCCCGCGTCGCCGGCGTAGATCACGCCCGCGAGGGTGAAGAAGACTCCGGCGACCAGCTTTCCCGGCTGGAACTCATGACGCAGCACGGGCCACCTCCGCCTGTCCGATGCCGACATGCAGGTCGATGTCCACCGTGCCGCCGTCCTTGCCGGCGGGCGACAGCGTCAGTTCCTTGGACTTGCCCGGCTCCACGTCCACGTCCTTCTTGCCTTCGCCGGGCAACTGGATGTCCCCGACGCCCACGTCGATGCTCAGCTTCACGGTCGCGTCCTTGGGGACGACGACCTTGAGCCGGCCGATGCCGACCTCGGCGGTCGTCGTCACCGTCTGACCCTTGCCTAGGTCCAGGTGCGTGAGGTCGAGGGTGCCCACCCCGGTGCCCAGGTCGTAGTTCTCCCGGACGTCGGCCGCCGCCGTGGGGGTCCAGTACGTCCGGACCCACTGCGTGGTGATGTCCTTGGGGAGCGCCGCGGACGCGGCCAGCAGGGCCGCCGTGACCACGGCCAGGAAGATCGACCCCGCGCCGGTGCGCCCCAGGAAGGCGCTGACGGCTATGCCCAGGCCGAACACGATCAGCGCGCAGGCCAGGCCGGTCTGCAGACTGGTGCCGAGCGCCCGGTCGTCCCAGGTGAGGCCCGTGCCCAGACCGCCGGCGACGAGGGCGAGCAGGAACACCCAGCCGCCGATCCAGCGGGGACCGCGCGGCTTCGGCTCGGCCCTTGTGCGCACACGGGGGCGCGCGGTGCCGCGGGCGACGGAGACCGCGGCCGCCACGTCCCGGTCCCCGGTGTCGCTCGGCCCCCACAGATAGCCGGTGCCGCCCACGTGCGACCCGTCCTTGACGATCGGGTCGCGCCACCACGACGGGTAGGACGCGGGCACGGGCGGGGCCTGCGCCTCCGGCGGGGCGTCGGCGACGGCCTGGGCGGCGAGCGGGTCGGGGTCGGGGGCCCCGCGGTGCTGCGACCAGTAGCCCGCGCCGGCCAGCAGGAGGGAGAGGACGACGGAGAAGGCGAGCACGCTGCCGTTCTTCAGCATGGAGAGCAGCACGCCGCAGCCGACCAGGGCGAAGAGCACGGCGGCCAGTGCCTGGCCGTCCACGCGGCCGGTGAGGAGCTTGCGCACCTCGTTCTCGTCATCGTCGTCGTACGGGACGAACAGCCAGACGAAGCCGTAGAAGATCAGACCGATGCCGCCCGTCGCGGAGAGCACGGCGAGCACGACGCGGAAGATCACCGGGTCCATGTCGCACTGGCGGCCCAGACCGGCGCACACCCCGCCCAGCATCTTGTGCCGGCGGTCGCGCCGGAACTTGCGCGGGACCGCGGGCGCGTGCGGCGGCTCGCCCTCGGCGGGTGGCACGGCGTCCCGCGGCCCGGTGCCCGGGGGCGGGGCACCGAGGCCGTCGGGGCCGGGGTCCGGCTCCGACGCCGCGTGCTGCTGATCTGTCATGGGTCCATGGTGACGGGCGGGGAGGGGTGAGGGGAGCCGGGATGACCCTGGCGCAACCCTGATATCCGCCCTGACGGGGGTGGAGGAGGGTGCGTGGCGCCGGTTTTCCGAAGATCAGGGGTGTATCCGGGGCGGACCCTGATGCCCGTGTCCGCCGGGCGTGTGAACATCGGTGGCATGCCGGATGCCGCAGCGACGCCCGTCGACGACCCGCGGCCCCCGCGCAAGCTCTACCGCAGCAGCGACGGACGCTGGCTCGGGGGCGTGGCGCGAGGGCTCGCCGGGCATCTCGGGCTGCCCGTGATCTGGGTGCGGCTCGTGTTCGTCGGACTGTTCATGGCGGACGGGCTGGGAGCGCTGCTGTATGCCGCGTTCTGGTTCTTCGTGCCGCTCGGTGTCGGCGGGGTCGGCTCCGGACGCCCGCCGTCCTTCAGTACCGAGACCTCGCCGGACGGCCGCCGCAGACTCGTGGCCCGCAAGCCGGACCGGGGCCAGATCGTCGCGCTGCTCCTCATGGTCGTCGTGGCCATGATCTTCGTCGGCAATGTGAACCTCGGCGGGGGAGCCAAGGCGTATCTGTGGCCGACGGTCCTCGTCGGCGCGGGCGTCGCCCTGGTCTGGCGGCAGGCGGACAACGCCAGGCGGGCCCGCTGGGTGGAGGTCGGCCGCCGCCGTCGCACGCTCACGCTGCTGCGCTCCGCGGCCGGTGTCCTGCTCGTCACCGCGGGCGTGTCCGGGATATTCGTCCTGCAGGGCTCGGCCGCGCACCTCGGCTCCGTGCTCCAGGCGGCGCTGGCCGTCCTGGTCGGCATAGCGCTCCTCGCCGGCCCGTACCTCGTCCGCATGACGCAGGACCTCTCCGAGGAGCGTCTGATGCGCATCCGCGCCCAGGAGCGCGCCGAGGTGGCCGCCCATGTCCACGACTCCGTGCTGCACACCCTGACCCTGATCCAGCGCAACGCGGACAATGGCAACGAGGTGCGGCGACTGGCCCGCGCCCAGGAGCGCGACCTGCGCGCCTGGCTGTACAAGCCGGAGGGCACCGGGAAGGACGAGGCCGAGGAGCCCGACACCCTCGCGGAGGCGGTGCGCCGCAATGCCGCCGAGGTCGAGGACAAGCACGGCGTTCCCATCGAGGTCGTCATCGTCGGCGACTGCCCGCTCGACGAACGGATCGGCGCACAGATGCAGGCCGCGCGGGAAGCGATGGTGAACGCCGCCAAGTACGGTGGCGAGGGCGGCGCCGTACAGGTCTACGCCGAAGTCGAGGGCAGGACGGTCTTCGTGTCCGTCCGCGACCGCGGTCCTGGCTTCGACCTCGACGCGATACCCGCCGACCGCATGGGCGTCAGAGAATCGATCATCGGCCGCATGGAGCGCAACGGCGGCACGGCGCGACTGCGCGCGGTGCCCGACGGTGGCACGGAGGTCGAGCTGGAGATGGAGAGGGCGGAGAAGACGTCATGAGCGACGCGAACGGGCCTGTGGAGTCCGGCGGTTCTGCTGAGGAGACCCCTTCGGCCTCCGCGTCCCCAGGGGCCGCGGCCGGGGCCGGGCGCCATGTGCGCGTCGTGCTGGTCGACGATCACCGCATGTTCCGTACGGGCGTGCAGGCCGAGATCGGGCAGACCGAGCGCACCGGCGTCGAGGTCGTCGGCGAGGCCGCCGACGTCGACCAGGCGGTCACCGTGATCACCGCCACGCGGCCCGAGGTCGTGCTGCTCGACGTGCATCTGCCGGGCGGCGGCGGTGTCGAAGTGCTGCGCCGTTGCGCCCCGTTGATGGCGGACGCCGAGCAGCCGGTGCGTTTCCTCGCGCTGTCCGTGTCGGACGCAGCGGAGGACGTCATCGGGGTGATCCGCGGCGGCGCCCGGGGGTACGTCACCAAGACGATCACGGGAACCGACCTCGTCGACTCGATCTTCCGGGTGCAGGACGGCGACGCGGTCTTCTCGCCGCGGCTGGCCGGCTTCGTGCTGGACGCGTTCGCGTCGACCGACGCCCCGCCCGTCGACGAGGACCTGGACCGCCTCACCCAGCGCGAGCGCGAGGTGCTGCGCCTCATCGCCCGCGGCTACGCGTACAAGGAGATCGCCAAGCAGCTCTTCATCTCGGTGAAGACGGTCGAGTCCCATGTCTCGGCGGTGCTGAGGAAGCTCCAGCTGTCGAACCGGCACGAGCTGACCCGCTGGGCCACGGCGCGCCGGCTGGTCTGACCGGGCCGAGGCCCAGGACGCCGCGGCGCCCAGCCGAGCGGGCCGGGCGCCCCCGGGTTCACGGCGACCGCCTTGAAGAACGTGTGGTGGAAGGTGCCGTCGTCGGCAGCCGCGCGGCGGAGGTCGCCGCCCCGATTCCAGTCGGCGGGGGTCGTCAGCCCGGCGGCGCGGTGGTGCACGGCGCGGCGGCGGGGCTGCACCTCCTGATCACCTTCGAGGAGGGGGTGGCGGCGTGCGCGGACACCGAACTGGCCGCCGCCCTGGTGTGCGGCGTCAAGGTCCATCCCCTGTCCTGGCACCGCCTGCGTCCCGGCCCGCCCGGTCTGCTCCTCGGCTGTGACGCCTCCCCGGCCACGGCCATCACCGACGGTGCGGCGGCGATCGGCGCCGCGGTGCGGGACATCCGCCGACACCGGCGGCACACGGGCTTCAGGCCACCCGCGTGGCCCCCGCGAACGGCATGGAGTCGACCGGTGCGAGCCGCACCGGCGCCGTGGGATTCGGCGCGTGGATCATCTGGCCGTTGCCCACGTAGATGCCCACGTGGCTGATGCCCGAGTAGAAGAACACGAGGTCGCCGGGGCTGAGTTCGGAGCGGGAGACCCGTTGGCCGGCGTTGATCTGGGTGTACGTCGTGCGGGGCAGCGAGATGCCCGCGGAGCGGTACGCGGCCTGGACGAGGCCGGAGCAGTCGAAGGCGTCGGGGCCGGTGGCGCCCCAGACGTAGGGGCTGCCGAGCTTTCCGTAGGCGTACGACACGGCGGCCGCGGCACGGGAGTTGGGAGCCTTGACCGAGCCGGACGGTGTCACGGGTGTCAGGTCGCGGGCCGAGGAACGCGAGGCGTGTCCGACGCCTCCCGCATCCCCGAGCGCCGCGCGCTGTTCCTCGCTGAGCTGTCCCAGCAGCCGCCGCGCCGAGGCGAGCTTGCCGTTGATGGTCTTCTTGTGCCGCTTCAGCTCGGCCTGCCGCGACGTGAGCGAGGCGACCTCGACGTGCGCGGCGCCGCGCAGCCGTTCGATCTCCCGCAGTTGCTTGCGGACCCGGGACACCGCCGTGGCCTGCCGGCCGCCCGCCCGTTCGGCGAACGCGGCTGCCTCCAGGTACTGGTCGGGATCGTCGGAGAGCGCGAGTTGCAGCGCCGGGTCCAGGCCGCCGCTTCGGTACTGCGCCGCGGCCATCGAACCGAGCGCGTCACGCGCCGAGTTGAGACGGTCCTGCTTGCGCGCCACCTCGTCGCGCAGCTCGTCGAGCCGGCTCTGCGCCTTGTCGGCCTTCTCCTTGGCGCCGTTGTACTTCTCGGTGGCCACCTCGGCCTCCTCGTACAACTTGTCGACCTTGGCCTTCACCTGTGCGGGGGACAGCTGCGGCTCGGCGTGTCCGGTCCCGTCGAAGCCGGTCGCCGTGGCCGCCCCGGCGAGAGCGATGGTGGCTGCCGTGCGGGCCGTGTTTCCGCCGAGCGAGCGCTGTCTGGGCTTGCGGTGCGCTGCCACGAGGTCCCACATCCTTCCGTACGACCGCTCAGGGGATCGCGGTCAAGCGGTGGAGCGTCCGGCGGCGGCCCGCACAGGGGGAACGAGCCGCCGCCGGACCTTCTCGGCGGAGGTGGCCGACGGCCGTCCCTGGCCCGGACGGCGATGGGGAGCCGGTCACCTGGTGGAGGACGCTAAACCTGAGAGTGACGGGTCGGTAACAGCATGTACGGAACTGGCGGGACTGGAGCGCCCGATGACCGGATGCGGCCGTGATCCCCGCCTCCCGTCACCGACTTCACGCGGTGCAATGACCGAAGTGCCGAATCCGGGGCATCCGGCGGTGCTCCGGTGCTAGAGGATGCACGGGGTGGGCCGGTGAGAAGCGGGACAGAGGCGTCCGATTAGGCTCAGGCCTCATGGACGTACTCATCCATCTCTTCGTCGGCCTGCACATCATCGGCATCGCCTCGCTCCTCGGTGGCTTCCTCACCCAGATGAAGGCGATGGGCCGGGGCACCGCCCGCTTCGTCCCCGCGATGCTGCACGGCGCGCTGACCATGCTGGTCACCGGTGTCGTGCTGGTCGGCCTCAACCAGGCCGACGACAACCCGGTCAACAACATCAAGATCGGCGTGAAGCTGGCCCTGCTGATCGTGATCCTGGGGCTGGTCTACGTGAAGCGGGACGACGAGCAGGTGGACAAGCGCCTGTTCGGGCTCGTCGGCCTGCTGACGACCGCCAACATCTTCATCGCCGTCCTCTGGACCTGAGCGCGCGCCGACCTCGGCAGGGCAGATGCCCGACGCGGCGAAGGCCTGAGCGCGGCGGAAGGGCGTCCGCCGTCCGCTCACACCCGCTCGAACGCCGCCGCGGACCGGGCGGCCCCCACCACGGCGGCCAGCCAAGCCGCCACCGAGACCCACAGCAGCGCGTCCCCCCATCCCCTGAGCCAGGGGTAGCCGAACGCGGACGACACGGTCATGGTGGCCACCGCCGTCATCCCCAACGGGAAGACCGTCGACCAGCGTCGTACGTCGTAATGCGGGCGCGGCCAGATCAGCTCCGAGACGACGAGGACGCAGTACCAGGCGACCGCGAGGACGAGCACGGCGACGGTCACGGTGCGCAGGACGCTCTGGTCGTCGTCGTTCCACAGGTACGTGTCCACGTGGTGCGCCGCGACGAGCTTGGCCCCGGCCAGCGCCGAGATGGCGAGCGCGCCGCCCGCCACCCACTGGTCCCCGGCCCCCCGCGCCACCTCGCGGATGTCGAAGTGCGCGTACGCCGCCCCGTACAGCACGAGTCCGAGCCAGAACAGCACCAGCGCGGTGTGCGCGAGCCATGCCGGGCCGACGGCCGCGGCGAGCGTGGCGGCCAGTACCGCGAGCCCCTGTGTGGCCACGCACACGAGGAACACGCCTCCCGGCATCCGGTGCTTCCAGTGCCGTACGACGCACCACAGCAGCACGGGCCAGAGCACGGCCGACAGGGCGAGCAGGGCCTCGGCGGCGAGCTGCCGGCCCAGGGCGGACAGGCGCGTCCCGAGCACGGTGGTGGCCGCGACGGCGGTGAGCCCGGCCGGCGTGTACGCCTCTCCCACCCAGCGTGTCCGTTCCCGCAGCAGCCGCAGGACGAAGTCCGCGGCGAGCCCGACCCAGGCCACGCAGGCCAGGACCAGCGCGATACGGGACAGCGTCTCGTGGTCGGCCATGTGCAGCCCGACCGAGACGATGCCCGTGGCCATCACGGCGGCACCGGCGGCGGGCGGGTGCTCCGCCCACCAGGCGCGGAGCTGGGAGAAGGCTGGCATGCGGACGATGCTATGGACCGACGGGCGAGTTGCCCGTGGGGCACGCGCGCGAGGTGCCCGATATGCCCCCCGCGCGCGTGGCCGCCACGAAGCGCCGTCCGCGGGACGGCCTACGCCGGGCGCACCACGCTGTGGATCGCCGACGTGCCGTCGTAGTAGATCGACTCCTCGCGCACGTACGCGCCCGGCTTCGGCGCGTGGATCATCATGCCGTTGCCGATGTAGAGGCCGACGTGGCTGATGTCGTCGTAGAAGAACACCAGGTCACCCGGCTGCGCGTCGGAGAGGGAGACGGTCGTGCCCGCGTTCACCTGGTCGTAGGTGACGCGCGGGAGCGAGACCCCGGCGGCCTTCCAGGCGGCCTGCGTGAGGCCCGAGCAGTCGTACGAGTCCGGTCCGGTGGCGCCCCACACGTACGGCTTGCCGATCTGGGCGCGGGCGAAGGCGACCGCCGTGTCCGCCTTCGTCGTGGACGACGAGCCCGTGGTCGTCGAGCCGGTGGTCGTCGAGCCGGTGGAACCCGTCGAGCCGGTGCTGGTGTCGCCGGACGACGACTCCTGCGCGGCGGCCTGCTTCGCGGCCTCGGCGGCGGCCTGCTGCTTCGCCAGTTCCGCCGCCTTGCGCGCCGCCTCCTCCTGCTTCTTCTTCTCGATCGCGGCGAGCCGGGCCTTCTCCTCAGCGGTCAGCTTCGAGAGCAGGTCGCGCGCCTCGGCGAGCTTCCTCTGGACGTCGGCCTTGGACTTCTTGAGCGCGTCCTGCGAGGAGGACAGCGTCTCCAGGCTCTCGGCGGCCTCCGTGCGCTTCTTCGTGGTGGCGGCCTGCTCGGTGACGTAGTCGTCGACGGCCGCCTTCTGGCGGGTCGTCAGACGGTTCATCAGCTGGGTCTGGTCGAAGTAGTCCTGCGGGTCGTCGGCGAGCAGGAGGGTCGCGGTGTCGGGAGCGGCGGCCCCGGTGCGGTACTGCGCGGCCGCGAACGAGCCCAGTTCCTCACGCGCGGAGTTGAGCTTCTCGGTGCGCTTGGCGACGTCGTCGCGCAGGGTGTCGACGCGCTCCTGCTGCTTGGCCGTCTTCTCCCTGGTCGCGTTGTACTTCTCGGTGGCCGTCTCGGCCTGGTGGTAGAGGTCGTTGACCTTCTTCTCGACTTCTTCGAGGCTCGGCCTGGGCTCGGCGGAGGGGGACGCGTTCGCCGTCTGGGAGAGCAGGGCCACGGAGGTGAGGGCGGCCGTGGCGAGGGCGGGGGTACGTATGCCTGCCATACGCGAACCCGCGGGACGCCATTTGCGGTGCGACGCCAAGAGAGGCGACTCCTTCCGTCATCCGCCTACCGAGTTAGCTGTCGGGTTCGGGCGGGTGGATCCGGAAGGTTTGCCCTACGGTCCTTGCCCCACAGGGCAGTTGGACCGATTCACCCCAAGGTCGGTGGGTCCCCGGTTCCGGCCGCCGCGAGGGCAGGCCGAATTCGGCGGAGGCCGCACGGCCCGGCGACGTTCGCCGGTGGGGGTCGAGCGGCCTGTGCGGCACGCTAGCCAATTCGTGTGGCTGCTGTGAAGGTTGATGTGCGATATGCCCGATACATTTTCGTGACCTTGGCCATGAGAAGCGTCACTCTCACCGATCGTGGCCCGGAGGCTCTGGAGGGTGACGGAGGCCAAGGGGTCCCGGCGGAGGTACGAAGTGCGCCGCGGGGGCTTCGAGGGTGATGCGGGTCACGGCGGAGACTGCGGAGAGGGACCTTCGGGGCCGGGGCCGGGGCCGGAGCTTGGGCAGGGCGCGGGGCTCGCGGGGTCCAGGGGCGGTGCACGGGGCTCACGGAGCCGCGCGGGCGGCGTGTGGCACTCAGGGTTCGCGCGGGCGGCGTGTGGCACTCACGGGGCCGGGCGGGCTGGGGATGAGGCCGGCGGGCCCGGGAGCGGACCGGGGAGGGGCCGGGCTCGTGTTAGGCCGGCCAGGGAAGATCATCGGCTTCGACGGGCCACCGCGGAGACGGACGGGCACCCCGATCGGGGCGGACTTTCCGGGGCGGCGGCCTGTTGTCGGTGGGGCGGCCTAGACTCGGAGAGCGATGAGCAGCCTCTTTGACGACAGCTTCCTGGCGGACCTCAAGCCCTCCGGGGCCCACGAGGAAGAGCCCCCGCCGCCGCCCGAGGACGAGGCGCCGGAGCCGATTCCGGACGACCTGTTCGGCGGCCGCTTCGACCTGCCCCCGGCCCGGGACGCGTACTACCGCGACGGGGCGCACCGCCCTGCCCTGGACCCGGCGACGCTGCTCGACGGACTGAACGAGAACCAGCGCGCCGCCGTCGTCCACTCCGGCTCCCCGCTGCTCATCGTGGCCGGCGCGGGCTCGGGCAAGACCCGCGTGCTCACCCACCGGATCGCCCATCTGCTGGCCGAGCGGCACGTCCACCCCGGCCAGATCCTCGCGATCACCTTCACGAACAAGGCCGCGGGCGAGATGAAGGAGCGCGTCGAGCAGCTCGTCGGCCCGCGCGCCAACGCGATGTGGGTGATGACCTTCCACAGCGCCTGCGTCCGCATCCTGCGCCGCGAGAGCAAGAAGCTCGGCTTCACGTCTTCCTTCTCGATCTACGACGCCGCCGACAGCAAGCGTCTGATGGCCCTGGTCTGCCGCGACCTGGACCTCGACCCCAAGCGCTTCCCGCCGAAGTCCTTCAGCGCCAAGATCTCGAACCTGAAGAACGAGCTGATCGACGAGGAGGACTTCGCGAACCAGGCCGCCGACGGCTTCGAGAAGACCCTCGCCCAGGCCTATGCGCTCTACCAGTCGCGCCTCCGCGAGGCCAACGCGCTCGACTTCGACGACCTGATCATGACGACGGTCAATCTGCTGCGCGCCTTCCCGGACGTCGCCGAGCACTACCGCCGCCGCTTCCGCCACGTCATGGTCGACGAGTACCAGGACACCAACCACGCGCAGTACGCCCTGGTCAAGGAGCTGGTGGGGCCGGCCGACAGCGACCCCGGCGAGCTGTGCGTCGTGGGTGACGCCGACCAGTCGATCTACGCCTTCCGCGGCGCGACCATCCGCAACATCCTCCAGTTCGAGGAGGACTACACGGACGCGACGACGATCCTGCTCGAACAGAACTACCGCTCCACCCAGACGATCCTCACCGCGGCCAACGCGGTCATCGAGCGCAACGAATCACGGCGCCCGAAGAATCTGTGGACCAACGCGGGCGCCGGTTCCAACATCACCGGCTACGTGGCCGACACGGAACACGACGAGGCCCAGTTCGTCGCCGACGAGATAGACCGTCTCACCGACGCGGGCGAGGCCAAGGCGGGCGACGTCGCCGTCTTCTACCGCACCAACGCGCAGTCCCGTGTCTTCGAAGAGGTCTTCATCCGAGTCGGCCTGCCCTACAAGGTCGTCGGCGGCGTCCGCTTCTACGAGCGCAAGGAGGTCCGGGACGTCCTCGCGTACCTCAGGGTGCTGTCCAACCCCGAGGACTCGGTCCCGCTGCGCCGCATCCTGAACGTTCCCAAGCGCGGCATCGGTGAGCGCGCCGAAGCGATGATCGACGCGCTGTCGCAGCGCGAGAAGATCAGCTTCCCGCAGGCGCTGCGCCGCGTGGACGAGGCGTACGGCATGGCGGCCCGCTCGACGAACGCGGTCAAGCGGTTCAACACGCTGATGGAGGACCTCAGGACGATCGTCGAGTCGGGCGCCGGTCCGGCCACCGTCCTGGAGGCGGTCCTCGAACGCACCGGCTACCTCGCCGAGTTGCAGGCCTCGACCGACCCGCAGGACGAGACCCGGATCGAGAACCTCCAGGAACTCGCCGCCGTGGCCCTGGAGTTCGAGCAGGAGTCCGGCGAGGGCGAGGCGGCGGGAGGCCTCTCCGAGTTCCTGGAGCGGGTCGCGCTCGTCGCCGACTCCGACCAGATCCCGGACGAGGAGGACGGCAACGGCGTCATCACCCTGATGACCCTGCACACCGCCAAGGGCCTCGAATTCCCCGTGGTCTTCCTGACCGGCATGGAGGACGGCGTGTTCCCGCACATGCGCGCGCTGGGACAGGTCAAGGAGCTGGAGGAGGAGCGGCGCCTGGCCTACGTCGGCATCACGCGCGCGCGGGAACGGCTCTACCTCACGCGGTCGTCGATGCGCAGCGCATGGGGCCAGCCCTCGTACAACCCGCCGTCCCGGTTCCTGGAGGAGATCCCGGCCACCCATCTGGACTGGAAGCGCACCGGGGCGACGGCTCCCGTGTCCTCCGGTCCGGCGTCGGGGATCGCCGCCTCGCTGTCGTCCTCGCGTTCGCGGTCCGCGGCCTCGGGGGCGTCCGGGTTCGCGACGCGGCGTGGGATCTCGGAGAAGCCGGTGGTCTCGCTGGCCGTCGGGGACCGGGTCACGCACGACCAGTTCGGCCTCGGCACCGTCGTCGGTGTGAAGGGGACGGGCGCGAACGCCGAGGCGACGGTCGACTTCGGCGAGGCGAAGCCGAAGCGGCTGCTGCTGCGGTACGCGCCGGTGGAGAAGCTGTAGCCCGGAGCCCGAGGGGCCTGTCGCTCGACAGGCCCGCGGGCCCGGTCCGCCCGCGGGACGCCTGAGAGGGAGAGCGCCCACGCCGGCGTACGGCTTCGCGGCGTCGTCGGCCGTGTCTCGGGGAAGCGGGCCCGGGCCCGAAGAGAGCGAGGGTCGGCCCGGGGCAAGGGTGTTGTGGAGCCGGGACAGCGGCGTGGGCCCGGAGTCGTTACGTCGGGTCGAGTCCGTGGCTGCGCAGCCACGGCAGCGGGTCGATCGCCGAACCGCCGGCCGGCCGGACCTCGAAGTGCAGGTGCGGGCCGGTCGAGTTGCCGGAGTTACCGGAGAAGGCGATCTGGTCGCCGGCCTTCACCGCGGTGCCGGAAGCGACCTTGTACGTGGAGAGGTGGCAGTACCACGTCTCCGTGCCGTCCTTCGCGGTGACGATCATCATGTTCCCGTACGCGCTGTTCCACTGCGTGCGGACCGTTCCGTCGGTCGCGGCCATCACGGGCGTGCCGTAGGAGACCGGGAAGTCGATGCCCGTGTGCACGGACATCCAGTTGATGCCCGCCTGGCCGAAGTAGGCGCTGAGGCCCTTGTGCGCCACCGGGATCGCGAACTTGGGACGCAGCCGCTCCTTGCGGGCCGCTTCCTCCGCCGCCTTCTTCTTGTCGGCCGCCTGCTGGGCCTTGAGGTCGATACGTTCCTGCGTGCGGCTGGCCCGGTCGGCGAAGTCGTCCGCGCCCGCGGACAGGCTCTGGAGCTGGGTGTCCAGCTTGTTGTTGGCGGTGGACGGCTTCACGGCCGTGGGGTCCGGGGCGCTCGCCGTGGTGTCCTTGACGTCGTCCCCGCCGAGGTTGCCCACGGAGGCGGCGGCGATGCCGGCGACGCCCATCACGCAGGCCGAGGGAACGGCGACGGTCAGCAGAGCGGAACGTTTCGCGGGGCTGCGGCGACGGGAGCGGGAGCCCGAGCGCGACGCGGCACGGGGGGCCGGGACGACCTCCTCCATGTCGTCGAGCAGCGGCGCCTCGTAGTCGCCGCCGTCCTCGGCCGGCGCGTCCACGTCGTCGGTGAAGGACTCGAACTCGTCGTCCGCTTCGACGTGTTGGTCGTACGAGACGTGCTCGAAGGTGGCGGTCGCCTGCTGGTCGAAGGGCACGGACGCGTGCGCCTCGGGCTGCTCGTACGGCTCGGTGTGGCCGTGCGGCTGCTCGTACGACTCCTGCTGGGCGAGCTGCTGCTCGTAGGCGTCCTGCTGCGGATACTCGTACGCCTCGTACGGGTCGTGGCCGCCGGCGGTGTTCCACTGCGTGGCGTCGTACGCACCCGTTTCCTGGGCCGACGCGCTCCACTGCTGGGAGTGGTCGACCGACGGGTCCGGCTGGAGCCAGGCACCCGCGTCCCACTGGCCCGACGCCTCCGGGCTCGGGTGCTGCGCGGGGATGTCGGCGAGCTGCTGGTAGCCGGACGCCCATGCCGTCGTCTCGTAGCTGCCTGTGTCGTAGGCCGCCTGGTGCTGCACCGCGTACGGGTCGTAGTTCAGCGTCTGGTGGCTGCCGGTGCTCCACTGCGTGGCGTCGTAGGACCCCGTGCCCTGGCCCGACATGTCCCCGAAGAGGGGGTCGGTCTCAAAGGTCGCGGTCGCATAGGAACCGGTCGCGCCGACACCCGCGTCATAACCGTTGGCGGCGTAGGCGTCGTACGTGGTGAAGTCGCCGTACTGGGCTTCCTGCGCGCCGTACGACGCGTCGAGCGCCGGGGCGGCATCGGAGGCCGGAGTCGGGGGAATCACGGTCCCCGACGGGTGACGGTCGTTCACCAACTTCTCTTTCGCCTCGACAACAGGGGCTGGCAGAGCAGTGCGGCGACTGTACCCGGCGGTACGCGGGCGCGACAATCTTCGTCAGGTTTCCCGCTCTCGGGAAACGGGCATTCGGCCGTGTTTCGGGGGAGTGTGGGCACGACCTTGGCCTGGTGTTCGATCAATGTTCGAATCGCCAGGGGTGTCATGGGGCTGTCCGACGGGTGCCGTGGAGCCCTTCCGCGGGTGCCGGCGACCGTGAAGTGAGGGCGACGAGCGCGTCGAACAGCCGTCGCGCTGACGGCCGTCGGCGGCCACGTGAGCACCCACCGCCGCGCGACCGCCGGCCGTCGTCACGCGACCGTCAGGCCTCCCGTCCGGGTGGCCGTCCGGATGTCGGCCTCCTGCATGTCGAGCGCCTGCCGTATGCCGGTCGCCACGGCCGGGTGCACCGGCAGGGCGAGATGGCCGACGCCGCTCACGCGGACGTTGTGCGCGAGCAGGTCGGGGTGGTCGACGCAGGCCGACTCCAGCGGGTCCATCAGATGGTCCAGATCGCTCCAGAAGCTGACGAACTGGGTCCGGCAGCCCGGTGCGGGCATGGCCAGTTCCTCGATCACCTCGGAGCCGGGGCGCATCTGACGCACGATCGGGTGCGCGTTCATCAGCGGGGCGACCCGGGTGCCCGAGTGCGGGGTGCCGAGCGTGACGAGGGTGCGGACGTGGGCGTCGCCGCCGAGGCACTGCGCGTAGTACCGCGCGATCAGGCCGCCGAGGCTGTGCCCGACGATGTCCACCCGCGGATGGCCCGTGCGCTCGCAGATCTCCTCGATGTGCCGGCCGAGCAGTCCCGCGGCGGTGCGGATGTCGCACGTCAGTGGCGAGTAGTTGAGGGACTCCACATGCTGGCCGCCGTGCTGGGCGAGATTGCGGCGCAGCAGGACGAAGACGGAGCGGTTGTCGATGAAGCCGTGCAGCAGGACGACCGGGGGCTTGGCCTCGGTAGGGAGCTGTGCCGTGTCGGGTGAGGGCAGCGCGGGAACGGAGCGGCGCTCCTGGACGATGCCGGAGGGGTAGAGGAGGAGGTGACCGGCGAGGATCGCGATCTCCAGAGCCGTCGCTTTCAGGAGGCTCACTGAAAGTCCGGCCAGTCTGCTCGGAAACAGCAGCTGACAGAGGGGGAGAAAGGGCGTCGCTGCCCTGGTGACCTTCATGGCCGACCTCCAGTCGGCACGCGGCAGGACCGCTCTGTCCCCCGTGTGCCCTCATGGAGAGCCGTGGTGGCGGCGGTGACCGACGGCGCGTGCGCGGTGCACCGTGCACCGTGACGCTACGTGGCGCCCTGCCGGGGGAAGTGATTGGACTCCTCGCCGTGGGTGCGACCCTGCGGCGGTGTCGTGGAGCCGTCCTCGTCGTCCCGTGGTTCTCGTACCGGCCTGGCTCCTTGCTGTCGGACCGTCTTCGGTGCCCTCATCGCCACGGTGTCCCGCTGACGCCGTGGAGGCGAGGCCACCTGTGCGGCTCTCCTGTGCGCAGAGCTCCGGCCGAGGCCTGTGTGCCGCACATCCGTGCGGCGCCGGTGCCGCCGGATTCGGAGCGATGCGCGGCGAACTTGTCCCAGTGTGTGATTTCCCCCTCGGTCTCCACCGCGAAACTGCCGGGTGCGGGATGCTGGCGATAACGTTCGTTCACTTACCCGGCCGTAGGCCCCGGGGCGCCCGGGCTGCGAGGCACATCCGGTGTGGTGAGCGACGGATTCTGCGATATGTGTGAATAGTCAGTAGTCGGTGGCCATGTGTCGGCAGTCACAATTGGTGTCGGTGCAGGTTGATGTAGTCGGTTCATGGAGGCAGTGATGGGTGTGGCAGCCGGTCCGATCCGCGTGGTCGTGGCAAAGCCGGGGCTCGACGGCCACGATCGCGGGGCCAAGGTGATCGCGCGGGCGCTGCGCGACGCCGGCATGGAGGTCATCTACACCGGGCTCCATCAGACCCCTGAGCAGATCGTGGACACCGCGATCCAGGAGGACGCCGACGCGATCGGCCTCTCCATCCTCTCCGGTGCCCACAACACGCTCTTCGCGGCCGTGATCGAGCTCCTGAGGCAGCGCGACGCGGAGGACATCAAGGTCTTCGGCGGCGGCATCATCCCCGAGGCGGACATCGCCCCTCTCAAGGAGAAGGGCGTCGCGGAGATCTTCACCCCCGGTGCGACGACCGCGTCGATCGTGGAGTGGGTGCGGGCCAACGTGAGGCAGCCGGCGGAGGCGTGACGCTCCGCGGTCGTCCTTGTCCGGGATGCGGCTCGGGTCCGTCTGCGCTTGCTCGCGGCGTCGGGCGGTCTGTCGGGCGGCCGGCCGGGGTGTGACGCTCGGTGGTCGCCCTCGGGCGGATTGAGCCTGCGGGCGCCGGGGCGCCGGGGCGCTGGGGCGCTGGGGTGGTCGGCTTACGTGTGATGTCCTGTGACGTCTGCGGTCGGGTGGGCCTTGAGCCTGGCCGGAGTGCCGGAGTGCCGGAGTGCCGGAGTGCCGGAGTGCCGGAGTGCCGGAGTGCGCGTGTCCGAGTGCCCGTGCCCGAGTGCCGGGGCCCCGGGGTGGTCGGCTGAGGTGCGAGCCCTGTGACGCCCACCGTCGGGCAGGCCGTGCGGCGCCCCGGCCCTGGGTTTCGGAACAACCGGCGGGAGTCCGGCGCCGTGTGGTCCAGCGCGGTGAGACGGACCGTGGCGTTCGCCCGAGCCGCCGGACCGACCGCGGTGCAGCCTGTCCGGCTTACGGCTTCCGGGACGAGCCCCGTGCGTGCGGCGCACGGGGCTCGTTGCTGGCCGGGGGCCGGGGGCCGGGGGCCGGGGGCTAGTGCCAGGGATCCAGGGGCCCGGGCTGGCGATGTGCGCGACCGGGGTGACTGGTGGGCCCGGCCCGGGCGCACGGATGTGGGTGAGGGCCGGTGCGCGTCCCCCATCCGGGTGCGGGCCGGTCCTGGCCTGCTTCGTGGGTGGGCCGGACCGCGGGCCGGTGGGCCGGGTGGGGCGTGGTTGCCGATGTGGGCCGGGTGCCGTGCGTGCGCCCGTTCGGGTGCTGCCCCGATGTGGGCCGGTCCGGGTGAGCCCCCCCGAGGTGGGGTCGGTGGGGCGTGGTTGCCGATGTGGGCCGGTCTGGGTGAGCCCCCCGACGTGGGCCGGTGGGGTGAGACCGCAGATGTGGGCCGGGCGGGGCGAGGCTCCCCGACAGAGGCCCGGCGGTGAGAAGCCGCCGAAGTCGGCCCGGTTGGGCGCGGTCCCTCACCGTGGGCCGGTGGGGCGAAGTGCCTCACGGCCCCCCGAGCTCGGAGGCCATCGCCGCGCGCAACCGCAACGTGGTGACGAGGCGCTGGAACGCCTCGGCCCAGTAGCTGCCGGCTCCCGGCGCCGCGTTCTCCGACTCGTCGGGCACGGAGGTGAGCCCTTCGAGCCGCCCCGCCTCCGCCGGGTCCAGGCACCGCTCCGCGAGGCCCATCACCCCGCTGAAGCTCCACGGATAGCTCCCGGCGTCCCGCGCGATGTTGAGCGCGTCCACCACCGCCCGCCCCAGGGGCCCCGCCCAGGGCACCGCGCACACCCCCAGCAGCTGGAACGCCTCCGACAACCCGTGCGTCCCGATGAATCCCGCCACCCACTCCGCGCGCTCCGCGGAGCAGAGCGTGCCGAGCAGCTTCGACCGCTCGGCCAGGGAGACCGCCCCGGGCCCCCCGGCCTCCGGCGCGACAGGCGCGCCCAGCAGCGCCCTGGACCATCCGGGATCGCGCTGGCGCACCGCCGCCCGGCACCAGGCGGCGTGTAGCTCGCCCTGCCAGTCGTCCGCCACGGGCAACGCCACGATCTCCTCCGGCGTGCGCCCCCCGAGCCGCTCCTGCCAGACGCGCAGCGGGGCCGCCTCGACCAACTGGCCCAGCCACCAGGACCGTTCACCCCGGCCGGTGGGCGGCTTCGGCACCACTCCGTCCCGTTCCATGCCGGCGTCGCACTCGTGCGGAGCCTCGACGACGATCGTGGGCGTGTCCCGTGTACGGTCCACGGCCACGCACGAACCGGCTCGTGCCGCCATCCGGGCCGCGAGCGCGGAATCGGGCAGCGCGGACAGGAGCTCCGCGGCCGTCGCCCGTACGTTGCGGCTGCGGTCCGCCAGTGCCCGCTCGAGGAAGGGCTCGTCGGCCGGGCACAGCCCGGACCGCAGCGAATCGAGGAACATCAGCCGGTCCTCCGCCCGCTCCGTCGCCCACGTCGTGGTCAGCAACTCCCGTGCGGCATCGGCATCATGGGCACGTATCGCGGCGAGCAGCGCGACCCGCTCCGCGAACAGTCCCTCCTGCCACAGCCGCTCGACCTGCGCGGTCTCCGCCGGGCCCGGCAGCGCGGCACCGCCGCCCGGCGCGGAGCGCAGCGCGAACCGCCACTCCGGGTTCAGCCGTGCCAGCCACACCGCCCGCGGTCCGGCGAAGGCCAGGGCGGCCGGCCGCAGGTCCGTGCGGCCGCGGGCCGCGTCCAGGAGCGCGGGCAACGCCTGAGGGGGTGCCGCGAAGCCGCGCGCGTTGGCCAGTTGGAGCCACTGGGGCAGCAGCTCCATCAGGTCCGGCGCCGTCCCTCTGCGGCCCCCGCCTCCCGTGCCCGGCCGGTCCGCGAGCAGCATCGCCAGTCTGCGGGCCGCCGCGGGCGGCAGCGACGGCCTGGCATCCCGTGCCGCCGGCTCCGGTCGCGTCGCGCCCCGCGCGGGGCGGACGCCGGCCCGCCGCCGCAGCGTCTCCACGGCGGCGGCGTCCAGCAATGCCACCGGCGCCTCCCGGCCGGGCCGCAGTCCCGGAGGCGTACGCCGCTCCGTGCCGAGCAGCGCCACGGTGACGAGCTCCTCCCAGGAGCCACCGGCGGGCGCGCCCGCCGGGGCCGAGGTCGTGTTCATGAGCGTCCTTTCCCTACGGATGAGGTGTGGGCCCGTGCGGGTGGTGTCGGCCGGCCGCGCCGTCAGCACAGGGGCACCGCGTCCCCGGAGCCCTCCGGCCAGGCCGTCAGCGGGGTGAAGCCGCGGTGGCCGCATTCGCCGAAGACCGTGACCGGCGCGCCGCCGGACAGCGCGACCAGACGCCAGAGATCAGGACGGGAACGGGAGGACTGAGTGAGGGGTAGTGCCAAGTCCCCCTCGGCGTCCGCCAGTTGCCAGGTCTCGCCGTCGGGGGTGGGCACGACCCGGTCCAGGGTGACCGGGTACGAGTCCAGCCACGGGTCGGCCCGCAGTGCTTCGCCGTAGCGCTCGACGGCCTGAAGCGTGGTCGTGCCCGGCGGCCGTATCGCCGCGGGCGCCGGAGGAGTGAACTGCTGGCCGAGCGCGGCCCGCAGCTGACCGGCACCCGGATAGGCGGACACCTCCGCCTCGAAGGCCAGCCCCACGGGCAGCGCCAGTTCGGGTGCGCGGCCGGCCGCCCCATAAGAGAGGAGGAGGGCCGCACGCCCGGACTCCGCGCCGTACAGCCAGATCCTGCGCGTCGTGAGCCGGGCGTCCGACGTGTCGTACTGCGCGAGGACCAGCCAGCGGTCCCGCACCGGCCGACCGTCCGCCGAGCCGGACAGGCCGACCCGCGAACGGACCGTCGCGGCCAGGTCGTCCGGCAACAGCTCGCGCCGCAGCCAGCCCTGATCGAGCAGGTGCAGCAGCGCGCACTCCTCCAGCAGACGCACGGGCCAGCCGGGACCGGACGACGGGATCGCCCCCAACTCCCGTACCCGCGCGGCCAGGCCGGGGGCCTGCGCGTCGACCATGCGGGCCGCAGTCTCCTCCCACATCCCGTATCCCGCCTGCTCGGCCGTGGCGAGGCCGCCGCGCAGCAGGTCGGCCAGCCGCTGCTCCAACTCGGCCGCACCTGCCGTGATCCGCTCGGCGCGCCGCTCCGCCCTGCGCCGCGCCGCTTCCGGATCACCCGCCGAGGACGCTCCAGATGCCCCGCCCGCCGTCCTCTTCTTCTCCGAGCGCGCTCTTCGTCCTTCTATCCACTGCTCGGCCCAGTCCGGTGCCTGCGCATGCGGCATCGTGCCGTCGCCGCCCGCCCAGAGCAGCAGCAGTCCCAGTGCGTGCTTGCACGGGAACTTCCGGCTCGGACAACTGCACTTGTAGGCGGGCCCGGTGGAGTCCGCGATGTCGATGACCGTCTGATACGGCTTGCTGCCACTTCCCTTGCACAGTCCCCACACGGTCCCCTCGTCAGAACTGCCCGCCTCGGACCACGGCCCGGCCGCGCCGAGTTTGCTTCCCGCCTTGCGTGACGCGGCGTCAGGCGCCAGTGCCAGCACCTGATCCGCCGTCCAGCGCACCCCCTGCTGTGTCATGCCATCGAAGGTAGGTCCCGCCACTGACAATCGGCCCTCGTGAAGCTGTTTATGCAGGTCAGAGCGCATTGTCAGTGCCGTGGTGCACGGTGGAGCCAGATCCGAACCGGCCGAGCTGGAGGGGGACCGAGCCATGTCCGTGTCCGTTGAACCGACGTCCGCCGAGGCGCCCGCGGAAGAGTTCGCGGGAGCCACTGCCGAGGGGGCGGCCGAGGAGCTGCGACCGCACGCCGAGCACGCCTTCGCGGCCGAACTCGACGCGCTGGCCGCGCAGGACGACCGCCCGCGCCCGGCCCGCTGGCGGCTGTCACCGTGGGCCGTGGCGACCTATCTGCTGGGCGGCGCCCTGCCGGACGGCACGGTGATCACGCCGAAGTACGTGGGGCCGCGCCGTATCGTCGAGGTCGCCGTCACCACGCTCGCCACCGACCGCGCCCTGCTCCTGCTCGGCGTGCCGGGCACGGCCAAGACCTGGGTGTCCGAGCACCTGGCCGCCGCCGTCAGCGGAGACTCGACGCTGCTCGTCCAGGGCACGGCGGGGACGCCGGAGGAAGCGATCCGGTACGGCTGGAACTACGCGCAGCTGCTCGCGCACGGCCCGAGCCGCGACGCTCTCGTGCCCAGCCCGGTCATGCGGGCCATGGCCGAGGGCATGACGGCCCGCGTGGAGGAGCTGACCCGCATCCCCGCCGACGTGCAGGACACGCTGATCACGATCCTGTCCGAGAAGACCCTGCCCATCCCGGAGTTGGGCCAGGAGGTGCAGGCGGTCCGCGGGTTCAACCTGATCGCCACGGCCAACGACCGCGACCGCGGGGTCAATGAACTGTCGAGCGCGCTGCGCCGCCGGTTCAACACGGTGGTACTGCCGCTGCCGGAGAGCGCCGACGCGGAGGTCGACATCGTCTCGCGCAGAGTCGAGCAGATCGGCCGCTCCCTCGACCTGCCCGCCGTGCCCGACGGCATCGACGAGATCCGTCGCGTCGTCACCGTCTTCCGCGAGCTGCGCGACGGGGTCACGGCCGACGGGCGCACGAAGCTGAAGTCGCCCAGCGGCACGCTGTCCACCGCCGAGGCGATCTCCGTCGTCACCAACGGCCTCGCCCTGGCCGCCCACTTCGGGGACGGCGTCCTGCGGGCGGGCGACGTCGCGGCCGGCATCCTCGGCGCCGTCGTCCGGGACCCGGCGGCCGACCGAGTCATCTGGCAGGAGTATCTGGAGGCGGTCGTTCGTGAGCGGGACGGCTGGAAGGACTTCTACCGGGCCTGCCGCGAGGTGAGCGCATGAGCGGAGCCCGGAGCGAGCGGGAGCGGGGGCCGCTGCTGCTCGGCGTGCGGCACCACGGACCTGGTTCCGCGCGAGCCGTGCGCGCAGCGCTGGACGCGGCGGCACCCCGGGTCGTGCTGATCGAGGGGCCCCCGGAGGCGGACGCGCTCGTTCCGCTCGCCGCCGACGAGGACATGCGGCCCCCCGTCGCCCTCCTGGCCCATGTCGTGGACGAGCCCGGCCGCTCGGCCTTCTGGCCGCTGGCCGAGTTCTCACCGGAGTGGGTGGCGATCCGATGGGCCCTGGACCACGGAGTCCCGGCCCGCTTCATCGACCTTCCGGCAGCCCACACGCTGGCATGGGGAGACGGGGACTCTCCGCAGGAGAAGCAAGAGGAGCAGCAGGAAGGGAGAAGAGAGGAACAGAAGGAGGAGGAACAGAAAGAGGGGGAGAAAAGAGAGGAGAAGGAGAGCGGCGAGGAGGAGCGGAGGGGCGACGGTGAGGGGCAGGACCGCGACAAGGAGTCGTCCCCCGCGGCAGAGGTGACCGAGGCGGCCGTGCGGATCGACCCCTTGGCCGTCCTCGCCGAGACCGCGGGCTATGACGACCCCGAGCGCTGGTGGGAGGACGTCGTCGAGCACCGGGCGGGCGCGCAGGGAGACCCGTTCTCTCCGTTCGCCGTGCTCGAAGAGGCGATGGGTGCGCTCCGGGAGGCGTACGGGGTCGGCGGGCACGACCGGGACCTGGTGCGCGAGGCGTACATGCGACTCCAGATCCGGGCGGCCCAGCGCGAGTGCGGGGACGACGTGGCCGTCGTGTGCGGCGCCTGGCACGTGCCCGCGCTGCGCCGGAAGACCACGGTCGGTGCCGACCGGGCGCTGCTCAAGGGCCTGCCCAAGGTCAAGCCCGACCTGACGTGGGTGCCGTGGACGCACCGCCGGCTCTCCCGCGTCAGCGGGTACGGCGCGGGCATCGACTCCCCGGGCTGGTACGGGCATCTGTTCAGCGCCCCGGACCGCCCGGTCGAGCGGTGGATGACCAAGGTGGCCCGGCTGCTGCGCGAGGAGGACCAGGGGGTTTCCTCCGCCCACGTGATCGAGGCGGTGCGGCTGGCCGACACGCTCGCCGCGATGCGTGGCCGCCCCCTGCCGGGCCTCACCGAGACCACCGATGCGGTACGGGCCGTGATGTGCGAGGGCTCGGACGTCCCGCTGTCGCTCGTGCGGGACCGGCTGGTGGTCGGCGACGTGCTCGGGGAGGTGCCGGAATCGGCGCCGGCCGTGCCGTTGCAGCGCGACCTTGCACGACTCCAGCGGCGGTTGCGGATGAAACCGGAGGCGCTGGAGCGGGAGTTGGAGCTGGACCTGCGCAAGGAGACCGACGCCGGGCGCAGCAGACTGCTGCACCGTCTGCGGCTCCTGGGCGTGTCGTGGGGTGAGCCCACGGCGTCACGCGGCAGCACCGGCACGTTCCGGGAGACCTGGCGGCTGCGCTGGGAGCCGGAGCTGTCCGTACGGGTCGCCGAGGCCGGCGTGTGGGGCACGACGGTAGTGGCCGCCGCCACCGCCAGAGCCGAGGCGGACGCCGTCTCGGCGCCTTCGCTGGCGGACGTCACGGCGCTCTCCGAGCGCTGCCTCCTCGCCGAACTGCCCGAAGCGCTGCCCGTCGTGATGCGGGTCCTCGCCGACCGGGCCGCTCTCGACGCGGACGTCGGCCATCTCGCACAGGCACTGCCCGCCCTCGTCCGCTCCCTGCGGTACGGCGACGTGCGGGGTACGGACACCCGCGCCCTCACGGGGGTGGCCGAGGGGCTCGCCGAGCGGATCTTCGTCGGACTGCCGCCGGCCTGCGCTTCCCTCGACGCGGAGGCCGCCGAGGAGATGCGGCGCCATGTGGACGCGGTGCACGGCGCGGTGGGGCTGCTGGCGGAGACGCTCACGACGTCACCGGCCGGCTCCCCGTCCTCCGACCGGGCTGACCCGTCCGTCGGCCTACGCCGCCGTTGGCACTCCGTGCTGAGGGTGTTGACCGCCCGCGACACGGTGCCGGGAGTGGTCCGGGGGCGCACCGTTCGACTGCTCCTGGACGACGGGGAGTTGGCGCAGGACGAGGCCGCCCGGCTGATGGGGCTCGTGCTGTCGCCGGGGACGGCCCCAGGGGACGCGGCCGCGTGGATCGAGGGCTTCGTCGGAGGCGGCTCCGGGGGCGGGATGCTGCTCGTGCACGACGAGCGGCTGCTCGGGCTGGTGGACGCGTGGCTGACCGGTGTGCCGGCGGAGGCGTTCACGGACGTACTGCCGCTCCTGCGGCGGACGTTCTCGGCGTACGAGGCCGGAGTGCGCAGAACGCTGGGCGAACTGCTCCGGCGCGGCCCGCGTGCGGCGGGGAGCACAGAGGACACCGCCTCCGGGATGCCAGGGTTCGCGCCCGGTCTCGACATCGGGCGCGCGGACGCCGTGCTGCCGGTGCTGAGCCTGCTGCTCGGGCTGGACGAATCCGATGACGTGACCGACCTGGACGACCTTGTGGAGGCGGCCCGATGACCGCACCGTTGAACACGCCCGGCACGCCGGGCACGACCACCACCCCCACCCCCACCGGGGCCGGCACCGCTGCACGCGGCATCGCCGCCGTCCCCGGTCCGGCTGAGGTGACCGACGCGGCGGGTGAGCGGATGCGGCGCTGGCGGCTCGTGCTCGGGGGTGACGAGGCGGACGGCACCGGATGCGCGCTCACCGGCCAGGACGCGGCGATGGACGGAGCGCTCGGCGCGCTGTACGGGAAGGGGAATCAGGCGCAGTCGGGGCGGTCGCGTTCGGCGGGGCTGGGGGTGTCCGCGCCGTCGGTCGCGCGCTGGCTCGGCGACATCCGGACGTACTTCCCGTCCTCCGTCGTGCAGGTCATGCAGCGCGACGCCATCGACCGGCTGGGGCTCTCCACGCTGTTGCTGGAGCCCGAGATGCTGGAGGCCGTGGAGGCCGACGTGCACCTGGTGGGCACCCTGCTCTCCCTGAACAAGGCCATGCCGGAGACGACCAAGGAGACGGCACGGGCCGTCGTGCGCAAGGTGGTCGAGGACCTGGAGAAGCGGCTCGCCACCCGTACGCGGGCGACCCTCACCGGAGCTCTCGACCGCAGCGCCCGGATCAGCAGGCCGCGTCACCACGACATCGACTGGAACCGCACGATCGCGGCCAACCTCAAGCACTATCTGCCCGAGTACCGCACGATCGTGCCCGAGCGGCTCATCGGGTACGGCCGCGCCTCGCAGTCCGTGAAGAAGGAGGTCGTCCTCTGCATCGACCAGTCGGGCTCGATGGCGGCCTCCGTCGTGTACGCCTCCGTGTTCGGTGCCGTCCTCGCGTCGATGAGGTCCATCGCCACCCGCCTCGTCGTCTTCGACACCGCCGTCGTCGACCTCACCGACCAGCTCGACGACCCGGTGGACGTCCTCTTCGGGACCCAGCTCGGCGGCGGCACGGACATCAACAGGGCCCTCGCGTACTGCCAGTCCCAGATCACCAGGCCCGCCGACACGGTGGTCGTCCTCATCAGCGACCTCTACGAAGGCGGCATACGCAACGAGATGCTGAAACGGGTCGCGGCGATGAAGGCGTCCGGAGTGCAGTTCGTGACGCTGCTCGCGCTGTCCGACGAAGGCGCGCCCGCGTACGACCGCGAGCACGCGGCGGCGCTCGCGGCGCTCGACGCACCGGCGTTCGCCTGCACGCCCGACCTGTTCCCCGAGGTCATGGCGGCTGCGATCGAGAAGCGGCCCCTGCCGATACCGGACACCAGATGAGCGGAATGGAAAATCCAGACATGAGTACCCATCGGTAACAGGGGACTTGCGCAACCTCGGGAGTCCCGTGCAAGGATCGACGCGGCTCAGTGCCACCTTCTTTCCCTTCGCACGGGAGGACCTTCCCCCTCTTGCCCCTGTCAGCCGTGCTGTCCGGTGCCGCTTCGCGCGTGACGCGTGAGACGGCTGGGCGGCGTGCGCTGCAACTGGCTCTGCTGATGGGTGGATTGTTCGCCGTCGCCCTCCTCTGCGGAGAACGGGCGCAGGCCGCCGACGGGACAGTGCCCGGGCCGGCGGCGGGGGTCGTCCGGTCGACGGCCGACGCGGTGCACGACGTGCTGGCGCTTCGTACCCCGGCGACCGGACCGGAAGCGGCCCGCGACGCCGAGGGAGCCTCCGAGCCGACGGCCATCGTCCCGGACGAAGGCCAGGCCAAGTCCACGGCCCAGTCCGAGTCCACGGCCCAGTCCGAGTCCACGGCCGAGGCCAAGGACGAAGGCCAGTCCGAGTCCACGGCCGAGGCCAAGTCCACGGCCGAGACGGCGCCCGCGCCCGGGACACGTACGACGGACGGAACACGGGCCGCGCAGGCGGCACCTGGGACACCCGCGTCGCACGACACCCCGGCGGGCCGCCCCGCCCCCGCTGTCGACGGCGCCCTCGCCCCCCTCGCGGGGGTGGTCACACACGTGACCGACACCGTCACCGAGACCGTCCGGCATGTCGTCCAGCCGGTCGACGATCTCGTGCGGCCCGCGACCGGTGCGGTCGTGCGGCCGGTCGGTGACCTGGTGGAGACGTTCACCGGTGGATTGCCCGAGACCCCGCCGGACGGGCTCCCGGCCGTACCGGGGCTTCCGGGTCTGCCGGACCTGCCCGCGCTCCCGCCCACGGGTGCGCAGCCCCCGCCGGCCGGCTCTGTGCCGCCCGCTCACGGCGAGGCGGCGCACGACAACCGGCCCGCCACGGCCGGGCAGCACACGACGCGACGCCCGCACGCGCCGTCCACTGCCCCGGTGTTCGGCCCCTGCGCGCGCGGCGCGGACGCCTGGGCGGGTGCGGTGCGCCGCGCCCACGACGGCGTGCCGACGGTGCAGTCACCCGCGCGTCAGGCGCCCGCGGACGACACGACCGGCGCGCTGATCGACCGTTCCGCGGTCGACAACGGTGCGCCGCGGCACGGCGATCCGCACGCCATCACCCCCGTCCGCCGGGCACCGCTGCGGCTCGTGCCCGGCGCCTCCGCCGTCGTGACCGCGGCCGAGACCCGGGACAGGTACCGGGACATTCCCGTTTTCCCCGGCTAGGCAGCCTTCTCCTCCCCTCCCCGCCGAGCGACCTGCCGCGCGGGGGCGGAACAGGTCTGCCCGCCGTCCGGGTACCCCTCCGAATCCCGGACGGAAGCCCAAGGAACTCACCTGAATCCACCGGATTTCACCGGTGTTCAGCGACTCCCCGGAATCTCCCGAACTCTCGGAATCCCGAAGGATCTGACGCAGCATGAACAAGAACATCCGCCGTTCCATCGTCATAGCCGCCGGCGTCACCGGCGCGTGGGCGCTCGGCTCCGCCGCCGCGAGCGCGGACGAACTGCCGACGTCGTCCGTGTCCGCTCCCGACGCGAGCGTCGACGTGACCGACGCCGTCGACGTGGTGACCGGCACCGTCGACGCCGCCGTAGGGAACGTGACGAACGACGTGCACGACACGGTCGACACGGTGTCCGCCGTCACCGCCGTCGACGACGTGACCTCCTCGGTCCCGGGCACCGTCGCCCAGGCGCGGGCGACGGCCGGCAGTCACGTCGCGCAGGCCGGAAGCACCGCCATCGCGGCGGCGACCACGAAGGCACAGCACACGGCGAGGACGGCTCAGGGCGCGGCGACGCCCGCCGACCACGCCCGCCGCTACGTCGAGGCCGAGGTCCCCGCCGTCACCCACCTCTCCCACACCGGGACCGCCACCGCGCGGCACACCGCGGACACGGCGCGGCAGACCGCCGCCGACGCAGGCACCCCGCAGGGCGAGATCGACTACCTCTTCGGCCCGCTCTCGGCGTTCGCGCCGGAGGTGGAGGAGGCGCTCGCCGGGGCGCAGAGCAAGCTCGCCGCCGTCCAGCGCACCGCCGACGGCGTGCCCTCGGCCGCCCGGACCGGAGTCCGGCAGGCCGTCGCCACGGCGGAGCGGACGGCCGGGAACACGGCCCCCGGCGTCGCGGGCACGGCGGCGCGGACGGCGGCCGGCGCTCCCGCACAGGTCGGCGGCGCCGTCGGCACCGCCACCGGCATCGCGATCCCGGTGCTCGACGAGACGGCCGCATCGGCGCTGCCGCCCGTCGCTGCGACCGCCGTCCAGGGCGTCACTCCGGTGGCGGAGCACGCCGTCGGCAACGTCACGCCGCTGGCGCACTGGGCCGTGGCAGGCGCGACCACGTCGGTCCGCGGCGCGGTGGACGGCACGACGGCGGTGGCGTACGGCGCCACGGCCGACGCGACGGGGCTCGCGCACGGTGTCGCGGGTGACGCGGGCGGCCTCGCGTACGGGGTGGTGGGTGACGCGCAGCCGGTCGTCCACGGAGCCGTCGGCCAGGTCGCCGGCGACGCGGCCGGCTCGGTGCTGCCGCCCGTGGCCCAGGCCGCGGTGCACGGCGTCGTCCCGGCCGCCGGCCAGGCCGTCGCGGACGCGGGCACGCTCGCGCACGGTGTGGTCGGCGACGTCCAGCCGTTCGCGGGCGGTGTCGTGGGGGCCGCGGGCGGGTTCGCGCACGGCGTCACGGGACAGGTGGCCCCGTTCGCACAGGGCGTCGTCACCGGCGACGTGGCGGCCTTCGCCGGGGGAGTGGCCGACGCGGCGCAGCCCGTCGTGGACTTCGTGCAGCCCGTGGCGGACGGGGTCGCGGGCAGCGCCACCGGGCTGGCGTACGGCGTCACGGGCGACGTGCGGCCGTTCGCGGACGGCGTGGTCGGCCAGGCCGGCCCGTTCGCGGCCGGTGTCGTCGCACAGGCTGGTCCCTTCGCTCAGGACCTGACCGGTACCGCCGCGGCGACCGGCGGCCCGCTGGCCGGCCACGCCGTCGACGGCGTCCGGGGCGTGACCGAGTCCGTCGCCCCGAGCTACCTGCCCGGCGCCCCGTACGGCACGTACGGGGTCTGAGGCACCCCCGTCGTACGACCCGCCCGCGGCGAGGGCGGTCGTACGGCACCCGACCGACTCCTCGGGGCCGACGGACCCGGACGGCCGAAACCCGTCGGATCGTCCGACCGGAACCCCGCGGATGGGCAGAGCGGTCCCCATTGGGGTGGGGACCGCCCTGTCCGAGCCCTTCGGGGCTGTTCAAGGGGCCTCACCGGGTCAACCCCAACCCGGTGAGGCCCTGCTCATGCGGCACGCGGTGCCAGTGAGTGAGGCATCATGTGACAGGTATCACCGCTCAGGTGTGACCCGCGATTTAGGGACCCACCGCCAGCGGCGATAACCTGCGAGACGGACATGCCGCGCGCTCGGACACCGTGTGCGCCACCCTTGTGACAGCGGACGTCACGTTGCCCTTCGCGGCACGCCCACGCATCCAACGAACCGCGAGATCACTGATAGGGACGGAAGCGCGTGGACCTGTTCGAGTACCAGGCGAGGGACCTCTTCGCCAAGCACGATGTACCGGTGCTGGCCGGTGAAGTCATCGACACGCCTGAGGCGGCCCGCGCAGCCACTGAGCGTCTCGGCGGCAAGTCCGTCGTCAAGGCCCAGGTGAAGGTCGGCGGACGTGGCAAGGCCGGTGGCGTGAAGCTCGCCGCCACCCCGGACGAGGCCGTCGCGCGTGCGACGGACATCCTCGGCATGGACATCAAGGGCCACACGGTCCACAAGGTGATGATCGCCGAGACCGCTCCGGAGATCCTGGAGGAGTACTACGTCTCCTTCCTCCTGGACCGCACCAACCGCACCTTCCTCTCCATCGCGTCCGTCGAGGGCGGCATGGAGATCGAGGAGGTGGCGGCCACCCGCCCCGACGCCGTCGCCAAGACGCCGATCGACGCCAACGAGGGTGTCACCCCGCAGAAGGCCCGCGAGATCGTCGCGGCCGCGAAGTTCCCGGCCGACGTCGCCGACAAGGTCGCCGACGTGCTGGTGACGCTGTGGAAGACCTTCGTCGCCGAGGACGCGCTCCTCGTCGAGGTCAACCCGCTGGCGAAGGTCGCCTCCGGCGACGTCATCGCCCTGGACGGCAAGGTCTCCCTGGACGAGAACGCCGAGTTCCGTCAGCCGGAGCACGAGGCGCTGGTCGACCACGCGTCGGCCAACCCGCTCGAGGCCGCCGCCAAGGAGAAGAACCTCAACTACGTCAAGCTCGACGGCGAGGTCGGCATCATCGGCAACGGCGCGGGTCTCGTCATGAGCACCCTGGACGTCGTCGCGTACGCCGGTGAGAACCACGGTGGCGTCAAGCCCGCCAACTTCCTCGACATCGGCGGTGGCGCCTCCGCCGCGGTCATGGCGAACGGCCTGGAGATCATCCTCGGCGACCCGGACGTCAAGTCCGTCTTCGTCAACGTCTTCGGTGGCATCACCGCCTGTGACGAGGTCGCCAACGGCATCGTCCAGGCGCTCCAGCTGCTCAAGGACAAGGGCGAGGAAGTCACCAAGCCGCTGGTCGTGCGTCTCGACGGCAACAACGCCGAGCTGGGTCGCAAGATCCTGTCGGACGCCAACCACCCGCTCGTGCAGCGCGTGGACACCATGGACGGCGCGGCCGACAAGGCCGCCGAGCTGGCCGCGGCCAAGTAAGGGACGAGGGAACACCACAGCCATGGCTATCTTCCTCAACAAGGACAGCAAGGTCATCGTCCAGGGCATGACCGGTGCCACGGGCATGAAGCACACCAAGCTCATGCTGGCCGACGGCACGAACATCGTCGGTGGCGTCAACCCGCGCAAGGCGGGCACGTCCGTCGACATCGACGGCCACGAGATCCCCGTCTTCGGCTCGGTCGCCGAGGCCATGGAGAAGACCGGCGCCAACGTGTCCGTCCTCTTCGTGCCGCCGGCCTTCGCCAAGGCCGCCGTCGTCGAGGCCATCGACGCGGAGATCCCGCTCGCGGTCGTCATCACCGAGGGCATCGCCGTCCACGACTCCGCCGCCTTCTGGGCGTACGCGAAGTCGAAGGGCAACAAGACCCGCATCATCGGCCCGAACTGCCCCGGTCTCATCACCCCGGGCCAGTCCAACGCCGGCATCATCCCGGGCGACATCACCAAGCCGGGCCGCATCGGTCTGGTCTCGAAGTCCGGCACGCTGACGTACCAGATGATGTACGAGCTCCGTGACATCGGCTTCTCGTCGGCCGTCGGCATCGGTGGCGACCCGATCATCGGCACCACGCACATCGACGCGCTCGCCGCGTTCGAGGCCGACCCCGACACCGACCTGATCGTCATGATCGGTGAGATCGGCGGAGACGCCGAGGAGCGTGCGGCCGACTTCATCAAGGCCAACGTGACCAAGCCGGTCGTCGGCTACGTCGCCGGCTTCACCGCGCCCGAGGGCAAGACCATGGGCCACGCCGGCGCCATCGTCTCCGGCTCCTCCGGCACGGCCGCCGCGAAGAAGGAGGCCCTCGAGGCCGCCGGCGTCAAGGTCGGCAAGACGCCGACCGAGACGGCGAAGCTCGCGCGCGAGATCCTCGCGGGCTGAGCCCAGCAGCACCACGCGGGTGGGCCCGCACCCCTTGAGGGGGTGCGGGCCCACCCGTATGTCCGGACACCCGGACGCGCCGGGACGTCTCGTACGGGGTGTCAGCGGTCGTCCGGTACGAGCCGTCCCGGGCCGTTGACCGTCTCCGACTTCAGCTTGGCGCGCAGCCGCTGCTCCTCGTCCGACAGCGGGCCCGGAGCGGAGCGGGGCGGCAGGCCGTGGACCGTCTCGCCGGGCGCGAGCGGGGCCTCGTAATGGTCCGGGGCCGTCCGCAGCGTCAGTGTCGTCGCGCCGATGAGCAGCACCGTGAACGCGATGGCGGCCCGGGTCCAGCGCTCGGCGCGGCGCTCGCCGCCCCAGCGGACCGTGCGCGGCTTGGCGGCGCGCAGCCGTTCCGTGCTCGCCAGCTCGGCGAGCCGCCGGTGCAGCACATCCGGCACCGCCAGGTCGGGCAGGCGCGTCGCGAGCGTCTCGCGCGCGTGCAGCAGCCGGTTGGCCGCGGCGGGCGTACTCGCCTCCGTCTCGGCCGCCGTCTCCGGCAGGTCGAGCCCGACGCCGTCGTAGAGCAGCAGGGTGCGCCGGTGCACGGGCGGCAGCGTCAGCAGGGCGTCCAGGAGCGCGCGGTCGGCCGCGTCGGCGGGCGGCGGCTCCGGCTGCCGGTGGCGGGGGCGCAGGCGGTGCCAGGGGGAGAGGGCGTACTCGTGCGCCGTCGCCCGCACCCACCCGGCGGGGTCCCGGTCCACGGCCACCGCGGGCCAGTTGTGCCAGGCCTGTTGGAAGGCGCGCTCCACGGACTCGCGCGCCAGTTCGCGCCGCCCGGTGAGCAGATACGTCTGCCGTACGAGGGCGGGGGCGCAGAACGCGTAGAGCGCGTCGAAGGCCTGAGCGGGCGTCAGCCCGTCTGCGGGGAGCGTGCATGGCGCGTTCCCGGGCAGGGGCGCCGGCCCCGTGGAACCCGCGGCGTCGCCGCCCGGACCGGTGGCGGCGCCCACCAGGGCGGGCACGGACCGCTCCTGACGGGTGGTCGCCCAAACCTCGGAGGAGGCCGGTTCGGTGAGCAGTCTCGCGTACGCCTCCCGTTTGCGGCCGCGTGGTGTCGTACGGCCGGACTCCCACGAGCGCACCGTCTCGCGGGTGACGCCCACTTTCGTGGCGACCTCGGCCTGGGTCAGCGACTTGGCCTCGCGCAGGCGGCGGCGCTCCTTGGGGCCGGGCAGGGGGGTCTGAGGACTCCGCGTCACGAGGCGCCCTTTCGTACGAAAAAGTACATAGATGCATATTGAGCGACACATCCGAGGTTCGCCTGTTACGACGGGAAAGCGCGTGTCGTTGGGAGCATGGCGGGCGTGACCCACATGACCGACCGCAGGCCGCCACTGCCGATTCTGCTCGTCCGGCTGCGCGACCGATCACCCGGACTGGGCTCCGGCCTCCTCGGCGGCGCCGTCGCGGCGGGCCTCGGGCTCGGCTCCTTCGCCGTCCTCGTCATGGCCCTGTGGATCAGCTCCCCGTACCCGGACAGCGGGCCCGGCGGAGCCTTGCACGTCGCGGCGTCCCTGTGGCTCCTCGCCCACGGCGTCGAGCTGATCCGCACCGACACCCTCTCCGGCCTGCCCATGCCGGTCGGAGTGACACCGCTGCTCCTTCTGGCGCTCCCCCTGTGGCTGGTGCACCGGGCGGCCAGGGACGCGGCCGAGGAGGTGCGGGCGGCTCCCGCCACGGCATGGGCCGGGGTCGT
Source organism: Streptomyces sp. 142MFCol3.1 (assembly GCF_000424945.1). Classification (NCBI taxonomy): domain Bacteria; kingdom Bacillati; phylum Actinomycetota; class Actinomycetes; order Kitasatosporales; family Streptomycetaceae; genus Streptomyces; species Streptomyces sp. 142MFCol3.1. The sequence continues at coordinate 33,188 of NZ_AUKV01000050.1, forward strand.
CGCCGGTTACCTGTCCGTCGGCATGGCCGCCGCCCTTTACGCCTCGGGCGGCGCCCTGCGGCCCTCCTGGGTGTGGACCGCGGTGTGCCTGCCGCTGTTCGCCGCGGGGGCCGCGGGGGCGGGGGTCTGGACGGCGTACGGGCGCCCCCGGGGCCCGCTGCCGCCCGGGGCGTCGCGGGTCCCACGAGGCCTGCCCGCCCGTCCGGCCGCAGCCGTACGGCCTCTCGTCGCCGTCGGGGAACGGCTCCTCGGCGGCGAGGACCGGCTCCTCGGGGGTGCGCTGCGGGCCGCCGGGGCCGGGACGGCGGTGCTCGTCGGGGGCGGGGCCCTGCTCGTCGCGGTGTCGCTGGTGTGGCACGGGGGAGTGGCCCGGGACTCGTTCCTCCAGCTCACGGACGTGTGGTCGGGCCGTCTCGCCGTCCTGCTGCTCTGTCTCGCGCTGGTCCCGAACGCGGCGGTCTGGGGGGCGGCCTACGGCCTCGGCCCCGGGGTCGTCCTGGGAACCGGGCATGTCGCCGCGCCGCTGTCCGTGGCCGCGGCGGGGCCCCGCGCCTCGACCGACCTGCTGCCCGCCTTTCCGCTGCTGGCGGCCGTCCCGGGCGAGAAGGGGCCGTTCGGCTGGGCGACCGGGGTGCTGCCCGTCGCCGCCGGGGCGACGGTCGCCTGGTTCGTGGCGGGTGTCGCGGCACCGCCGGACGGAACGGCGCAGGAGGCCTGGTCCCGGAAGCGGACGGCGGGTGCCGCGCTGCTGGCCGCCGGACTGTGCGGCAGCGCGTTCGGCCTGCTCGCCGCGCTGGCCGGAGGGCCGCTCGGGGTGGCCGCACTGACCGACTTCGGGCCCGTGTGGTGGCAGGTCGGGCCCGCGGCTGCGCTGTGGGCGGCGGCCGTCGGCGTGCCCGTGGCGGTGGGGCTGCGGGGGCGGCGCGGGCCGCGGGCGGCCGCGGCCGGCGGCTCCCCGGCGGCCGGGAAGGCCCTGCGGCGCCGTCCGGCCTTCTCTCCCTTCCGGCTGCCGTGGGGATCGCGGCCGTACGGGCTGTCGCGTCCGCGACCGCGGTACGACCTGGGCGAGCCGCCCGCCGGAGTACCCGCCGGCGGGGCCGCGGCGGCCGGCCGCGGACCCGCCGACGACTTCGAACCGTACGACTTCCTGCCCTTGGACACCCCGGGGTCCCTGTGGGACGAGGATCCCGCGGACGCCACGGGGCCCTTCCGGCACGAGCCCGCCGCGGACGCCGAGGGGTTCCCCTGGCACGAGGAGGCGTCCCGCGAGGCCCGCTGGGCGGCCCTGCGCGAGGCCGCGAGACTTCCGGATCCGGCCGTCCGCGACGCCGCGGAGCGCCCGGAGTCGTCGGGGCCGGACGGGGGTGACTCCTCGGAGGCCCGGGACCGGGCTCCGCGGGACACTACGGACCTGACGGACCCCCGGTACCTGCTCTCACGCGACGCCGCGGGGCCCTCGGACCCCGGGGACCCCGCTCCGCACGAGGTCCGTGGGCTTCGGGACCCGGGCCCGCGTGACGCCGTGGAGCCCACGAACCCATGGGGCGCGGAGCTGCGGGACGTCGCGGGGCCGCCGGAGCCCCGGGATCCGGTGTGAGGGCGTGGAGCCCACGAACATGCGGGACGCGGACGTGCGGGACGCCGGAACCCCGGGATCGTGGTGAGAGCGCGGAAGGGATGGAGCCCCGGGGCCCAGGAGCCCCGGGACCGCGCCCGGGCGGTGCGTGACCGACGGGTTGCCGCCGGACCGGCCGGACCGGACCGGCTTAGTGGCACGCGGATGTGCCCGCGGTGCGATGGGCCGGAAGGTCAGCCGTTCGTGCCGAGGACGCCCCGGAGCTCCTTCGGCAGGAGGTCGTTGCAGGACTGCTTCGCCGCGTTCGTGAGCGCGTCGTTCGTGCATGAGTAGTAGTCGCTGTACACGAGGTGCGCGGTGAACGTCGCGGCGACCATCACGATGGCGAGCGACGCGGTCACGATCCCGCTCACCGCGGCCGTCCTCTGCGGCCGCCCGCTCGCCTCGGGCGCGGGCGCGGGAGTGTCCGGGTCCGGGGTGCGGGGCTTGGCGCGCAGGGAGCTGCCGCCCCAGTACAGGGCGAGCGCGCCGAGCAGCAGCGCCACGTAAGGCCAGCTGAAGAGGGCGAAGAAGAACGCCCACATGCCGCACAGCAGCGCATAGCGTGCGCGGCGCTGGGCCGGGTCGGTCGGGTCCCAGCGCATACCGGTGGGACCGCTGCCGGGGCCCTCAGGGCCGCCCTGCCCCTGCGGGGCACCGGGTCGGTCGCCGAAGCCGCCGCCGGACGAGGGCCCGGGCTGGCGGTCGCTCCACTGGCTGCCCCACGGGGTGTACCCGCCGCCGGGCTGCCCGGAGTCGCCGTTCTCCTCGGTGTCGCCGCCGTTCGTGGGGCGCCGCGGCTGCCACGGCCGGTCGGGCGTGCCCTCCGGCGGCGGAGCGAACGGGTTGTCGTCCGAGGGCGGGGGAGGACCGTCGGGGCCGCCGTCGCCCGAGGAGCCGTTCCCGCCGGCTCGGCCGTGGCCGCCCGAGGAGCCCTGTCCACCCGCCGGCGCCTCCCCGTCCGACCGGGGCGGGGTGGGCGAAGGGCGCCGCTCGCGCAGCAGCAGCGGAGGGAGTCGGAGACTGCGGTCCGGCATCAGGTGTGCGTCTTCCCCTTGGTGAGTCTGGCGGGCGGCGTGTCCGCACGACGTCGTGCTCGCGACGCGCGCCCCGAGCGTCCTACCCCGGGCTCGCGCCCCGGATGTCTTGCAGGGCCCGCGCCCCGGTTTCCGGGGCCCGCGCCGCGGGTGTTCCCGGGACCCGTGTCCCGGGCGTTCGTGCCCGTCCCTGGTCAACGTCCCGCGCGCACGGGGCGTTCCCCGCGCGGGACTGTGTTCCGGGACGGATCCTTGCCGGACGTTCCCGGGTGGATCCTCTCCAGACGCTACCTTCCGGCCACGCCCCCGTCCCGTGGGGGCCGTCCGATGTGCCGGTATCGTTGCTGACGGTCGGCCGCTTCGTAGACTTCCCCGTATCCCGGGGCGCGATGCATTCGTACGACCGTACAAACGCTTCCCCGAGAAAGGGCCCCGCCGTGGCCAAGGCCAAGCGCCTCGTCGTGCTGGTCTCCGGATCAGGTACGAACCTGCAGGCAATGCTCGACGCCATCGCGGACGCGGGCACCGAGGGCTACGGCGCCGAGATCGTGGCCGTGGGCGCCGACCGGGAGGGCATCGAGGGGCTCGCACGCGCCGAACGGGCCGGGCTGCCGACCTTCGTGTGCAAGGTCAAGGACTACGACACCCGCGAGGAGTGGGACGCGGCGCTCGCCGGGGCGACCGCGGCGTACGAGCCCGATCTCGTCGTCTCCGCCGGGTTCATGAAGATCGTGGGGAAGGAATTCCTCGCCAGGTTCGGGGGGCGGTTCGTCAACACGCATCCCGCCCTGCTGCCCAGTTTCCCGGGAGCCCACGGCGTGCGCGACGCGCTCGCGTACGGCGCGCGGGTCACCGGATGCACCGTCCACTTCGTCGACGACGGCGTCGACACCGGACCGATCATCGCGCAGGGCGTGGTGGAGGTCCGGGACGAGGACGACGAGAGCGCTCTTCACGAGCGCATCAAGGAAGTCGAGCGAAGGCTGCTCGTCGATGTCGTGGGGCGGCTCGCCCGCAACGGCTATCGCATTGAGGGACGAAAGGTAGTTATCCAGTGACCGCCGACAGCACAGTCACGGCCGAGAACACCGAGGGCACCAAGCGGGTCATCCGGCGCGCGCTCGTCAGCGTCTACGACAAGACCGGGCTCGAGGAGCTCGCTCGCGGACTGCACGAAGCCGGTGTCGAGCTGGTGTCCACCGGCTCCACCGCCGCGAAGATCGCCGCGGCCGGCGTCCCCGTCACCAAGGTCGAGGAGCTGACCGGCTTCCCCGAGTGCCTGGACGGCCGCGTCAAGACTCTGCACCCGAAGGTCCACGCGGGCATCCTCGCCGACCTGCGGCTGCCCGACCACCAGCGGCAGCTGGTGGAGCTGGGCGTCGAGCCGTTCGACCTCGTCGTCGTCAACCTCTACCCGTTCCGCGAGACCGTCGCCTCCGGCGCGACGCCCGACGAGTGCGTCGAGCAGATCGACATCGGCGGCCCGTCGATGGTCCGCGCCGCCGCCAAGAACCACCCGTCGGTCGCCGTGGTGACCAGCCCGGGCCGGTACGGCGACGTCCTCGCCGCCGTCAAGGTCGGCGGCTTCGACCTGCGCACCCGCAAGCGGCTCGCCGCGGAGGCCTTCCAGCACACCGCCGCGTACGACGTCGCCGTCGCCTCCTGGTTCGCGGACGACTACGCGGCCGTCGACGAGAGCGGCCTCCCCGACTTCCTGGGCGCGACCTACGCGCGCAAGAACACCCTCCGCTACGGCGAGAACCCGCACCAGGGTGCCGCGCTGTACGTCGACGGCACGGGCGGCCTCGCCGAGGCCGAGCAGCTGCACGGCAAGGAGATGTCGTACAACAACTACACCGACACGGACGCCGCGCGCCGTGCCGCGTACGACCACACCGACCCGTGCGTCGCGATCATCAAGCACGCCAACCCGTGCGGCATCGCGGTCGCGTCGAGCGTCGCGGAGGCGCACCGCAAGGCGCACGCCTGCGACCCGCTGTCCGCGTTCGGCGGTGTGATCGCCGTCAACCGGCCGGTGACGAAGGAGATGGCCGAGCAGGTCGCCGAGATCTTCACCGAGGTCATCGTCGCGCCCGAGTACGAGGACGGCGCACTCGAAGCCCTCACCAAGAAGAAGAACATCCGCGTGCTGCGCGCCCACCGGGCTCCCGCGAACCCGGTCGAGGTCAAGCAGATCGACGGCGGCGCGCTGCTCCAGGTCACCGACCGCCTCCAGGCCGACGGCGACAACCCGGCGAGCTGGACCCTCGCGACCGGTGAGGCCCTCGGCCAGGGTGAGCTCGACGAGCTGGCCTTCGCCTGGCGTGCCTGCCGCGCGGTGAAGTCCAACGCGATCCTGCTCGCCAAGGACGGCGCCTCCGTCGGTGTCGGCATGGGCCAGGTCAACCGCGTCGACTCCGCGAAGCTCGCGGTGGAGCGGGCCGGCGCCGAGCGCGCCCGCGGCTCGTACGCCGCCTCCGACGCGTTCTTCCCGTTCCCCGACGGTCTGGAGATCCTGGCCGAGGCGGGCGTCAAGGCCGTGGTCCAGCCCGGCGGTTCGGTCCGTGACGAACTGGTCGTGGAGGCCGCGAAGAAGGCGGGCATCACGATGTACTTCACGGGCACGCGCCACTTCTTCCACTGACGGACGTCCGGGGGGTGCGGCAGCAGCGACGGCCGCGCCCCGGCGGCGGCGACACCACGGCCTCCGGCCTCCCCCTCGGGAGCCGGGGGCCGTGCCCGTCGTCGGGGTACCACGGAAGTCCCGGGGTCACTACGTGCGAGAGCCCGGTCGGCAGGCCGGGGCGTCGCCTCGTCGAGGCCCCCAGGGGAGCGCAGGCGGTCGTGGCGCGGAGCCCACACCTCGACTCCGTGGTCGGCGCGGGTACCACGACGATGCTGTACAAGGTCCGTCACCCGGGCACGCGCGGCTACGGGATTCAGGGCAGGCGGAAGCACCAGGGCCGTGTCGCCCCCTTGTTCGGGTGAGACACGGCCCTTGGAGCGAATGGCGTGAACTGTTCAGTGCTGCGAACTCGACGCCTGCGCCGGGGTGTTCAGTAGCGCGGGCGGGCGAACCAGGCGGTGCCGCTCGAGACGACGGGAGCGGCCGTGATGATGGCGGCGAAGACCACCCAGATCAGCGGGAAGATGACGGCGGAGGCCATGCCCGAGTCGAGACCGACGAAGAGCATGATCAGACCGACGATCCCGCCGAGCGCGCCGTAGATGACGGTGGTGATGCGGACACCCTGGCCGCCCCGGCCGAACTTCACGCCGAGCGTGATGGACAGGGCCGCGAGACCCGCGGCGACCAGCGCGATGAGCACGAGGACGCCGGTGGCGATGTCGGCGCCGTCGCTGAAGCTGCTGAACACGTCGTCGTTCGACGAGCTGTAGCTGTCCGCCGTGTTCGAGACGTCGTTGGCGATGGCGGCCACGTAGAACCAGGCGAGCGCCGCGATGATCTGCACCGCGGAGATGATGAACAGGAAGACGCGGGCCGTGACCAGCAGGCCCGGCATCGTCTGCGGGAGCATCTGGTTCGAGCCCGGGTAGCCGGGGTAACCCGGCTGCTGCGGGTATCCGTAACCCTGCGGGGGTACGCCGGGAGCCTGGGGGTAGCCGTAGCCGGGAGCGGCCGGAGGCTGCTGGGGCGGCTGCCCGTAGGGGTTGTTCGGGTCGCCGAAACTCATGGCGGGTGTTCCTCCGTTGCCTGGTGCGGGGACGACGCGGGGCACGGTCGGAGGAATTTTCTACAGAGCGGTCCGTCCCCCCGGTACTGCCCGCGGCACTGTGCTGCTCATGGTTCTTTAAGCCCCTCTTACTTGTCCAGCCACATTCCCTATGTGTTGTGCAAGTGCAACATCAGTGATCATGGCGGGACATTGTGCCGGCCGTCGTCGGCGGGCCGCCGGGTGCCCGGATTGGAACCATGACCGGGTCATCCGCGAGGATGGAGTCATGACCGCCCAGATTCTCGATGGCAAGGCCACCGCAGCCGCGATCAAGTCCGATCTGACCGCCCGCGTGGCGGCCCTGAAGGAGAAGGGCGTCACGCCCGGCCTCGGCACGATCCTGGTCGGGGACGACCCCGGCAGCCAGAAGTACGTCGCGGGCAAGCACCGCGACTGCGCCCAGGTCGGCATCGCCTCCATCCAGCGTGAACTGCCCGCGACCGCCACGCAGGAGGAGATCGAGGCGGTGGTGCGGGAACTGAACGAGGACCCCGCCTGCACCGGCTACATCGTCCAGCTGCCGCTCCCCAAGGGCATCGACGAGAACCGCATCCTGGAGCTGATGGACCCGGACAAGGACGCGGACGGCCTGCACCCGATGAACCTCGGCCGTCTCGTGCTGAACGAGCCGGCCCCGCTGCCCTGCACCCCCAACGGCGTCCTGACCCTGCTGCGCCGGTACGGCGTGGAGATCAAGGGCGCGGAGGTCGTGGTCGTCGGCCGCGGCGTGACCATCGGGCGCCCCATGCCGTTGCTGCTGACCCGGCGCAGCGAGAACGCCACGGTCACCCAGTGTCACACCGGCACCCGTGACCTCTCCGCGCACCTCAAGCGCGCCGACATCATCGTCGCCGCGGCGGGCTCCGCGCACCTCATCAGGGCCGAGGACGTGAAGCCCGGCGCGGCCGTCCTCGACGTCGGTGTCTCGCGCAGCGCCGAAGGAAAGATCGTCGGCGATGTGCACCCGGACGTCGCCGAGGTCGCGGCGTGGATCTCCCCGAACCCGGGCGGCGTCGGCCCGATGACCCGCGCCCAGCTGCTCGTCAACGTGGTGGAGGCGGCGGAGCGCAGTGTCGGCTGAGCGAGGCTCCAAGGACAGCGAGGCGCGCAGCGCGCGGAGCGCCGGCGCCGACTCGGCCGTCGAGGACGCCGAGGAGACCGTGCGGGATGCCATCAGCGCGCCCGACGCCGAGGGCAGGCCGCGGCGGACCACGCGGCGCTTCCCCCTGTTCACCCGGGACACCGCGCGGCCCGAGGGCGGCGGCCGGGCCGCGCCCGGGGACGCCCCCGCGCCCGCCCGGCAGTGGCCGATCCTCGCCGTGCTGTCGGCCGTCGGTCTCGGACTGCTGCTGACCGCGCTCGACGTGTTCCGCTTCGGCACGATCCTGATCGGCGCCGCGCTGCTGGCCGGCGCCGTGATGCGCTGGATGCTGCCCGACGTGGGCATGCTCGCGGTCCGCTCCCGCTTCACCGACATGGTCACGTACGGCGTGCTGGGTGCCGCGATCGTGCTGCTCGCGATGATGGCGCAGCCCGGCCCGTGGCTGGTGATCCCGTTCCTGGACGACACGCTGCACTTCACGGTGCGCTGAGTCCGGGGTCCGCGGCACGGTGGCCCGCGCCTCCCCCGGAGGGCGCGGGCCACCGTGCCGCGTTGTGTCGTGGTCACCTAACGCACGGGCCTTCCCATACCCTCCGCGTCCCCCGACGGTTCGAACTCCCGCACGCTCAAACGCGGTAGGCCCGCGGTTCCTGCAACTTCCGCGGTACCGCGAAAGGTTGACGCAGTGGTCGGGGAAGCGGCGCTAGGCTGCGCCGATGCGCTGCTGGCCGCCCCGCCCGTTCGCCGTCGACACGCTGATCGCGCTCGCCACGGTCTGCGTGGCCGTGCTGCTCGGACAGGAGCCGGCGAAGCAGGGCTGGCCGGCGCTCGACGGACCGGCCGACGGGCTGGTCGTCCTCGCCGCATCTGCCCGTCGCCTTCCGCGGCCGGGCGCCCCTGGTCGTCTTCGGCACGGTCGAGGCGGTGACCTTCGGCTATGTCACCTCGGGCTACTGGCCCGTCGTGTGCACCTTCGGCCCGATGCTCGCCCTCTGCACCGTGGCGTCGGTGGGCGGGGTGGGTACGAGAGCGGCCCGTCCTCTCCCCCGAGTAAGGACGGGCCGCGGCCGGGCGGGTGTTCCGCCCTGGGTCAACCCTTGTGCACCGCCGACAGGCTCTTCAACACCTGGCAGTTCGCTGTGGCACGGAAGTGACCATTCCGGTACGGAGTCCGCGTTGAGCCCCGGGAACCGCGGCCCGGCGGGGTGCCGTGCGGTTCTCGCTCCCGGCTCGCGGCTCCTGCTCCGCCCAAGCCGCTCCTGCTCCGTCCCGCCGTCCGCGGTGGTGCCGTCGCTGCCGGGGGAGCCGAGTGCTTCCGCGGTCCCTGAGGTCGCTCTTGTGTTCCCGTTGTGTCGATGTCTTGACAAGTTGGAGGATGTGCACTGATCCATGTCAACAGCCGGTATAACGTGGGCAATCCGGGCGGTTGGGACGTTCTGGTGGGGGCGGGGGTTCGGCCGGTCGTACAAGGTGCCGGTGGGACACTGGACCGCGGTCCGGCGGGCGTGCAACGGTGCATGCCCCGGGTCGATGCTCCCGTGCGCCCCCATCCCGGGAACTGAGATCCTGACCGGGCGCATCCCTGTGGGTAGCCAGAACGGGGACTCGGCGGAAGCGCCGTGCGCAGGGGGAACAGTCGTGCATGTACGGGGGGAAAGAGGGGGGAAGCAATGCCTCGTTGGAGGGCCTTGCCGGATGAACTCGATCCGCAGGTCAAGGAGTTCGCCAGTCAGCTGCGCCGGCTCGTGGACCGGAGCGGTCTGAGCGTCGCCGCTGTGGCCGACCGCACCGGCTACAGCAAGACGTCCTGGGAGCGATACCTCAACGGACGGCTTCTCGCGCCCAAGGGTGCGATCGTCGCGCTCGCCGAGGTGACCGGGACGAATCCCGTCCATCTGACGACCATGTGGGAGCTGGCCGAGCGTGCCTGGAGCCGCTCGGAGATGCGTCACGACATGACCATGGAGGCGATCCGGATCTCCCAGGCGCGTGCCGCGCTCGGTGAGTTCGGGCCGGGACCGGGGTCGGCTCCGGGCAAGGGGGGCAACGGGCGGCAGGCCACGCGCAAGGGCGGCAGTGCGACCGTGACGCCCGGGGTTGCCGGGCCTGCGGGGGTGTCGCCCTCGGTGCCGTCGTCCGGGCCGTCGGGGTCGTCCGGCTTGTCGGGCTCTTCTGTGTCCTCCGTGCCGGTGCAGCCGTCCGGGCCGGACGCGGGCGAGTCGTCCTCGTACGGGAGTGGTGCGCGGGGCGGCAGTTGGGGGGTCGTTCCCTCGCCGTCGGATCCGGTGGGGCGGTACGGGCCCTCGGCGTCGGCCGGACCGGCCCGGCCCGGTGGGCCGGGCGGGCCTCAGGACGCGCGGCCCGGGGGAGCGCGCCGTGCGGCGGGGAACGGGGCGCGGCGGAAGCGGCGGCTGACGATGTTCCTCGCGGGGGTCGTGGGGGCGCTCGTGGTGGTCGCTGTGGCCGTGTTCCTCACCAGTGGGGACGACAAGAAGGAGGCGGGCGGTACGCCGAAGTCGCCCGCGACCTCCGCGGCTGCCAATCCCGAGCTGCCGGCCGGGGTCAAGTGCAGCGGCGCCGAGTGCACCGGCAAGGACCCGGAGAACATGGGCTGCGGCGGCGAACTGGCCCGGACGACGTCCAGCGCGACGGTCGGTACGGCGCTCGTCGAGGTGCGTTACAGCAAGACCTGCGGTGCTGCCTGGGCCCGCATCACCCAGGCCGCGGCCGGTGACCAGGTGGACGTGTCCTCGGGCAGCGCGGCGAAGCAGACCGGGTCGGTCCAGGCGGACACGGACGCCTACACGCCGATGGTGGCGGTGAAGGACGCGGGCGACGCGACGGCGTGCGCGACGCTGAAGTCCGGGCAGAAGGGCTGCACGAAGTAGCGGTTGCTGCCGGGCCGGGGCCGGCTGTCGGGCCGTTTCGCCGTCTGTCCGGTGGGTGGGTCGGGTCCGTGCCGGTGATCCGCCCGTTGCAGCCGTCGTGTGGTCCGGTGTGTCGGT